>JAHBXT010000001.1:1200000-1563138 GCA_019636385.1 Pirellulaceae bacterium | reverse complement strand
AAGCCTGGATCGTAACGCGGAAGGCAGAAGCCATTCGCGATCGAACCGTGGCAGGCGGCAAGTATCCGCATCTCTGCCGATTCGCAAACCACCTCTACGAAGCCCTCGGTAACTCGCTGCGAATCATCGCAGTCGATCGCCCAATCGAAGCCTCGATTCGATCCCTTCAAGATCGAAGCAGCCGACATCCAGGCCAATGGTTCGCGGCCGGCGATGATGCCTGCGACAAACTCCAGCGTTCGCTTCTTGAACATCGCGAGACGTTCATCCAACAGCATCCAGAAGTCCACGTCCATCGGATCAACTTCGCCAAGCTAACGGAAGAACCTGAAACGGTGATCAATGAACTGATCGCATTCCTCGGCATTGAGCCCTCTGCCGAAGAGATCGATTCGGCGATCGCACATGTGAATCCTCAGCTACGAAAGTTCGGGTGAATTCATGAATACCACGAGCCTGTTCATTCATCATCGCACCGATGCAGTGACCTATGACCATTTTGAGCGACTGAAGCGTTTCTCGCGTGGATCAGTGGTTGCGATATCGTCATCGGAGCCGCTTCCAGGTGGCTTTTCAATCGATGATTGCAGCTCATCGCTTTGGCGCGATGTCGTTAACACATTTCCACATCTTCGGGCCAAAGCGACAGATCTCCTGCTAATCGACTGGTTTCGAAATCCGAAACAAGACTCGGATCGTTACGCGATCTTCGAATGGGACACGCTGGTGAATGTTGAGGTCGATGGCTGGTTCAGCGACGTTGCTCGCTATCCACTCGCAGCACCTTCAATCCGCTTGTTTCATCGGGAGCCCGATTGGTTCAGGCGACACTGGAAATCGTTACCGCAAACCATCGCCCCCTTTGCCACTGGGATCGTTCCGTTTTCTTGCGTTTTGGTCTCTCACGAAGCCTTAGAACGGACATCAACAGCATACAACGAGTACTTGCCCAGTCTGCCCGATGCGACTGGTGAGCTGCGGTTTCCGACGATTGCTGCAATCTGTGGATTTAGTCCAGTGGCGATTCCCAATTCGCATACGGTGACCTGGAAGCCATTCATGCCACTGGGCTTGGCTGAGACGATTTACCATCCAGTAAAACGGAGGTTTCAAGAGCCCACGCCATGGATGCAGCCAGCCGAAATCACCGCGTTTGAATCGTTGCTTAAGCCTGACTATCACGTTCTCGAGTATGGAAGCGGACGCTCTACCTTCTGGCTCTCTGACCGAGTAGCAAAGGTCACCTCGATCGAACACGACGCAGCTTGGCTTCGCGCCAGCAGTCCCTATCCAAGCAATGTTGAGTTGCGGTATGCGCCGCCGGCATGGCCATCAGAAGCACTTGAGCCTGCGCAGCCAGGACAATTCGATGAGTATGTGAAGTCGGCCGATGATCTGTCTCCCGACCTTGTTCTGGTCGACGGAAGGTCACGCGTGGATGTCTGCAACCGCTGGGCTACCAAGACACCAACGCTGCTCCATGACGCTCATCGACCTCGATACCGCGAGCTTAGTAAGCGAATCCTAGCTGGCAGCCTGGCCATCGTTGAGGCGTCCTTCGGCACGCCAAGAAGTAAAGGAGTGCCTCAATGACACCAGTGGAAGATGTTCTCGCTAAGTTTCGACATCGCTACATCATCATCGGCTCCGGCGCACTTCGCTTGCACGGGATCGATTGGGAGGAAGGCGATCTCGACATCTGGCTTGATCCCAACCTTAGCGATGACGAGTGGCAAGCCGCGGTCGATGTGGCGGCTGGATCGCTTCGAAAACCGTGGAAGCGAGGCGAGCCTGACGGAGCCGGAGGCTTACGCGCATCGACTCGTATCGCCTGTTCGCCACCGCTAGATGTGATGCGAGAAGTCATGGGCTGTACCGCAGACGACTTTGAGAAGGCCTTTGACAATTCGCTGATCTCCTTTTACGGGAACGTCGCTCCACTGAGCTCGATCTTGCATATCAAACGCAGCGCGAAGCGTCTCAAAGACTATCGCCATGCCATCAAACTTGCTCGCAAACTTCTTAACGCGTGGTGAAACATGGACGCAACTGTACCCATTCAAGACATTACCTTTTGCATCAAGACCATTCATCGGCCTTGGGCCTGCCATCGACTCGTCCAGTCGCTTCGAAAGGAGTTCGGCGAACCCAAGATCGTGGTCGTGGACGATGGCCTGCCAGAACATTGGTTCTCGCGAAAGTATCCCGAGACCGCTAAACACTGCAAAGTGATTGACCTTGAGCAACACGATGTGGGCGTCGGCGTTGGACGCAATACAGCAATCGACGCAGCAGAAACCGAGTTCATTTTCTTGCTCGATGATGACCAGGTCGTAACGCCAGATCTGCATCTTGACCGAGTCTACCAGCGGTTCATGGAGTACGGCCTCGACATTTTGGCTGTGCGTCAGGGCGCGGGTGGCCGTCCAATGCTGTTCAGCCCGCTGATGAATGGCAGCCGGATTTGGATGCATCGAGGCGAACACAAACGTATCGGTGAGACCAGTTGGTGCGACATGGTCAGCAACGCCTTCCTAGCGCGGCGTGACACGATTTCCCGTGTTCGCTGGGATGACGAGATCAAAACGTACGAGCACTGGGAGTTCTTCTACCGAGCGTCCCATATCGAACATCTGCAAATCGCCGTGGCTCTCGACTGCTCGGTAGTCCACGACCATGTGGCAGCCAAGCCTTACGGAGCTCTGCGAGCCCGACCGAAGTTCCGCCGACTAGGACTCCGCAAACATGGCTTTGATTCACTGCGTTATCCAGGAGGAGGTATCGTTCATGCGTGATCGCGTCACATTCTGCATTAAGACCATCCATCGTCCTCAATGCTGCGCGACTCTAGTGCGCAGCATTTACGAGCATTGTGGCGTTGAGCGTCCGCTGATCTACGTCCTCGATGACGGAAAGCCAGAGCTGCGTTTCTCTCAAGTCTGTCCAGACGAAGCAGTGTTGGTCGATCGACTCATTGAGACTGAATATGACATCGGGTTGTCGGCTGGTCGCAATCGTCTAGTCGAAGCCGCCCAGACTCCCATGGTGATCTTCTCCGATGACGATCACGTCGTTGGTCCGCAGACGCGACTGAATGATCTCGTGCGCAAGTTCGAATCGAGTCGCCTCGATCTATTGGCAACGCTCAGCAAACAACCGCATCGTGCCCATCCTGATGGCGCGCCACGTTTGCTGAAGTCAGCCGGTGGCATTCTTCACATTCCACGCGGTGAGTATCGGCGCATCGGCGACATCGCCGAGTGCGCATTCGTTTGTAACTGCTTCGTTGCCCATCGCGACATCTTGCAGGCCATCCGATGGGATGAAGAACTGAAGGTCGACGAGCACTGGGACTTCTTCTGGCGAGCCAAGATTGCCGGCGTCAGGGTGGGCGTGGCGATGGACCATGTATTCCCGCACATCCACGTCGATCCGCCGGCCTACAAGCGACATCGCCCAGTCTTTCTGAAACAAGCCTTGCGGAAGCACAACCTTGGCAAAGTTCTCTGGCGTTGATTCCTGTTTCTTTCGTTTCCAACTCACAAAGGAGTGAATATGACAACAACGAACCATGGACCATTTGGTCCCAACGGCGAGCGACCACCGGGTTGGCCTCCACCGCCGTTTGATCCGCCAGGTGAACCGCTACCGTACGTTCCACCGCCAGATCCGCCAGGTTCCAGCTCGGAGCCTCGACCCGATTGGTGGCCGGAAGATTGGGTATGGCCTCCGGTGCCGGAGCCGCCGATCGAAGTATTGGTACCGCCTCCATTGCCCAACATCATCTGGCCACGGCTACCTCCGCATCATCCATACCATCTGCCTCCTGGCTACCACTGGCCAGACAACTTGCCACCAGGGCATCCAGGCCACGACGTGAAACCACCGAAGCCACCAGGCGGAAGTGGCGACGCAGGCAGCGAAGGCTCAGGTGATGAAGCTGGTTCGAGTGATTCGGAAGGATGTTGATGATCGAGTTACCCAATCTCGAGTTCCATGCAGCACATGCGTGCAATCTTTATTGTGCGCAGTGCTCGCATTATTCCAACTTTCATGCTGGCGGAATCGTGAGTCTCGATGAGGCACGCGCGAACTTCGAAGCGTGGCAAGGCCGGCTTGCGCCCAAGCGTATAGCCATTCTCGGTGGCGAACCAACACTCAACCCGGAGTTGATTTCAATCATCGAGCTTGCAAGACAGTCGTTCCCAAACGCCGAAGGACTGTTCGTCACGAACGGATTCTACCTGGATCGTCATCCCGACCTGCCCCGCGTTCTGATCGGCAACCGCTTCCGTATGGACGTCTCCCAGCATGGACGTGCTCCAGAGTACATGAAGCGGTTTCGCGTCGTCTGCCAGCAGATCCGCGAGTGGCGAAATCTCTACCCAGACCTGCAAATCAACGTCCGCAAATCGCATCGCGGCTGGCGACAGCAGTACCGCATGATCGAAAGCAAGCCGATGCCTTTCGATAGCGATCCACGCGCCGCATGGAGCATCTGCCTCCAGCGCACATGTACCCAGCTCTACAAGCAATGCTTGTGGAAATGCCCCGCGCTCGCCTACCATGCAATCATGTCCCGCAAGCTGAACCTCGCTGACGAATCCGCGTGGCAACTCTTCCGCGACTACCAAGCCTGTCCGCCAACGGCAGCATATCAAGAAGTCCGTGACTTCCTCGCGACCAAGCAAATTCAGCAATGTCGCCTTTGCCCTGCAAAGAAGATCGCGTTCCAACACGGTGATCCGATAGCTCGATATTGAAGCACCGCCGCCATTGCCCAACATCGTCTGGCCGCGGCTCCCACCAGATCATCCCTATCACTTGCCACCAGGTTATCACTACCCTGACGATCTGCCCGAGGGCAATCCAGGTCACTATTACCCAAGCATGCCACCGTATCCGGTAATCGCCCCGTGAGGATGAACTCTTGGATGATTAAGTCCGAGAGCACGAAGCATTGAAGTCAGTAGGAAGACCTTGTGTACTGCGGCGCGTGACGAGGTATGATAGTACGGTTTGAGATCAAGGGAGGTGGTGATGACGGACTGCGGATGTGAACTAGAAGGCGAGAACGATGCCCAGAGGAAGACGCTTCGTGTAGTGCTGCTGATCAATTCGGCGATGTTCTGCATCGAACTCGCGGTGGGTTTGCTAGCAAGTTCCGCAGGCTTGATTGCTGATTCACTGGACATGCTTGCGGACGCAAGCGTCTACGCAATCAGTCTCTACGCTGTTGGTCGCGCCGAGATCATCCGCGTACGCGCAGCAACTGTTAGCGGCACGCTGCAGATCGTTCTTGGTGTGGGTGTCTTACTAGAAGCAGTACGCCGATTTCTTGGCGACAGCGAGCCGCTCGGACCCGCGATGATATCCACAGGCTTCCTTGCCTTTATCGCCAACGCGATTTGTTTAAAATTGATCAGCCGACATAAAGGCGGCGACATCAATTTTCGGGCATCTTATATCTTCTCAGCGAACGACGTCATCGCGAACATCGGCGTCATCGTTTCGGGCATCTTGGTTCTAATACTTGGGTCCCAGCTTCCCGATTTGATGATTGCCGTGCTGATCGCCGGGATTGTTGTGCGTGGTGGCGTCAATATTCTGAGGGATGTCCACCGCCGCAAAGAATTAGGGCTTTAATCGCTTTTCGTTCAGAACATGCAAGAGATTCTATTCGCGATATGCAAACAACCGCAACGCATTGAAAACTACCACTAGCGTGCTACCTTCATGCAAGGCAACGGCGGGGCCGATGTTGAGTCCAAGTATCGTGGCGGGGACAAGGAAGACGACCATGCCGAGGCTGATCCAAAGGTTCTGACGAATGATTCGTCGTGTGGCTCGGCTCAGTCCGATGGCAAGTGGCAAGTGATCGAGATTGTCGGCCATCAGGGCGACATCGGCGGTCTCAAGAGCAACGTCACTACCTGCGGCTCCCATCGCAATGCCAACGGAAGCGGATGCCATGGCAGGGGCGTCGTTAACGCCGTCGCCGACCATCGCCACACCTCCTTCGCTTTGCAGCTTCTTAATTTCGTTGACTTTATCGTCGGGCATCAAGTCGCCTCGGGCTTCATCGAGTCCGACTTCTTTCGCGACAGCGCTGGCGACCTTCTGGTTATCTCCGGAAATCATAATCATTCGCTTGATGCCTAGTTCTCGAAGCCGGGCGATCGTTCGCTTCGATGCTTCTCGCGGCGTATCCATCAAACCGACCACGCCGAGATAACGATCACCGCGGCGAACAATCATCGTCGTGCGTCCGTTTTCTTCCAACGATTCGACGATTTCGTGAACACTGTCAGGTACCTTCGGGCCATTGACTTCATTAAACAAATCATCCTTTCCGATGTGAACGACTTCACCACCGACGGTAGCTTGGATACCTCGCCCTGTGATACTCTTCAAATCGGTCGCGGCTGGTATCTCTTCTGCACTTCCAGCCCCTCTTTCACCTAGTCTTCTCTTGCCATCGCGAACGACTGCTTTGGCAAGCGGATGCTTACTGAGGTCTTCGACTGCGAGCACGATTCGCAAAAGCTCCGACTCATCGACACCTTCGGCAGTGCGAACGTCTGTGACTTTGGGCTCACCCTCGGTCAGTGTGCCGGTTTTGTCAAATGCGATTGCATCAAGACCACCGAGGCTTTCCAGTGGTCCACCACCTTTAACAAGAATTCCACCACGAGCAGCTCGGGCAACTCCACTGAGTACTGCGCTGGGCGTGGCAATTGCCAACGCACAGGGACTGGAAGCAACGAGGACTGCCATAGCTCGGTAAAACGATTGGCTGAATTTCTCATCGAGGACCAGTGGCGCAAACAACAACAACAATACCACACCTGCGATGACCGTTGGAACGAAGTATCGCTCAAATTGCTTCGTGAACTTCTGTGTTGGTGATATCCGCGTTTCCGCTTCGCTCACCATCGTCAAGACTCGCGCTAAAGTATTCTCCGACGTGAGCTTCGTCACTTGAACTGCGAGCGATCCGGATTGGTTGGTCGTGCCAGCGAACGCACGATGTTCCTGGGGAAGTGATTCGGAATCGGACGCTGCAGCATCAATATCATCAACGGGCCGCTTGTCGACAGGTACACTTTCGCCGGTGATTGGGGCTTGGTTGATACTTGATTCGCCAGCAATCACAAACCCGTCTGCTGGAACACTCTCGTCCGGCCTGATGATGACAACATCACCGACAACCAACTCATCGACTGCGATCTCTTGTTCGGTACCATTGCGTCTAACTCGCGCCGTTTTGGGAGCGAGTTCGGACAACGCCTCAATTGCCCGCTTGGCTCTGCCCATCGCGTAGCCTTCCAAAGCGTGACCGATGCTAAAGAGAAACAGTAGCAATGCGCCTTCTGCCCATGCCCCCAGTACGGCCGCGCCCGCTGCAGCGACGATCATCAGAAAATCAATTTCAAACTTGCCCGCACGTATCTTCGCGAATGCCTGTGCGACGGTGTAGTAGCCACCAAAAGCGTAAGCGGAAATGTAAAGCCCAAGTGGTATCCATTGATTGAGATTAGTGAAGGATTCAATTAACCAGCCAAGTAGCAGCAGTATGCCACAAAGAATCGCAAAGATAAGTTCTGTCTTTTCTCCAAACACGCCACCATGTGCATGGTCGTGTCCCGTTTCGTCATGCGACCTGTGGTCTGTGGTATTGGCACCGTGAGAGTGTGAGTCTTGCTTCAACTCTTCCGTGTCTTTGGTCCAGCTACGGAGCAATTGATCTATCGTCGCTTCGTCGTTTTGCCGTCGGTCGAACTCAACTCGGATTGTGCCATCCGGGGAGACAACCGCTTCAAGTACGCCTCTGACTCGCCCCAGGTTGGCTTCGATCGCACTTGCACGACGGGCGTGCATTGCCAGCCCTGTCCGTAGAAGGTGCCCATAGGTTGCATCCAACGACGCACCGCTCTTTAATGCCGCATCACGCACCTCCGAAGCTGAAACAACCGCTGGATCGAAGTGAATGCAGACGGTGCCAGGTTGGCCGGTCGGAGAGACAGAGAGATGCGCTGATTCAATGCCGCTCTTGGTTTTCAGCAATGAGATCATGCGTTCGATGCAGGCATCCGCCGAATCGATCTCACTGCCAAAAAGCAAACGAATTTCAAGCTTTAGTTTCTCCATGGTTCCTCCGATTCTTTCAAAGAGGCGGCGGGTGTGCTAGGCGCGATGAAGCAGTGCAAGGAACGCACCAAGTTGACAATGGCCCGCCGCTCGCTGTTTATCACGTTTAATGCGCATGATCGTGCCCGGCGTGGTCGTGATGAATCTCACCGCGGTAGGCCTTCCCGCCGATCACGACGCTGAGCTTTGCTGCGGCATGCTCATGTTCCAGCTCTTCAACCAACTCGGTGCTTTGCAACAAGAACCGTGACGATTTACCTGCCGGGTCATCGGCATCTGGAGTAGCAATAAGTTTGAACTGCTCAGCCTTTCCTTCGTGGACAAGGTTTATGGCTATGTCAGTTGCGTCGATTGGGATCGCTTTCGTAGCGGCAGCGTCAAGAATGTAGATGGTGACGGTCGTCTCATCGTGTACGAGTTCAGCGTGATACTCTTCGTTACCCAATTCGATTAGCGTCCCGTGGTGTGGACCTTCGGTTGGATGGGCGTGTGAGTCAACGGTGGCCGGTGGAGCGGAGTCCATCACCAGAGGTGCATCGGATTCGCTAGTTTGTGCTGAGTCGTTGTTGCAACCCGCTGCAAGCACTACTGCTGCCAGTGTGCAGAAATAGAAATACTTCATGGTTCAATGATCCTTATTGAGAAAGTTGTTTGAATTTTGAGAGGAGGTTGGCGTGGTCTAGTGCTTGTGCGCTGCGACTTCGAAGCCGCTCTTTTTGAGCCATGCCATGAGCTGTTCAGCAGCGGCATGGTCGGCAACGTGAACGTCGCGCCAGACGGGGCTGCGATAGCGGATATCGCTGTGGTTTCCATGTTTTTCAGCGGCAACTTCGACCCCTAGTCGTGTGAGCGTGTCAACAAATTGTTTTTCTTGTTCGCCGCCATTGCCGTGTACCGACTTCCATTTAACCAATCGGAACTCTACCGACTCCTTGCCTTCGGCGTATGACGCGTCGACGTGACCGTGAGAAACATCAAAGCCGCTTCCCTTGAGCCAACCCAGCCATTGTTCAGCGAGCGCATGAGTCTTAACTTCCATGGACTTCCAATTAGGACATCGGTAGGAAAGATCGATATGTCCGGCGTGCTTACCCTGCTTAACTTCACATCCAAGCTTTGTCACCATATCGAGGTGCTGCTGGGCTTTGGCAGCGTCTTCAAAGTGCATGGTTTTCCACTCGGGAAGCACGAAAGCCAACGTCTCGCCACCATGCGCATGGTCGGCATGATCGCCGTGATTGTGGCCAGCATGAGCATCGGTTTGTTGCGACCAGACGGGCGTTGAACTTAGACAGCCCAGCGAAACAATACCTGCAACGCAAACTGAAAATAATCGTTTCATCTCTTTACACTCCGTTTAAGGAATCACGACAACGTACGAGCCCTGAACACCAAGGCTCTTTTCAAAAGGGGAACACTAAGCTGCTCGAGCAACGACCTCGTCATTGAGTTCGATTTGCGTGTGTGCAGCCTTCACGGCTCGCTCGGCGGACCGAATGCCGAATAGCCAGAACAAAGCGGGGTGGACGAAGAAATCGAGCATTGTCGAACTGACAACGCCTCCGAGAATCACTGTTGCCACGGGGTAAAGTATCTCTTTCCCCGGTTCGCCGGCCGCGAGCACCAGCGGTATAAGCGCGATACCGGCGGTCAGTGCAGTCATCAGCACCGGTGCAAGTCGTTCAAGGCCCGCACGGACAATCATCTCCTTGGTAAAGCTTTCGCCTTCGAACTCCACGAGATGGATGTAGTGCTGGAGCAGAAGCACGCCGTTTCGCGACGCAATACCAGCCAGCGAAATGAAGCCAACCATCGATGCGATCGTCACTGTTTGACCGGTAAGCACCAAAGCAGCCACCGAGCCGATGAAGGCCATCGGCAATGCAGCCATGACTTGCAGTGCCAAGTTCACGGTGCGAAACAGCGTGTATAGGACGAAGAACACACCGACGAGAGAGATCGCAAACAGGATTCCAATGACACGGCTCGCGGATTGTTGGCTTTGAAATTGACCTTCATAGGTTGGGTAATAACCAGCGGGTAAGGTCTCGATGATCGGCGCGATCGCCTTCTTAATGTCTTGCACTACATCGACGACGCCACGGTCTGCAACGTTGCATTGAATGACGACACGCCGACGCACATTCTCGCGATTCACCGTGTTGGGGCCGCCAGACTCGTAAATACGAGCGACATTACCAAGCGGTACTGTGCCACCCTCAGGCAACTGAATTGGCAGTCGCTTGAGTGCGTTGATATCCTCGCGATAGTTATCTTGCATGCGAACGGTGAGATCGAAAGTGCGCATGCCGTCGAGAATCTCTGAGGTAACTTTGCCATTCATCGCAGTTTGGACGTACTCATTTACGTCGTTGACTTGCAAACCAAGTTGTTTGAGTTGCCCTCGATCCATCTCGACTCGCAATTGAGGAATGATGACTTGAGGTTCAATCATCAAGTCGGTCACGCCAGGCACAATTGCCATCTCAGCTTTGATTTGCTCCGCCTTTTGCCGCAGCAGATCGAGATCATCGCCATAGAGCTTCACGCCAACCTGGGCCTTAACGCCCGAGAGCATGTGAGAGATCAAGTGAGCAATTGGCTGCTCCGTGGCGGTGACGATGCCTGGGATTTGATCCATCGAGCTACGGATGTTCTGCAGTTGCTGCTCACGAGATTGTGACGAATTCGGGTCGAGCTCAATCAAGTACTCGCTCATATTGACCCCTTCGGCATGTTCGTCCAATTCCGCGCGACCAGTGCGTCTCACGAATCGTTGAACGTCGGGTATCTCCATCAAAGCCGACTCAACCGTGCGATTAATCCCTGCCGATGCAGCCAGCGAGGTACCGGGTGGCAACACAACGTTTAGCTGAACAGTGCCTTCATTGAACGGAGGCAAGAAGTCTCGCTCCAGCCGCGATAAGAATAGACCGGCCAAGACGACGATCGCAACAGTTACGCCTAAATTAAGCCACGGGAACGCAAGACTGAAACGGATGACACGTTCTCCAATCCACTTCACACCTCGCAGTACAAAACCATCCTTCTCGTGGCCCTTGCTGCTGATGCTCCCCAGTAGCCAATAGGACAGCACCGGAGTCACCGTCAGCGACACCAACAAGGATGCCAGGATCGATACGATGTATGCCACGCCCAGCGGAGCAAACAGTTTGCCTTCCATGCCACCAAGTGCAAACAGAGGCAGGAACACGAGAATAACGATCATCGTGCTGAAGACGATCGATCGACGAACCTCTGCACTCGCTCGGTAGACGACTAACAGTGGATGAAGTGGGTTCGCGGCCGAACGATTCTCTTTCAACCGTCGAAAAATGTTCTCGACATCAACAATCGCATCGTCAACCAACTCGCCCATCGCCACAGCAATGCCGCCGAGCGTCATCGTATTGATGGAGAGCCCAAACACAGCAAAAATCAATGCCGTCATCACCAGCGATAGTGGTATTGCAGTCAGCGTGATAAAGGTCGTGCGTACATTCATCAAGAACAAGAACAGGATGATGACCACGAGGATCACACCATCTCGAAGTGCTTCTTCGACATTTTTAATCGCACGATCAATGAATGACTTTTGCGAGTACGTCGCTTCAATCCGGACTCCCGGTGAGAGCGATGGTTTTAGCTCCGCAAGAGCCTCCATGATGGAATCGGTAACGGCTCTCGTATCCGCGCCGGGCTGCTTGTTAACAGTTAGAACGACAGCTGGACCACCGGAGAACGCCGATTCGCCTTCAGCTTTTCGTACGAACGCCGAACTGTCACCGCGTTTGACTTGCGCGCCCTCATGAATCTCAGCGACTTGCGACAGTAGCACCGGCCGGCCATCGCGGATCGTGATAGGTATATCCTGCAGGTCGCCGACAGATTGAATTCGTCCAAGGCTGCGAACCAGAAATTCACTGGGGCCTTGTTGGTCAAGATATCCTCCGGTCCCGTTTTCGTTGCTCTTGCTAACCGCAGTTTCGACTTGTTCGAGCGTGACACCGTAACGCGTCATTGCATCGGGATTAACACGAACTTGAAACTGCTTGCGCTCGCCGCCCATGGTAAAAACCTGCGAAACTCCTGGAATCGTAAGCAGGCGTTGGCGGACGACCCAATCTGCTTCCGTTCGCAATTCCATGGGGGTGACATCCGGATTGTCTGTCCACATTCCCAGCATCAGGATCTGTCCCATGATGGACGAGATCGGTGCGAGTTGTGGCTGTATGCCCGCGGGCAAGCGATCTTGTACCAACTGCATTCGTTCAGCCACGATCTGCCGGTCTGTATAAACGTCTGTGCCATAGGCGAATTCGACGTAGATGACGGAAATGCCTACGCCAGAGGAGCTTCGGACTGCTTCCACGCCGTTGGCACCGTTGATCGTGGTTTCGATGGGAAACGTGATCAACGTTTCGACTTCTTCCGGGGCCATTCCTGGCGCTTCGGTCATGATCACGACACGAGGACGATTTAGATCAGGGAATACATCGATAGGCATCTGGAAAATCTGCCAGGTGCCGATTCCGATCAATCCAAGTGCGATGGCAATGACTAGCAAGCGCTGATGGAGCGCGAACTTGATTAATGCATTTAACATTCGAGAGTGCTCCGTGCTTAGTGGTTATGGCCTGCGTGCGGGTCTGCACCTGCACCGGACTTGTTTTTGATGGCCATCTGCATCTGATGCGCAGAACGCAGTGCAACCACGTCGCCTGGAAAGATTGCTCCGTCACTCTCGATCACAACATATTTCTGGTCTCGATACTTCACATGTACGGCGACACGATCAAAGTGATCCCCATTCTGTTGAAACACAAACCAATCCGCTCCGTCTTTCACAGCCGCATCCACTGGAAGAACAATCTGCTTTTCCCAAGCCTCAACGGGGACGCGAACTTCAAGCCGCTGACCTACGCGATACTTCCAAGTGACAAATCTTTGTCCCTCGTTTGTGGTTTCATCGCGAAGAATTCTGTTTGGCAAATTGACGAAGAAAGACAGCGTTCGCGACTGCGCATCAACGGCGTTCGCAACGAATGCTAACTTAAGGTCGGCTAAGGTTTCTTGGCCCGACACTCCTGGAATGATCGCCTCGATTGGCCAGCCCTTAGCCGCAACTTCGGCGATCGCTGGGGCATCCTGTTCAAACGCCTTGCCCTCGATGTAGAGAGACGAATAGTCGGAAAGCGTGCAGAGCATCTCGCCGGCTTGTACACCTTGCCCCTTTGAAGCGCTCAATCGTTCCAAGATCAACGGCTCTGGCTCGTGAACTGCCGGCGGTTGATTCTGAGGCTGAAAGGAGGCTGCTCGAAATCGGCGATCGCTCAATCGCAGATTATTTTCATCATGTGAATGATTGTCGATTTCCGGAGCGACAATGGTGAGATCGCGCAGCAAGCGTTGTTCGCGAACAATCGTGTCGATTTGCTCGTCGCTCAGCCCATGCAGTTTCAGTGCAGCTCGTTGGGCGGCAATTGAGCTTTGCAGTTTTTGAAGAGCGTACTGCCGTTCCAGCAAGATCTTACTGGCGACTGCACCGGAGCGAGTCACTTCTTCAAGCCGCGTGATCTCGCGTTCTTCCACAGCAACGTCAGCCAAGTTCTTAAGCAACTGCGTCTGCGTGTCGACGAGATCTTCATACGTCAGACGAACTTCAAAAAGCATATCCCCCGGTACGACTGCCTCGCCGCTCACGGCGTGTACATGTTGCACAATGCCGATCATGGGCGAAGAGACCTTGATGTCGGTTCGGCCCGGCTTCGCGACAACGATCGCTGGAACGGTGACGGTACGATAGAAGTTTGAAAGCTCAATTGGCCGAAGGTACTCAGGCGTTAGGCCAAGGTTCTTAAGCGATTGGGGAGTCAGCTCGAGCGAGCTGCTCTCGTCATGTCCTGCGTGGTCGTGTCCATCTTCTTCATGAGCATGGTCGTGCTCTTCGTCTGAATGGGCATCCCCTTCGCCTGCCTCGCGCATGGATTCCTTGCGAGCAGCAACCGTTCCGTCGATCCAGCCGTTTAAGGCTGGCCACCACTTGGGATAGAAAAATACAGCGACGGCAACCAATGACAATCCAACGCCCCATCTAATCCATGGGTTGCTGAACATCGCCTGAAGTGAGAGCTTTTTCATAGTAAACTCGACAATTGAAAATCCATTTCGAAGGTGATAGCGCGCGGCCACTCGATCTAGAATGTGCGTGGAGATGAGCATGCACATTGATCTGCGGCAGGCAGTTGTTTCAGTCCAGCAATGCAAGAACCTGGGCTACGAGTAACGCAGAGTTACGCGCAGCAAACAGCTGATTGCTCTTGCGAAGCAGGAATTCAACTACGTTTGTGGGCTGAAGAAACGACCAGCAAAAACAAGAGTTGTTGCTCGGACGTGCGAATGCCCTATCAAATTAGCCACACTTGGTGTACGGCGCGATTAAGAGGTGCCTTTGGCGGACCATCCAGCCAACTGCCAACGAAGTCAGCAGCGCGGGATGCAACTTGCCAAAAGTCAACGGACGCATTGATCCAAACTGGATTGGCGATGGACTGGAGGTCTGAAAAACTAGTCGGAGCTTCGGCGATTCCAAATACGCACTGGCCGTCATCACAATGATTGGAGTGGCCGTGTCCTTCCAACGGGCAAGTATCAACGCCATTCTCGGCAATCGACGCTGTGGCTATCTCGTGACCGTTCGATGCGTGTTCATCATCGTGTCCATGTGAATCGCACGCATGTCCATCGTGGTCGCAGCCATGCCCCGTTAAGATGGCGGCTTGTTCTTGCATGCAGCTGCCATGAGACAAACAGCAACCGAGCACCGCGTGAGCGGTGAAGGCAACCAGTGTCAAAAGGCGAATGGCAAAGAACATTACGAGCCAACTTTTACGAATTACGGGATTGAAGTTCATGGCACGCGGACCTTTTAATGATACCGCAACGACGGTTAGGTAACTAGTTCATTCTGAGCTGCGATCGAATCAGAGACGCTTATTCCTGGTCAAGGGTTAGTCCCCGAAGCGAGTCGTCTCCGCTGTTATTAATGACAGCATTGAGCGCCCCGGTCAGCAGATAACCATCGATTTGTGCCTGCGCCGTGGCCAGTTGGGCACGAGCTGCGATGTAGGCAAGGTTCGTGTCAAAGTACGTTCGTCGCGTAACCAGTAGCTGGATGAAATCCTGTTCACCGGCTCGGTACGCGCCCTCGGCTAGATCCAATGTTTCTTGGGCAGCGGGCAAAAGTTCGCTTAAGTACATGTCGACGGCCTCGGCTGCTCGAGCGTAGTCCCCAGAAGCAATCGCGAGCCGCGCACGAATCGCGTTGTCGATGCGCTGTGCTTCTTGCACCGCTCGACAGTACTCAGCGCGAGCCGCAGCGATGTTGCCTTGGTTCTTGTTGAAAACTGGAATTGGCGCACCAACCTGCACATTCATCATGCCCGAGTCGGTGCTGTTATCGACGCCTGCTCCGAACTGGACGCTTAGATTTGGTAAGGGCTGAGATTCTTGACGTCGGATCGCTGCACTGGCTTGATGAATTCGAGCTTGTGCGGCAGCGTACTCGGGACTAGTGGCAACAAGTTCGTCTTCAATTGCTTTCCAGTCTTGGCTCGCTGGAAGCTTTGGCAGTTCTCCCGCGACCGCCTGTAGCTGCATGTTCGGCATGCCAGCTAGAGCAACGATCTCCCGCAGTCGGGCCGACAGCGAGGCCGAGAGCTGTCTGCGATCAAGTTCCAGTTGCTTGATTTGAACCTGAGTCTGTAAAAGGTCGATCCTGGAGCCTTCGCCTGCTTGCATACGTTTCTCAGCCGCATTCACCCCTTGCTTCAGCAATTCAAAAAACTGATCGATCGATGCGAGTTGTTCTTGAATTCGAAGGCTGTCGTAATAGGCGATCTTGATGTCTGTCGCAACTCGAAACTTCTGCGCTTCTAGTTCTTGCACTTGAGCTCGTACGGCCTCATTAAGTACAGCACGATTCAGTGCACGCTTATCGCCGGTAATGATCTGCTGTTGAACGAATAGTAGGTGCTGATCTGTCCCAGCGCCAGCCAACTGTTGGCCCTGGTAGCCTAGCATCGGATTGGCGTACAGACCAACTTGTGTGCGATAACCTGCTGCGATCTGAGTCGTCGCGGCCAGTTCTTTAATGGCGGGATTGTTAGCGAACGCAAGCGACAGAAGTTCTTCGAGCGTCGCGCCGTCTGCCATGGCTTCAGGCGAGGCCACTGGATCGACCATGACAACGTCAACGGACGCGGGTTCGACTACACCGGCAGCTTGAGACGACTGATGAGCATACGCGGCTTGCGAAACCGGTTGAGTTCGCAATGCGTAGTCTTCGTCCAACGGTGTATTGATGCCAGTCTTGCTTTGGCTAACAGCGTCGCTTTGCAAACTTGGGGATGCATAGACCGTTGCTTGCTCGCTTGGACGGATGTGTCGCTCCAGTCCACTGCAGCCAACCGCCATACAAGCGGCTGAGCAGACGATCCATTGTGCAATGTTCATTTTCATGGAGCTCCCTCCGAAGCAAGCGCACTGAGTAGCAAAGGGCTTTCTCGAGTAAAGATATCGAGTGCCAGTAGTGATCCGAACAAAAAAGAATTGGCGATGGTTAACGTCAAGCTCGGTTCAAATGCGCAGCACGTTTGGCAAAGAGGTAGACCGAGTCGACTTGTCGGGATAAAGGTGCTGAAATTGCTTCATCGAACGCTGCTGATACTCAAACCCTGACCACGCTGGAGTGACCGTCGCAATATCGGCTAGTCGATTAACTGAACCAGAAAGCAATAATGCGTTTTCAAAACCACCGATGCAGCACGGACAATCGCGGTGCGAATGGTGATCGTCGTCCGGATGATGGCCCGGAGAGTCGGAGTCATGCGATTCGGAGCAAGGAGCTTCGCACGAATGCTCTTCTTGATCATGTTCGCAATCAGAGTGGTAACCGGCGATTTCAATCACATCCTGCAGCAGGCAGTGCGTACAAGCCAGCGACGAGGGAGGGATCAAGGCGGATATGCTCGCAGCCACAAACACGGCGCATTGAGCGAATCGTGTTAACGGAGTGCGAAGCATTGGGCAATCCAGGGCAGAAGCTGTGGAAACGAAAACCGATCTGGGACTTCCTCTTTGGTATCGACTCAACGATTGGGGCACCTTTAACGAAAAGTCCGAATCCCCCGAATGAAGCAGTGATTCATTGGCGGTCGGTCACCCGCCAATATCTATTTACGTTGCTCCTGGGGCATCAAAAAGCCAAAAACCCGTGCGGTTCGGTGGCTGACATTGCCTCGAGGGCGTCCAAGAGCTATTCTTAAAGGAATGAGATCCCCTCTAGTAGCACTACTCCTAATCGTCAACTTGTTGACCTGTCCGCTCAGTTGTTTGGGTTGCCAACCGCTCCCAGCTTCCAGCGTCGAAAGCGCGTGCGCGACGTGCGAATGTTGCTCTGACTGCGTAGAAACAGAGATCCCTGCTGCCCCCGAGCCGCATGATAGCGATTGTGAGTGCAAGAATTGCATTTGCGAGGGGGCGATTGTCGCCAGTCCGGTTGAGCTGCCGCAATCTTCCGATGGGATATGCTGGTTTCATCGGATACACATCGAATTACGAAGCCCCGTCAGTTCGTTTTTCGCTGATGGGCATTCGAGAATCGTCGTGACGGGTGCATTCACGGGTAGCGATGCGCGTGTAGCGCTTCAATCTTGGCAGATCTGAGCCAGCCAACGCCTTTGCGTTTCTTCTAAGTGTTGTTCGGTAGGACAACGATTCAGATTCACTTGTTGAGATTCGGTGCTGCGTAAAACTTTTCGCAGCGTGATGATCCAGCCTAAGTAAGACCCCCTTCATGCTGCTTCCCTGGGAATACAGTGTTCGCAATCTGGCCAGGCGACCCGTGCGCACTGCATTAACGATGATGGCACTGGCCACTGTCGTTATGTTGGTGTTTGTTGTGGTTGGGTTCATTCGTGGACTTGAACAGTCGTTGACCGCAAGCGGCGACGAAAACGTCGTATTGGTTTACTCGGTGAACTCGGAGGAGAACATTGAGAATTCATCAATCCCCGCCCGGACACCATCCTTATTGACTGCCAGTGTAGATGGAACGGTCAAGCGATTTGGGCTCAACCATGCGTCGCCGGAGTTATACGCAGGCACACGAGTTAAAAGCGAAAACAATGAAGGCGGATTGGGATTGGTGCGGGGGGTAACTCTCGCCGCGCCACTGGTTCGACGAACAGTTCAGTTGATCGATGGTACTTGGCCAGGTGACGGCGAGGTGATGGTAGGGCGATTGGCGGCCGCAAAGCTAGGAAGCAGCGAAGATGAAATCGCCATCGGAAAGAGTATTGAATTCGAGGGACGTTCGTGGAACGTCAGTGGAAGATTCGCCGCCGGGGGTGCTGCATATGAATCTGAGATTTGGTGCAGGTTGTCAGATTTTCAAACTGCATCAAAGCGGCAAGACATTAGTTTGGTCGCGTTGCTCTTTGTGCCGGGCAGTTCCCCCGCTGAAGTTGAGTTGTTTTGCAAGGAACGCACAGACCTCGAGCTTCGGGCGATAGCGGAAACAGAGTATTACGCAACGTTACAACAACATTATAAGCCCGTTCGTTTGTTGGCGTGGCTGGTAGTAGTGCTGGTGTCCAGTGCGGGGATATTCGCTGGACTGAACATGATGTACGGAGCGGTCGCGGGCCGTGTCAGGGAGATTGCGACGTTGCAGGCGATGGGTTATCGCCGACGCGCCATCCTGATCAGTCTGATCCAAGAAGGTGTGCTACTATCCGCGGCTGGATCGCTGTTTTCTGGGGTAATCGCATTGAGCTTGCTGAATGGATTGGCCGTGAGGTTCACTATGGGTGCATTTACGTTACGCATCGACGGTGTAGCAATTTTAATTGGTTGCAGTGTCGGACTGCTATTGGGTGTCGTTGGTGCGTTACCACCGGCACTGAAAGCGCTGCGAGCAGAAGTCGCAGCGAGCCTTAAAGCTGTTTAGTTTTGAAAACCCTTGTTTCGTTTTGGAGCGTTTAGATGAAAGTTTTTTCAAGTATTGCGTTGGTCGTTTTAACTCTTGGATCTATCGGCTGCCAGTCGAAAGTCAGTAGCTCATCGACTGCGAATACCAGCCAATCCACTTCGTCTTTTCTTGTTGAAAGCGAGCCCACGGGAGCCATGCCCGTAGGTGAAGCGCGAGCAAAGAGCGAAGACGGCCAAGAAGTCACCCTTGTTGGTCTAATTGGAGGATCAAGCAAGCCGTTTGTCGAAGGACTGGCAGCATTCACGATTGTCGATCCGAAAGTACCTTACTGTGCGGACGATGAAGGTTGCCCAACTCCTTGGGACTATTGCTGTCAGACGGAAGCCGTTAAGGAAAATATCGCCACGATCAAACTCGTTGACGAGACAGGCAAACCAGTTGCGTCAAGTGCTCGCGACCTACTCAAGGTCAAAGAACTATCGACGGTGGTTGTCAAAGGTAAAGCCAAACGCGATGAACAAGGCAACCTTACCATTGCCGCTAACCAAGTGTTTGTTCGGCCAGGTAAATGATCATGGCAAAAGAACAACTAGATATTAGTAGCCTGGCGCTAGATCGTACGCCGACAATCAGCGCAACCAAAGCGCCATCACTTCAACACAAGAAGCGATGGTTGTCGCGGTATGCATTACCTGTCGGCGTTTTGTTGGGCTTTGCGATGCTACTTTTCGCTGCAGCGGGCTCTCGCTTCATGCCAGCCCGCTCAGTGACGGTCGTTCCGGTGATTGTAAAGCGAGCTGAGCTTCAGCAAGCAGGTACAACGCTATTCCAAGCGCCAGGCTGGATCGAGCCTCGTCCAACCGCCATTAGCGTAGCCGCGATGACTCACGGAGTTATCGAGGAGCTAATGGTCGTAGGCGGGCAAACAGTGCAGAAAGGGGAGCCGATCGCACGATTGGTTTCCATCGATGCGGAATTGGTACTTGAGCAAGCGAAGAATGCTCTAGCAATCCGCGAGGGTGAACTTAATCGCGCGAAGGCGGAGCTTTCCGCAGCGCGCATTCGCTTCGACAATCCCGTGCACTTGAGAATTCAACTGGCCGATGCAATGAGCAATTTGACGAAATCAAAAACAGAGTTAGCCAAACTGCCCTTCCTTATCAAGTCTGCCGAATCGAGCGTTAAATACACGCTCGGAAGTATGGCAGGAAAGCAATCAGCCAAGGGGGCGATCTCAGATAACACGATCGCGAAAGCCGAAAACGAGCATGCGATGGCAACAGCAAACTTGCAAGAGTTGAAACAACGCGAACCTAATCTGGAACGCGAGGTCAGTGCGCTCGAGGAAGTCGTTCACGCTCTTGAACGGCAATTGGAGTTGCTGGTAGAGGAAACTCGGCAACTGCAAGAAGCAGAAGCGAAGGTTCAATCGGCGGAGGCTTATCGAAATGAAGCTAAGCTGCAAGTACGCCAAGCGGAACTTGCCCTCGAGCGGAGCACAGTACGCGCTCCGATGCAGGGTCGCATTCTAAGAGTGGTCGCATCTCCTGGATCGCGAGTCATGGGCCTCGAAACTACGGCTGGACAAAGCTCAAGTACGGTCGTCGAAATGTATGATCCACAAAAACTTCAGGTGCGAGTTGATGTGCGACTTGAGGACGTTCCGATGGTCATACCGGGCCAACAAGTCAACATTGAGACCGCCTCTTCTGCCGATGTAATCCACGGTCAAGTGCTGCAGATCACCAGCTCGGCGAACATTCAGAAAAATACATTGGAGGTCAAGGTTGAGTTGCTTAACCCACCACTATCCGTGAGCCCCGAGATGCTCGTCACAGCCGCTTTTCTGGCTCCGAAAAGCGACGTATCGTCCGATTCAATGGGAGAGGCCGAGCGCATATTCGTTCCAGAGTCTTTCGTGCAGGCCAGCGATTCACAATCGTTTCTATGGATAGTTGATGAGAATTCAACGGCGAGAAAACGCACGGTGGAATTAGGTGGTAAAGCGGCCGATGACCTCATCGCAATCAAATCAGGTCTCCGAGTTACAGATAAGTTGATCGCTTCAGGAAGAGATGGATTGCGAGATGGTGCGAGGGTGCATGTAACAAGCGACGATCCAATTATAGGAATGAAATAGATGGCACTCGTAGAACTTCGTGGTGTAAGCAAGAGCTTTAGCAAGGGCGAAGAGACCATCACGCCACTTGACAACATCAGCATGGACATTGAGGAAGGCGAGTTCATCTCCTTAATGGGTCCCAGCGGTACCGGCAAAAGCACGCTGCTTAACTTGGTGAGCGGAATTGACCGGCCCGATGCGGGAACAATTACTGTCGATGGGACAGATGTGACCAAGTTGTCTCGCACGCAGCTTGCTGATTGGAGAGCTGCCAACCTTGGGTACATATTTCAGACACACAATCTCATTCCTGTGTTGACCGCTTATGAGAATGTTGAACTACCAACGCTGCTGTTGAAGTTATCCTCCGCGCAACGAAGGCAACGAGTTGAACTGGCTCTAGAGGCGGTCGGCTTGAGCGATCGAGCAAACCACTATCCCCGCCAGCTTTCCGGTGGACAAGAACAACGCGTGGGCATTGCTCGTGCAATAGTGGCTCATCCGAAAGTTGTCGTGGCGGATGAACCGACTGGGAGTCTGGACGCAGAAACCAGCGACCAAGTTCAGATACTTCTGCAGAGACTCAATCGTGAACTCAATATCACGATGTTGATGGTCACGCACGATAGCAACGTCGCGGCCATTGCAACCAAGCAATTAGTCCTCGATCGGGGCAAGTTTCTGGCACGCGCAGAAGGAGCAGCTCGATGATTGGTTATGTCTTGAAAACATTGTGGCGACACCGTACTCGAACGCTGCTGACGGTATCGGGTGCAGCGGTAGCGATGTTCGTCTTTTGTTTCGTTGGCTCTGTTCAAGAAGGGCTTCATCGGCTGACGACGGGTTCCGATGCGGATCGCAGCTTGATTGTGTTTCAGGAAAATCGCTTTTGCCCAACCACCAGCCGCTTGCCAGAGGATTATGCAACGAAGATCCGTGAGATTAATGGGGTGCGCGATGTCATGCCTATCCAAGTGTGGACGAATAACTGTCGAGCAAGCTTGGACATCGTGGTGTTCAACGGTGCCGACCCCATCCAGATCCAAAAGTCGCGACCACTCACGCTTGTAAGCGGTAGCTGGCAACAGTTTCAATCACAACGCGATGCAGCCATTGTCGGGCGCAATGTTGCGAATCGTCGAGGCTTAAAAGTCGGCGACCAGTTTTCGATCGGTGACATTTCGGTGCGGATAGCAGGGCTTTTTTCGTCGACGGTGCCTTCCGAAGAAAACCTTATTTATACGAGTCTCGCTTTTCTGCAGTATGCCCGCGGCCTCAACGCAGCCGGACTGGTTACTCAGCACGAGGTCCAATTGACCGACGATGCCGATCCCGATCGCGTGGCAAGTGAAATCGACTCCAAGTTGCGAGCTGGTGCCGTGGCAACCAAAACGCGTCGTAAAGGAGCGTTTCAAGCGAGCACACTTTCGGATCTTGTCGACCTCATCGGGTTTGCCCACTGGCTCGGCTACGCGTGTGTCGGTCTGGTGTTATCGCTTGTGGCTACTACAACGGTCATGAGTGTCCAGGATCGCATCAAGGAATACGCAGTGTTGCAGACCATCGGCGTGCGTCCTCTAACCACCATGCGTCTGGTTCTCACCGAAAGCACACTCTTATGCTTGGTGGGAGGCGTAACCGGAACGTTGCTTGCGATGCTCGCGCTGAGTCTCGGTGGTTTTGCGATCGGAGCTGAGGGAGCGACTATTGCCTTCCGACCGTCCGTAGCACAGGCGTTTTCCGGATCAGCAATTTCCCTTTGTGTTGGCGTGATCTCTGGTTTACCTCCAGCAATCCAAGCTTCAACAATTTCAATCGTGCACGCTCTTCGTCAGTCATAGTCGCGAATAAAAGAAGCGTAGAGGAACCGACTGAATAGAAAGATTCCAGCGATGATACGCCAAAGGCAGCTCGCAAAAGGCGAACTGCCTACTAACGATTGTTCAAGGTGAACACGGGCGATAAAAACTTTACTTCCCAGGCTTTGGTGCCGGCGTTTCATGATCGAGAGGCTCATGTCCACCTGCCGCATGGTGTGCGGCATCTTCGTGACCGAGCTCCTTTAGCAGCTTGTCGTGCTCCTTCTTCATTTCATCTAGCGATACTTGGATCTTGCTGCACATCTCTGCGCACATTTTTCCATCTGGTGATGATTTGCAGCATTCTTCATGAAGCGACTTCTGGACTGCGTTCGCTTGGCCGAGTTGCGTTTCGATCTTCTTGACTTGCGCGACAACCTTCGGGTTAGTTGCGTGTTCGTCACGAACAATTACCAAATCACGCTGAATGGCCTGCAATTGCTGACCAAGCATCTGGGATTCGGCTTGCGTCACCTGCGTTTGAATCATCGGCGATTGAGTTGCATACCGCTGGATTCCAGTTGAATAGTCTCTGGCATGTTGGATGTTGCGAGAAGTTCGCTGGTTGGCCCAAAAGCCCGCCCCATTGTTTCTCGATACCTTGTCATTGATCCGTGATTGGGCTTGTGTCACTTGCGGAAAGGCAAGTGCGAGACCCGCTACCAGTGCGATCGAAGCCGCAAATTTTCCAAAACTTTCGATACTCATCGTAGTTCCTTTCAAGAACATGACTTGCGACATCGTAAATACAAAGATGTCGACTTCTGTGAGGTCGTGAGCCGCCATTCGGTCCACACATACAAGTTTGATGCTTCGCTCGCGACTCACCTTCAGAAATAAAACTGATTCGGAGCATGAATGTCGAAGTAATGTTGAATGCGTGTCGGGATCTCGGATTGACGAAGGCCGGTTTGCTAGCGAGTGCGGGGGTCACCCACGTATTGTCCAACTTTACTCGGCTCGAAGCTTGACGAAACGCAGTAGTAAGCTCTTCTCCAGCCAACAAACGCACAAAACGTTGTTACTCCACAAACTTCGAATCCCATCCGTTTTACAGCCTGAATCGCTCGTGCATTGTTGGCGTCAGTCGTTAAAGCAATTCGCAGGACTCCGTCCGCCCTAAGAATCTCTGCTGCCTGACTAATGAGCACTTGATATAACCGCTTTCCACGATGCTCAGGTTTTACGAATGCGGCGAAAAGATAAGCGGTCTCAGGATCCAGAAATAACGGAAGACCTGTCCATACATGTCCGCTGGAGTTATGCGCGGCTGGAATATCGCCCGTGCCAACCCAGGCATATGCAACAATCGCTTCGCTGGCCATTAATGCATAGCAACGAAATCTTTTACGATCGAGATATTGAAAAGCTTCGCACTGGAGGAGCGGGTTGCACTGTGAAAGAATATCGAAGCTCTCGACCGATAGTTCAATTAGTTCAATCCCGTCGGGTAACTTTTGTCCGGATGCAGCTAAGTGTTCGACGTTGGAACACATGAGCAGGCTGAAGTCGGCAATACCTACGCGTCGAAGTAGTGAATACACAAGCCTATCGATTTTTCGCGGAGCGAGCGTGAATGCTGCATCCGTTATCACCAATGTCTCATAACGCATGGCAACGCGCTCAATTCCTTCTTCGTTTGTGGATATAACGATTCCTCCCCGATCGTCGAGACAAATTTTTGTTCAATGCTTCCTAATTAACATTTCAGGCCAATGCGAAGCTAGCCTCGCATTGAGTGTTGGTCGTTAAAGACAACCAACACTCTTTGACAACCTGCCGGTTTAACAAACGGGTTAGTATTGTTGACAATCTACTTGGCACCTGAGACGACCTTTTTCAGTCCCTTCTCGGATGGGCACATTGGGCACGTACCACTCTCGACACCCTGTGTGAGCGTGCTCGCGGCTGAGCTAGATTCTTTGCCTCCGCAACAAGTGGCCTCACAGGCATTGGAATCGCTTGTGCAGCATTCGCATGTGCACTGTGCGCAGCTGCAAATCCCGGTTTCACAGCAGCAGCCGCCGTCGGTACAGCAACTGGAGCAAACGCATGATTGTGACACATCAGTGGTCGGGTTGCTTGCGACACTCGCCGCAATTGCAAGACTAACCGCAAAAAGAACCAACATCAAAAACATAGCTACTGACTTCATTTTTCAACCTCGTATTTCACTATTGGACCTCGCGTTGCATGAAACCACTTCCGCAACCTTGAGTTTGGATGCATTTGGCAGACACTTTCTTCAGCGAACTTTGGATTATTTGCGAACACTGTGCACTCAACTTGCTCGATTGGCGATCAATCAGATTCGCCACTGCGCAAGTCGTTTGCAGAATGCTCGCTAAATCTTGAGTGAGTGCTTAGATGAAGCTCAAGCGAATTGCCTTCACAGCTTTTTCGATTTTTTGGCATACTTGCTCTATGTCCAAGAAACGCCGTATTCCGGCATGAGTGCTGCGGCAGCGGCGGAAAAAGGTATCGACCGTTTCGATGCTGCGTTAAGTCCATTCAATGCGAGGTTTGTCATGTCCCACTTTTCACTTGTTGCCGCGTTCGCCCTATCTGCGATTGTTCCGCTCACGGCATTTGCTGACCAACATGAGGATTCGAAAATGAAAAAATGCGCCGAAGTCTGTGCCGCTTGCCAGATCGAGTGCGATAGCTGTTTTGATCATTGCCTAAAAATGCTTTCCGAAGGGAAAAAGGAGCATCAAGCAACTGCAAGAATGTGCGCTGACTGCGCCGAGTGCTGCAAAACATGTGCGACACTGTGCGCGCGCAACAGCCCCTTAGCTAAGCCCATGCTCGAATGCTGCGCCAAGTGTTGTGAAGAGTGTGCGGCTGCGTGTGAAAAATTTCCCGATGATGAACATATGGCCGCTTGTGCTAAATCCTGCCGAGAGTGCGCGAAGGAATGTCGCGACATGCTCAAGCAAGCTCAAAAATGATTGCATAGCAACAACCGGGAAGTGAAATAATGAGTCTGTTGTTTCGGGCCGCGCTTCAGGCGCGGCCCGAAACCAAATTCATCGCCACGACCTTAATCGCAATGCGTTTGTCACGACAAAGAAGCTAGAGAGACTCATCGCCAGACCTGCCGCTATCGGTGACAGACTCAGACCTGTGATGGGTTTAAGCAGGCCGGTTGCAATGGGAATAAGCAAAACGTTGTAGCCAAATGCCCAGCCCAGATTCTGCTTGATGTTCAACATCACGGCCTTCGACAAGCTTATCGCACGCGGAATGTTCTGAATGTCGCCAGACATCGCAATCACATCTGCGCTCTCGATCGCAAGGTCTGTTCCTGTGCCCATCGCGATGCCGACATCAGCAATTGTTAACGCAGGAGCATCGTTCAAGCCATCGCCCACGAAAGCCACACGTCGTCCGTCTCGCTTGAGCGTGTATACCACGTCTGCCTTGTCATTCGGACGCACTTCCGCATATACCATCGTTGCTGGTATCCCGCAGCGATCTGCAATCGATAATGCGGTTCGCTCATTGTCCCCTGAGATGAGCGCCACTTCGTAGCCCGATTGTTTTAGATGCTCCACTGCACTTGGTGTCGACGGTTTGATGGGATCTGACACGATCATGATCGCGGCGAGCGAACCATTGACCGCCGCAAAGAAGTATCCGCTTCCCTCGGACATTGCATCAGCCACTTGTGCATCTAACGACGATGTATCGATGCGGCGTTCTCGCATCATCTTTTCCGAGCCGATGATTATCGCGTGACCGTTGGATAATTCGGCTTCAACTCCCGCGCCTGCAATGGCGTTGAAGCTGGTTACGGTAAGAGGCGACTTGGGCCCTTTGGCAGCGGCATCCACAATAGCCGTGGCCAAAGGGTGCTCCGATCGCTGTTCTACGAGAGCCAGTTGGGCCAGCAAGTCGTCACTCGAGAACGGTGGCAATACGTGGAATAGCGAGAGGTGCGGTTTTCCAACCGTCAGCGTTCCGGTTTTATCAAAAGCGATCAATGCAACTTGGCTCAAAGACTCGATCGCATCCGTCGAGCGAAACAGAATCCCTTGTTGCGCCGCCTTGCCCGTACCCACCATCACACTCGTAGGAACCGCGAGTCCCATTGCACATGGGCAAGCAATAATGAGTACAGCGACCGCATGGATGAGTGCTTGATCGATTGAGCCGCCGGGCATTACGAAAAGCCATGCGAGGGCAGTAAGCAATGCGATCAACAACACCACGGGTACAAAGTACGCGACGACTCGATCAGCAATGCCTTGAATGCGCGGCTTCGAAGCCTGCGCAGATTCAACGAACGCCACGATCTTCGCTAAAGTCGTGTCGGCTCCGATGGCAGTGGCTCGAAACTGAATACTTCCACTGCCGTTGATCGTACCTGCCACCACTTCGTCCCCCGTTTCCTTGGCCACTGGTACGCTCTCACCAGTCACCATGCTCTCATCGATATAGGTAGAGCCACTAACGACCACACCGTCCACTGCGATGGCAGATCCAGGACGGACTTCAACAACATCATTAAGGACAACAGCCTCCGCAGGAATGGTTACCGCTTCACCGTTGCGTATAACTGTGGCCATTTTCGGTACCAGTTTTAGAAGTACCTTCATTGCGTCAGACGCTTGATGCCTAGACTTCGTTTCAAGGAATTTGCCTAACAAGATTAGCGTGATCACTACTGCCGACGCTTCAAAGTAGACATGACGCGATTGCGGAGGAATCCACTGGGGAAAAACCGTGACAACAGTGCTGTAGAGGAAAGCGGCCATCGTCCCCAGAAGAATCAGCGAATTCATATCGGGAGATGTTGAAAAGAGGCTCTTTGCGCCTAGTCGAAGGAAGCGTCCGCCAAACCAGAATTGAACAGGAATGGCCAAGCCGAACATGACCCAATTCCACTGCTCCATCGACAACCAGGACATCATCAAACTCATGACTCCGTCGAACAACATGGGAGCCATCGCAAGCACAACGATCGGTAGTGCAAAGATCGCTGCTCCGACGAACAAATGCCACAATCGCTGAGCTTCTAAATCGTTGTCCTCAATCGAACCCGAGTTTCGCACCGTGGAGAGCTCAACGGGCTCATAACCCAGCTTTGTAATCGCAAGTTGGATCGTTTCGAGTTCGCCAGCTTGTGGGAAATGGTCGAACTCGACCGCCGCACGCTCCGTCGCGAGGTTGACTGAAGCGCTGGTCACTGATGGGATCTTGCGCAGTCCATTTTCGACGCGTCGGACACATGCAGCGCAGGTCATGCCCTTGACGCCAATCTCGACCGTCTGCTCAGCATTCATCATTATCCATCTCCTCGTCTGAGAGGCCCACCACTTGGCTAGAGGTTGCTAATGAGAGGCTACTGCTTCATAGCCGGCTTCTTCGACGGAAGCCACGATTGATTTGTCGACGAATTGCCCCTCGACAACTGCTTTTCCTGCTTTCAAATCAACCTGGGCAGCGGTTACGCCCTCGGTGGCTCGGATGGCTGACTCAACCGCTGATTTACAGTGGCCGCAGGTCATGCCAGTGATCTGGAAGGCCTGTTTACGTGGTACTTGGTTCATTTTTGCGTCCCTTATTGGCGTAGAGGTGAAGTGGCCGTATCGCTAGGTTGGATGCCGGCACGGCAACGATTCTTCAGGTAGAATGGGCCTGTTCGCAGGGAAATCTACCAGCACTTCGACTCGCGGAGCCAAAATCGGAAAAAAACTGGAAATTCCGTGAAGGAACGCGGCTTGAGGTCCATCCAAAGCACGTAAGCATCGAAATTTGAAGCAAAAGCACGAGTCATGTCATCACTTACCCTCCATGTCGTTTTGCTGTTCGCGGTTGCGTACAGTCAAATCTTTGGCGGAGTTTCGTGTTGCTGCCTCTCGCGAACGATCATTGCAAGTCTGGCGACTGCGCAAGTGGCTACGCCAGCCAGCGCTGATCACGCGGTGCCGAACGCATTCCCTTCGCCAAAGTGCCCCAAATGTGCTGCTGCCCAAGCATCCGGTGCGAGAAGTGTGAATTCCGAGGGACTTCGAAGTTCCAGCGTTGCGGGGAACAACAAATGCCAATGCGCGAAAGCTATTTCTAGCGCTACTGCTCAGCACGAACCTCGATCTCTGTCCATTGCTGTGCAGTATTTCACGACTGCCCTAACGACTTGGGACGTCATCCCTCGTGCGCAACGGATTGTGTTTCAAAGACATGAAGTTCCAATTCCCTTCGAGGGTTGTTCCTGGCAGTCGATCGCCTGTGTTTGGAAGAAATGAGAAGACCGACAAACCGATAGCTTCGGGATCGTTGACTGGCTGTGTGCTTAACGTCAGGCACACACCACTGGCTTTTTAGTTTCTTATACAAAAACAAAATAGGTGAATCATGTTGACAAAACTCGCTGTTTTGGGCGCTCTCGCTCTTTCCGCAGTTTCCTACTCGGTAAATGGAAGTCAGCAAAGCACGAATGCAGCGTCTGAGGCCTCCGTTAGCGAACCTTCCTGCTGCATGAAAAATGCTTACTGCTGTGCGGTAGATCAACCTTGCTGCCCTCGCTAGATCGACAAGTACGGTCTGAGATTGAGTCCTGCTCGAAGCTTCCGAAGGCTTCGGGCAGTTTTCTCTTTTCGGCGGGAAGGAGTGAAGAATGATACCAACAGAGTCATCCAATGAGATGAATGGAAAAGCGGAGGATCGTGCATCACCGCTGACTAAAGAAGAATTGACGCTGTGGATTAGTCGTGCCAGCAACGGGCATCGAGAGTCACAAAAGCACATTTACGAACTATTGGCAGCTAGGTGCTATCGAGTCATTCGAAAGATTGTTGGCGATAGTCATGCTGACGACGTAATGCAGGACTTCGTCATACACTTGTTTTCGAGGCTTAGTCAGTTTCGTTTCGAATCGACGCTCGAAACATGGGCGCACCGAATGGCTGTGAATCAAAGCTTGCAGTACCTGCGAAAAATGAAACGAGAAGAACAGCGCATTCAAAAAGTCGCGGAGGCTGGAGAAGTGTCTTTCGATGTTAATGAAAAGATTCAAGCAGACGAAGATATTGAGGTGCTTGAGTTGGCTATGCAACAAATCACGGGTGAGCAGCGAGCGATTTTACACATGAAAGAAGTCGAAGGGCTTGGATACTCAGCGATCGCAAGCGTTCTGGGCATACCCGAAGGTACCGTTGGTTCACGACTAAACAAGGCTAGAAACGAATTAAGGACTTCTCTGATCCACTTGGGCTGGGAGGCATAAGAATGAATTGCGATATTGTTGAAGAACACTTGTCTGCGTACATCGACGAAGAACTCGACGCCGCGGCATGTCTCCAACTGGAGGAGCATGTTGAGCAATGCGATGCATGCCGTGGGCTGATGTCTGAATACCGCTCGATGGGCGTATTGATGCGACGTTCGGAGCGGATAGTCGATACGGAAGCAGTATGGGAACAAGTTTCTCTCAAACTCGAAACGCCTGTTGTGACACTTGCTTCGACAGAATCCCATTGGAGGGCTTGGGCCAAGCGTTATGGCACTTCTATTGTGGCCGCGGCTGCTGGTGTTCTTATCCTGGTTTCGGCACTGCACTATGCTGCGCCCGACAATCACGACACCGCTAATGCGTTGCACGATCATGCTGCAATGGCCGTTGATTTTGCCGAGGTATTCCGCTCAGCCAGAACGGAACCTCAGCTCGCCTTGTCCAAACTGAGCGAGAAGTACGACGGCCGCGAACTAAATACCGAAGAAGCTACGAAATATCTTGGCTATCAGCCGGCATTATTCAAAGGTGTTCCCGAAGGTTTCACTCGTGTGTCAACACACGTTTTGAACATGCCATGCTGCAAATGCTCGGCAACCATTTGTGAGCGAAGCGACGGCACATCACTGATCGTCTTTGAGCACCGAGATGAGCAACCTGTCTGGTTTGGCGACTCCCCGTCAATTGAGACGCAGTGCGCGGGCATGCCTTGCAAGATTATTGAGTCAGCCGGGCAACTAGCCGTTAGCTGGAGAAACCAAGATCGGCAAATGACGATCGTCGGCGCAGATGATCTGACTGAAGTGAATCACTGGGTAGCGTCTCTGAAGTTGTAAGTTCCACTTCGATGAATTCGCTATCCCTTTCCAACTCCCTTGTTCCATAGAGGACCAAACCATGATCAAGAACAGTATTCTCGCTCTCCTTTTCGTTTTCACTGCGGCAGCATCAAGTTATGCGCAAACAGCAAAAGACGAAACGTCTGAGCAACGTCGCGAGCGTCTGCGAATTGCTGTGCAAGCCATATGTCCAGTGTCGGGCGAGTCACTCACTGACCATGCCGAGCCGGTCAAGATGACGAATTCAGAAACCAGAGAGGTGCTTTATGTCTGTTGTGAAGCATGCCTCGAGTCGAAGCCGGATGTTAAGCACATTGAAAAGATCCGAACCAACTTCGCCAAAGCCCAAGGACACTGCTTGGTGATGACGGACAATGAAATCTCTGCCGATTCGAAGCACGGTATTGTCGATGGGCACTTTGTATACGTCTGTTGCCCGCCATGTGTAAAGAAGATGAAGGCCGAACCAGCCAAGTTCTTGTCCAAGCTTGATGACCTTTACGAAGCGTCGCTCAAGAAGTAACCGTCCGATTCTACTGTTTCAACTGAAGGTGTTTAGAAATGAAAAGATGGAACTTGTGTTGTTTGTTTATTCTGCCCCTAGCGGTGACCACTCTGGTCTTCCTTAGTGGCTGTAATCCGTCGCAATCGGACGAGACCGCAGATCAGACTGCACCACGCGTTGAGGGTGAAAAGGCTGGCGTTGCAAGCGATGAGAGATCTGCAACGAACTCAATTGCCGGCGACGCTGACAGTGAACATGGTCATATCCCGGGTGCTCACGGCGGCATCATGATTTCGCTGGGGAGAGACAGTTATCACGTGGAAGCGGTCATCGATTCAGCAGGTGCTGTTCGGCTTTACACGCTTGGCAAGGATGAGAGTCGAGTTATCGACGTGGAAAGCCAGACGTTGAAAGGGTTTGTCAAAGCCGAAGGGGACGCGGATTCCAAACCAATCTCGTTTGAGGCATCTCCACAGGACGGCGACAGCCCTGGGAAGACTTCGCTTTTCATGGGGCAACTGCCACAGGAGCTGGTGGGGCGCAAGCTGGATGTAACCATTCCAAACATTCGAATCGATGGCGAGCGATTTCGTCTGGGTTTTGTCTCTGGGCAGGAGAGCCATGATGAATCGTCCGACATGCCGGCTAAGGTCGCTAACGAAGCAGAACGAGAGTTGTATTTGACACCGGGCGGTCGGTACACCGTTGCGGACATCGAAGCCAATGGCAATATGACGGCTTCGCAAAAGTTCAAAGGGATGAAGTCGGAACATGACATGAAGCCAGAAGTCGGCGACATGCTGTGTCCTATCTCGGGAACAAAAGCGAATTCCAAATTTACGTGGATTATCGATGGTAAGCCTTACGAGTTCTGCTGCCCTCCGTGCGTCGACGAATTTTTGGCTTCCGCAAAAGAGTCAACGGACCCGCTGCCTGATCCAGATAGTTTCATCAAGAAGTAGGTTATGAATCTTCCATCACAAGCTCGATTCATCGCAGTGTTAATGCTTGCCCTGGCTACGTCGGCGGCTAGCGGCCACGAGGGACATCAACCGCTTCCCACCAAGGGTGTTCAAGTTGATACACAGAATGGTCAACTGACATTGTCAGCGCAAGCGCGGAATGCCATTGGACTTCAAGCGGAAGAACTTCTGGTAGGCACCGTTGCTTCCACGTTGACGGTCTATGCGGAGGCCGTTACACCGTGGCAAGCAAAGGCGTTCGGCTCGGCGCAGATCTCTGGTCGCATCGCCAAACTACTATCGCGTCCTGGGGACTTTGTGAAAAAGGACCAGATCATTGCCGAGTTGAGTAGCCGCGAATTGGAACTGCTCAAACTGGATTATCAGCAAGCAGTTAATGACGTAAGCCTTAATCAGCGTCTGCTTGACATGACAAGACCAACTGCGTTGGCCGGCGCTGTGCCGATGCAACGATTGCTGGAAATCGAAAACGCAGTTGAGCAGAGTCAGAACCGAGTGGAAGTCGCCCGAATTCGCGCCCGTACTCTTGGCGTTTCTTCCGATGTCTTCCAAAACAGCGCATCTGGTTCGTTGAACTATCCCATTCGGTCGCCTATCGCTGGCCAGATCCTTCACTCGGACCTGGCAGAGGGCAAGTACGTGGAGGCGTTGGAACACCTATTTGAAGTTGTTAATACCGATGAAGTTTGGGTTCGGCTTCAACTCTTGGAAAAGGATATTTTCAAGGCCAAAGTAGGCAACCGAGTGAAGGTCGAGTTCCCTGCGTCGTCGATCTCGGTAGAAGGCATTATCGATCGCATGGATGCTGGTTTAGATTCCCAAACTCAAGTCAGTTCAGCGTGGATGACACTCGCAAACCAAACGATCATTCCTGGACTTGTTGGTCGGGGCACGATTTATACGTCAGAGCAAGATGAGAAACTCACCGTTCCGCAGCGGGCAGTATACAGCGACGGGCTGCAGAATTATGTATTTGTTGAAGAGGCATCGACTCGGACATCCGCAGAGTACCGGAAGAAAACCATCCAGTTAGGTAAGCGTACTCTGGAAGCGCATAAGCAAAGCGAGCCGATGGTCGAAGTGCTCCAAGGCGACATTTATCCTGGTGACCGAGTGGTAGTAAAGGGAGGTCACGAGTTGTCGAGCTTGTTCTTTCTTGGCGTCCTAAAGCTCTATAGCAGTGACCAGCAACGTTTAGGGATACGGTCCGAGCCAGCGAGTCACCGCGAAGTTGCTTCGACTACGCAGCTAACAGCGTCCGTGACGTTGCCCCCCGAGAACCGAAGCGTACTTTCCTCTCAACTAGACGGAACGGTCTATTCGCACAAACTAAATCCGGGACGATACGTCGAGGCCGGTGAAATATTATTGGAGATTGCTTCGCCTGAATTTCACAAGCTCCAGCTCGACCTGATCAGCACGTCGCTTGACGCCGATCTCTCGCTTCGTCGCGCTGATCGGCTTGACGGCGTCAAAGGCGATGCGGTTTCACTACGCATCGTATTGGAAACGCGCTCGGAAGCGGACCAGTTAAAGGCGCGGGCCGAAAGCCTAAGGCGGCAGCTTTCTACGTTGGGATTACTTGAAAGCGAAATAGAATCAATCGTTAAAGAACGGCGAATCCTCAACTATCTTCCACTTCGCTCCAACATAGCAGGGCGCATTACCTCGTCCGTAGTCACATTAGGCGAAACCGTTTCCGCGAGCCAGCCTCTTGTCGAAATTCACAATCTCGAGTCCGTATGGATTGAGGCGCATGTACGATCGCCCGAGACCCATTCTCTAAATGGAGAAGTGAATGGCATCGCCACGATACTTGCCGATCCTGACATTAGCTTTCCAGTCGTCGTTTCACGAATCAGTCCAACCGTAAACGAGTCGACCCGCACACAGAGGATATGGCTTACTCCAAAGTCTAACTCCAGTGTCCCGCAACTTCGCTCAGGCGCATTGATCACGGTCGTCTTGCCGATCGGAAGTCCGACATCGACTCTTGCGATCCCCTCATCCGCCATCCTTCGCGAGGGGATGCACTATTTCAGCTTTGTTCAAAAGGACGATGGATACGTCGATCGACGCCGACTAAAAATTGGTCGCTCTGACGGTGCGTACACGGAAATTGTTGACGGTATCGAAGCGGGTGAGTTGGTCGTAACCGTTGGTGGTCGTGAGTTACAGACGGCCTTTGCATCATTGAGGTAGCATCCTTGCTCGACAGCATCATTCGTTTCTCATTGCACAACCGGGCGATCGTTGCGATTGCCTCACTGCTCGTAATGCTAGTCGGAGCATCTTTGCTTCGGACTATGCCCGTCGATGTGTTTCCCGACCTTAATCGTCCCACGGTGACGATTATGACCGAAGCACCGGGCCTGGCTCCGGAAGAAGTCGAAGTGCTCGTGACGCGACCGATCGAATTACTCTTAAACGGAGCGACCGGCGTCAAACGCGTTCGCTCATCGTCGGCCATTGGTCTATCGATCATTTGGGTTGAGTTTGACTGGGGAACCGACATCTTCATTGATCGACAGATCGTGAATGAGAAGTTACAGCTAGCTCAATCAAAACTGCCGGCGGGTACCAACCCGACGCTCGCGCCTATTTCATCCATCATGGGTGAAATCATGTTGCTCGCGCTTCGTAGCGATATTGAACCGAGCTCGAAGTTTGAGGCGGACGCGAAAGCGATGGAGCTGCGCACGCTGGGCGAGTTCACGGTGCGCAATCGACTCCTTGCCGTTGAAGGCGTATCGCAGGTTTCCGTAATGGGCGGAATTCTTAAGCAATATCAAGTCCTCACCTCCCCTTCGAGGTTGGCGGCTCGCAATGTAACCCTTGCACAGCTAACGGACGCCACCGCAAAAGCCAATGTGCTTGCGGGTGGTGGTGTGATGGATCGCGGCGAAAAAGAATCGCTACTTCGTATCCAAGGCCAGTCGCTAACTCTCGAGGAGGTCGCCGCAACTCCTATTCTTTGGCGTGAGCAAGTACCCATACGAATCGGCGATGTGGCCGATGTCAAACTGGGCGGACCGATAAAGCGCGGCGACGCTTCTGCGGTCGTGAAGATTGAGCCAGATGCAAATTTCGCCGTCGATCGAGCTGCGGAATATGCGCAGATGAACGATGGCGAGCACGAAGCAGCTAGCGATAGAGATCTCGCTGGACAACCACATGCTAGGCCGTACCGCGAGTTGAGAGGCGGTATGGCGGTAATGCTTACCGTGCAAAAGCAGCCCGACGCGGACACGATTAAGCTTGACCGAAGAATAATCGATGTGCTGGCTTCGGTTCAGCGTGAGTTGCCAGCGGACGTAAAGCTTGAATCCGAAATCTTTCGCCAGAGCCACTTCATTGAAGCGGCGGTTGACAACGTCAGTGAAGCAGTACGCGACGGCGCTATCTGGGTCATCGTGATTCTGTTTCTTTTGATGGGCAACTTTCGTACAAGCATCAGCTCATTGTCATCCATGCCGCTGTCAATATTACTAACCGTCATCGTCTTTTACCTTTTCGGTATCACCATAAACACGATGACACTTGGCGGGATCGCGGTTGCCATCGGCGACCTGGTCGACGATTCGATCGTTGACGTTGAAAACATTTATCGTCGACTTCGCGAAAACAAGCAGTTGCCAACTGAAGCTCAGAAGCCTGCCTTGGATGTTATCTTCTCAGCATCGAGCGAGATTCGCAACTCGATCGTCTACGCAACTCTCATCGTCGTGTTGGTTGTGTTGCCGCTGTTCATGATGTCCGGAATCGAGGGGCGGTTGTTCGCACCGCTGGGTATTGCCTACATCGTCGCCTTACTATGTTCGTTGGTGGTCGCCTTAACCTTTACACCTGTACTGGCCAGTGTATTGCTGCCTCGCGCGCCGTTCTTAGCCGACAGACGCGAACCTTTAATCATGCGATGGTTGAAGTACTGGGACGAACGATTGCTGCGATGGACGCTTAGTCGTCCAAGGACAGTCCTCGCTGGAGTAAGCGTATTAGTGCTGCTCAGTTGCATGACCCTTCCTTGGATGGGCGGTGAGTTCTTGCCGCCATTCAATGAAGGAACAGCGACAATCAATCTACGACTTGAACCAGGAACTTCCCTAGGCGAGAGCCAGAGAATTGCTGGCCGCGTTGAAGATATCCTGCTTGAAGTGCCAGAGGTTCTCTCGGTTGCCCGCCGGACCGGACGTGCCGAGTTGGATGAGCATGCAGAAGGTGTGAACAACACGGAATTCGAAGTGCGATTCGCTCAACATAAGACCGAGAAAGTGGGATGGCACAATGCTGTCCTGCGAGCGATTCCGATCGCGCATCTTTGGAGCTTTGAATACCAGGGGCGAGCGCAGGAGTCGGTGATTGCGGACCTGCGCGATCGGATTTCAAGCATTCCGGGTGCGGCCGTCAACATCGGCCAGCCGATCTCCCATCGTTTAGATCACATGATGTCCGGCATTCGCGCTCAGATCGCGGTGAAGGTATTTGGTCCTGATCTGCGTGAGCTTCGCACCGCGGCATACGATATTCAGGCTCGGATGCAAGAGATTGACGGGGTCGTCGACCTGCAGATTGAGCCACAGATTGAGATTTCGCAACTGCAGATGCGAGTCAAGCGTGACGAGGCTTCACGATACGGTCTTACACCGGGTGACGTGGCGGAAGTATTGGAGACGGCTTTCAAAGGCAGAATTGTTTCACAGGTTATCGAAGAGGATAAGTACTTCGGCTTAGTGGTCTGGTATGACGAGGAGGCGCGCAAAGATCCAAACGTCATAGAAGAAACCATTCTTGAGACGCCTTCCGGAGCTAAGGTCGCACTTTCGCAAGTAGCCGAAATCTTGGATACGACCGGCCCCAATGTACTCAATCGTGAAAACGTTCAACGCCGAGTTGCCGTTTTCTGCAATGTCCAGGGGCGCGACTTGGCAAGTGTCGTACGCGATATCAAACTAGCACTCCAGCCGGTTGAACAATCTCTTCATGAGCTGCCAGGTGAGTACTATCTCGACTACAGTGGACAATTCGAAGCACAGCAGCAGGCCACGTACAGATTATGGGGATTTGCACTGCTGAGTATCGTCGGCGTCTACCTGCTGCTGATGAAAGCACTTGGCTCGCAGCGTTCTGCACTCCAGGTGATTGTGAACGTGCCATTAGCAGCGCTAGGCGCGATTGTTGCGCTCCTGATTGTGAATAGACCTGAAGCTTCTGAGTTCGTGGGCCAAGCTTGGTATCTCTGGCCAGGTATCTGGATTCAGGCGACCCATTTATCTTTGGCGCACTGGGTTGGATTCATCACGCTCATAGGCATTGTTAGTCGCAACGGCATCATGATGATCTCGCATTATCAACACTTGATGGAAGTTGATGGAATGCCATTTGGAAAGGAAATGATCATTCGCGGCAGCCTTGAACGCCTCGCGCCCGTAATGATGACAGCCATGACCAGCTTTGTAGGACTGCTTCCTTTGTTGTTCGGGTACGGCGAACCTGGCAAGGAGATCCTTTACCCGCTTTCCATTGTGTTGTTTGGCGGCATGATTGCATCAACCGTTCTAGACCAAATCGTCACTCCTGCACTTTTTTACCTTTTTGGCTCTGGGCTACCCGTGTCAGACCAAGTGAGTTCACCGAATGTTTAAGACTGCTTTGACAGCTCTTCTGATGTTGCTTCCCGCGTTCGTCTCTGGTTCCGAACCATTCACCATCATCTCGGGGAGCGGCGAGAGATCACCGAAACAACCCCAAGCGTGTGTTGACTCGAGGGGTGTCGCCCATGTCACATTCGGCGTTGGAGCTGACGTTTATTACTGCAGAACTGGAGTTGATGAAAAGCCCTCACCGCTCGTCGCCTTTCAGGTACCTAACATGTCTCTTGGAATGCGAAGAGGTCCTCGGATTGCTCATGCCGGCGACGCTTTTGTCATCACTGCGATTGGAGGTCCGCAGGGCAAAGGTGCTGATGGAGACGTTTTGGCGTACCGCTCACTGGACGGCGGAAAGAGCTGGCTTGGCCCAGTGAAGGTCAACGACATTGAGGCCTCGGCGCGGGAGGGCCTGCACGCAATGACAGCCAGTGACGATGGAACATTGTGGTGCGTTTGGCTTGACCTTCGTGCGAAGCGGACTCAGCTCTTCGCATCTAAATCGATCGATCAAGGGGCCAGTTGGAGCAAGAATCAGTTGGTCTACCAATCTCCCGATGGAAGTATTTGTGAGTGCTGCCATCCATCGGTAGCGACCGAAGGCGATTCCGTGCATGTCTTGTTTCGAAACTCATTGAAGGGGAATCGTGATATGTATCTGGTTTCTTCAAACAATAAAGGCGAGACATTCGGCCTCGGAGAACGACTTGGAATCCAACATTGGAGCTTAAATGCTTGCCCAATGGACGGCGGCATGTTGGCGATCGCACCGAATGGCGAAGTTGTTACCGCTTGGCGTCGTGGCAACACTGTCTTCACGTCCATTGGAAAAGCCAAGTCGGATACCATGTTGGAAAACGGTGAACAACCTTGGATCGCAAGCAACCCGAGTGGGACTTATGTCGTTTGGCTCACCAAACGCGATGGCCAAGTTCGGCTGGCGAAGCTTGGAACTCCCAACTCGACAACTATTGCTGAAAACGCTCGAGATCCAATCGTCGCAGTTGGTGACGGCAATGAATCGCCAGTTTTCGTGTTTTGGGAGCAGCGAGCCGGCGACCGAGTATCTATCGAGTGCCAGTTAGTTCATTAGCATCGTTTCACTCGATCCATGCCAGTTGGCTCCCCGGTGACGAGAGTGTAGGAGCCGAAACATGCACGCGAATCGGGCTGCTTGCGAACGAGCTTTGCTTCCCAACTGTGGAAAGAAACGCAATGCAGTTCGTCGCATTGATCGGGTCGGCTCGTCAACGGGCTGGTGCAGACAGGCGGTGAATGATGGAACGGCGAATGGCGAACAAGCCGCTTTTTCCTATTGTTGCGAAAGTGAGTCGTCGTTATCATACCCGGAGAGGATGTTAACCCATAGTTAGAACCTCTTCGTGAAGAAACAGACCAAACGGGTCTCGAACTTCGTAAGTCCTTGCGTTGCAAGGCTTTACGAATTTCGAGCGCAGAGAGTATTGTTACGAAGAGGGTTGCGCTCGGGGAGCTGAAATTTTTGGCTCGGAAAGAGCCTGTTAACCAGTTAACACAGAAAGCCGAGAGTGAAAGCTCTCGGCTTTTGGGGTTGTTTTCCAAGGGTTTTGGCAAATCGTGCCCTGCCGGCTACCACTCAGAGTGTGCTCGCGCTTCGCCCCAAAATCGCAATTCAGCGACCGCACCGCACAAACTCGTCTGCAACTCTCAGATTCTCTGTTTGACAGAGAAGTCCTGTTTAACAGTGGGTATTCCGGTCTGTCGCGGCGAAACAAACCAGTTGCGGTCTGGCACAATTGACGAAGCGCTGGAGATAGGACGACACCGACGACTTCAATTGGGTAGCAGCCGTGAACGGCGGGCGTTTCGCAACTCTTGGTCTGTTCGCTCATCCACCAGAAATCTCAAAAAAGCGATGAGGTGAATGCAACTTTCTGCGGCCTCAGGCACTAATACTATTAGAGGCCTGAAGCGGCCCATTCGAATCCCTGGGGTCAATAGCGACCCCCACAGCGAAAAGGAAATGTAATGAACGATTTTGATTCCAACGACGATGTTTCACCGGACACCGAGGCTTCATTTACTCGAGGCTCAGACTTCAGCCCGAAATGGGGCGAGAATGCACCGCGTGGCGGTAAGACGGTTTTAACGCGTGTCTTGAAAGATGGCTCGAAAGTACCTCTGTTTCTCGGGCAGACTCTAGTCAATTCGCTACGCGATGTCGGTTACAACAGCACGACATCCGCCCTTTGCGAGCATGTAGACAACGCGATTCAGGCAGGCGCAACAGAGGTAAGGGTCTACTTCCATCAAGCCGGAAAGCGTGGCGAGTATAAGATCGCATGTCTTGTGCTGGATAATGGTAATGGGATGGCTCCGCACGTATTGAAGGTTGCGAGTTCATTCGGCGGGTCAATGACCTATGACAACCGATCCGGCATCGGTCGGTTCGGCATGGGGATGAAGACAGCCGCACTCAGTATGAGTCCAGTGTTGGAAATCTATTCTTGGCAGGAAAAGTATGGCTACTACAACATGACACTGGATGTCAATGAGATCGGCAGCAACAAAAGCAATCTGATTGAATTGCCCGATCCGACACTGCATGACGTTCTGCCCTCCGAGATCAATGATATCCTGTGTCACCCCATGGACTTCCCGAAGAATCCACAATCGTCACAAGATCTGCTTGCAGAATTCGACAGTGAATTGCCCGAAGCCTTGGGCAGTTCAGGCACAATAATATTCATGCCTGAGTGTGATCGCCTCACATTCAAAAAAGCCCAAACATTGGTCGATCACGCGACAAAGGAAATGGGACGTATCTATCGTCGATTCATCGATAAGGGGCTGCGACTTTACGTTAATAATCGGTTAGTGCAGGCGTTCGATCCAACCTATTGGATGAAGAACGCCCGTCATACTCGAATTGAAGGGCTCACCGAGACAAGAAGTAAACTGGTCGGAAGCTGGCCGATTGAAGTCCCAATTTCAGAGGGATCAACAACGACTACAACAATACATGTGAAGGTCTTTGCGCTTCCCTATGACGACTGGGGTTCATTGCCTCGGAAGGTCCTAAAGAATGATTTGCACGTATTCGATGACTACGCAGTCTCGTTTATGCGAAATGACCGCGAGGTCGAAATCGGCTGGGAGCCAAAGCTCAAGATTAAGAAGCACCACATCAGTCATTGGCTTCGTGTTGAAGTCAATTTCTCGGGTGAGGCTGACGAAGGATTCGGCGTTGCTGCGAACAAGCAAGGTGCTCGACTCAAGGAGTACGTCGCCGAAGAAATTCTTAAGCATCCAGAGTTCCTTGAAACCGTTTCTGGTGTGCGAAGCGCTATCCAACAAGCGCAGGCAAAGCGCTCGTCACTGAGGTCAGGGAAGATTACTGAAGGCGACCGTCGTGCGAATGAGGCTGAAGCATTCCAGGCAAAACCCCTTCCCGAGATTCCAGCAGAGGAACAAGAGGCCCTCGAGCAAAATCTTCGTGGTTTAGCTGTATCCTTGAAGCGAGAAGACGAAACTGATGAACAGGCATTCGAACGCATTAAGCAGTCCAAATATTTCACGCGAACAACGCATGATGAATACTGGCCTTTTTACCACTGCGACTTCAAATTCGGCAAAGTAATTTTAACAGTCAACACGGCGCACCCGTTCTTCACAAAGGTTTGGCAACCGCTAAGCGAACTAGCAAGCACGACAGATGCCGCAACCGAAATGAGTGACGATGGACTTGAGATAACTGCCGATGTTTCCGCAATATGCCGCGAAGCCTTGGTCGGAATTCAGGCTATGCTTCTGTCTCTTGGTAGAACTCAAAGCCAGATGATCGGTGGGGCATCAAGCAGCGAACATGCCCGCGTATTTGAGACGCTTCGCCGGCAATGGTCCGAAAACCTGTCGGTGCAACTGCAAAGCAAATAGCCCTCCAAATTCCTAGTGGCCCCTGGCATTTGCCTTTTGGATGGGAGTTGCATAGAATGTTGGCCGTGACTCCGTAAATTAACTCAAGTCGAGGTTCGCAAGCACAGCGTCTTGCGTCCCTCGCTAGGCTCGTGTTTTTTTTACGGCTCACAATTTATTTACTTCAGCTCGCCAACAGCGGTGGGCACAATCATTGGAGTCAATTATGGTCTCTGAACCACTCGAGCCGTCGTGGGCTAATTTTGCAGCTACTCAAGACCTACTCGCGAAATCGCGACGAATCGATTGTCGATACTGGGGTCTCGAAGAAGCACTAAGCGAAACTCTTAAAACTTCCGTTCTTGAACGGGATAGCCGGCAGAAGTTCGGCACGCCTCGAGATAATCGTACTAAGAAGCACCGCAAACGGCAGCAAATACTCAGGTCTGTATTCGATTCCGTCCCAACCACCTCGCCAGCGAACCAACATCGCCAAGTAGATTGCGCTGACTCTTTGGAGACTTGTTTGCCGCTGCTCGCTTTGATTGAGCGGCAGATTTTTAGCTTGCTGGCCGCGGATGAAAGCTACATCGAAGCTGCAGATCGATTGCAACTTTGCGTTGGCCAACTCAAATCAAAAGTCCATCGCGCTCGAAAGCGAATGGTACAGCTTTGCGGCGAAGTCTTGATTTGAAGTGTCTCGGCCAGTTTCTGCTTTTACACCCAACGAAAAGGAGACGTTTGATGATAGGTCGAAGATACTATTGCATCCAGGTTGTGTTTACTTTGGTGCTTTGTTGCTGGAATTTGCCAGTAACAATTAATGGGCAAGAGCGGACCAATTCCGCATCCGCGTATATCTCAAGCTCCGACGAGATTCTTAGTTCACTACAAGCGAAGCAGGCAGAGCATGGTGATGTGTTTGTTGTTGTTCAGAATGAACTCGACTCTTTGATCGAAGCGAGCGGCGGCGGAGCTTGTCCAAGTGCAGCGGGTGTCATCGCGATGCAGGCGTTCCGATGCATGACAGGAGGCGAAAGGCACCCCCATCCACACAAAGTCGCTTTGGAAGCTTTTCGAAATCATCCCAAACTGCTCGACGGCAGAGTTAGCAACAAGCAGTTTGTCGACTTGCTTTTGTTCTATGAAAAATACGTGTCGAACGCAAAGCTCTCAATTCGCGTTCAGTCCGCACCGAATTCACCTTACGCAGCCGATGCCAACGTCTGGGCCAGTGACGGTACGCCGGACCTTAAGGCTCTAAGTGATGAAATCAAGATACTCAGCTTTTCCGTAACGGAGCCAAACGGCAACTTTCTTGGACGACACTTCGTGCTCCTGAAGCGGATGGATGGCAACCAAATATTTGTTGTCGATCCAACCTCCCCTAACAAAGAAAAGCAATTTACTCTCGAAGCTGGGCGTCCAGGATGCGGCAGATTTTTCCTTCGATACCCCGCTGAATTCCAGCGACCATATATCAATGAAGTAAACACCATTTTCACGATACGAGTTGAGAGGAACAAATCCGCTGTTGGACCTTTGTCCATGGCGAATGTTCTACAGCGGATTGACGAGACTGCCCAAGAACTGAAAAAGCAAGGACTACTTCGTTCACCACGAGACTGGCGGAAACAAACAGCCGACTTCGGTCTACCTGCGCTTGATTTGCCTAGCGACATTGGCGGCCATGGTTGGTCGGTCGAACAAATGCTGGAAGTGTTTCGACATGCAGGTCGCCATGACCTCAATCTCCGCGATGTGGTTGGTGGGGCACATGGTCGGATTCTTGCAAACTCCAAATCACCTCAAGCTGCTGACTTGCTTCGAGGTGTTGTGAGAGGCGAACGCTATTTCGCGATCACCATAACCGAACCCAACTATGGGTCAGACTTCACATCGATGGAATCGACTTCAAGGAAGGTCGATGGCGGGTACATTCTCAATGGTGAAAAGAGATTCAATGCACGACTTGAACAAGCTACCGACGTAATCGTGATAACCAAGAGTCCAGAAAACAAGCGAGGGAAACTCAATATCTTCGTTTTGCCAATTGAAGCTAATGGACTAACCATTGAGTCCTTTGGAGCTCATGGTCTTACGGGCAATTCGTATGGTGGTCTCACGATGAAGGACGTGTTCGCACCGGAAAGCTCTTTGGTCGGTGTGGATGGAAAAGGTTACGACGTTTTCTCAAAGCACTTTCTTTACTGGCGTCTCATGCAAACAGCCACAGCAATAGGGACTGCTGAAGGCGCCTTGGCCCAGATGGCAGAACGCTTGAAGGCACGTATCGTGTTCGGCGGTCCAATTGGTAGGTTTACCCATTTGCAACAGCCAATGGGTCAGCACACAACTGAGTTGAAAATGGCGCATTCATTGGCAATACGCGCCGCAAAGCTTCTTGATGAAGGCAAGTATTCCGAGGCCGAACCGCTAATCAATGGTCTAAAGGCTGAGGGCGTAGAGATCGCTCTGAAAGCAGTCGACGCTGCAGCCAGAGCGTTTGGAGGCGAAGGTTTTTCCGATTTGGTTGACATTGGCGACCGTCTTCGGGATCTCAACGGACTTCGAATTGCCGATGGAGCGACCGACGTCATGCGATCGGCGGTTGTCAGGGATGAGTTTGGGCGCGAGTTTTGGGATATGGCAACGAAGGGGAATTTCGATCGCGTCAGCCACGAGAATGCTACAGCAGGAGCTCAGAGCGAGCTAGAAAAGTAGAAACGTTAATAGAAGATAGGGGCTGCTTTAGTGATCACTCGAATGCTATCGCAGAGTGAAGGAACTTAGTACTGGTGATTTGAGTTGAGATCAGCTAGCACCATGAAGAATGTTCAACCATCGTATTCGCTGTTCATTCCAGTTCGGCGCGGACGCTATTCGCCGAAATTCTCGTTCAGGAACCTTAATCAACTTCGCTTTGTGTTCGTCAACCGTGAGAATCTGTTCTTAGATTTGTGGTGCAAGCAAATTCTGATCGATGATCTGGGTTAGCCTGGCGCGGCTAAAGTGGCCGATGCGAGCTAGTTCGGCCTGGTCTTTAACTTGGCCGGTTCTTAAGAGGTGATCAAGCCGGATGGCGTGGGCCATCATCTTAGTTATGCGAGGTAAGCGAACCGGTGTGGGCTGCTCCGGCTGAGATCCGGCTTCAACTATGGTCTTGGCGGTTCGCTTACCGGACTTGAAATCCAGTTTGTGCGTGGCGGTCAGCATGTGCCGGCTCCTTCTCTACTTTGTTGCTCTTGGTTGAATGTTTTGATTCCGATGGGGTGGTAGGAAATCGAAAGCTCCTTGCTGTAACCGTCGTACTGAATTGAGTCGACGATTTGGTATATGGCTTTGGCTCTCTCGACGGGCGACAACGCGGCCCAAACTTCTGGGAACCGACTGAGTGCATCGCGGACGTCCGATTCGTCAATCAACAAAGTCGATACCCCAGTCATCTCGTCGACGACCTCGGATACTCGTTGTTCTTTGTCGCGAATCTCGTCTTGAATGAAGGCAAATGCCGATTCACTTGCTCCATCGGCGATCGCTTGGTTCAATCGCTCGTAGAGGCCAGGGATAGCCCGCTCCAACGCGTTCTTTTCTTTCTTGAGTCGTTCTACGGTCGTCTAAGTTTGGACGCGACTCTGGGCCAACGTGTCGCGAACAATGCCAGGGTCTTGGCCAACGCGTCGGATCTGATCGATCACGAAGCGTGTCAGTTTGCAGGTTAAAACGGTTCTTCCGCACTTTTGGTGAATGCTAATTGATCGTTAAGCCGGGAGTTGCGTTAGGCTTTCATGAAACAGAATCCACCAATGGAATTACATTGCGAGTTTCAGCGTCATGGTTATCAATGGAGTGGCTCCGTGCTCCATGAGTCGTATGTGCATCAGCGCAATAGCAATTCCAGCAACACCACCATGGGCGCGAGTCGAGTGCGAATTCCTTGCCATGTCAGCGTCCCGCAAAGTCTGGCTTAGCTTCCGGTAGAATTCTAATCCCACGAGTCGGCATTCGCAAAGCCTTGGTGCACCGAGGTGTGCCTAAGAAATTCCACGACGTGCAGTGTTGTATCTGGCAAAGGTCTGGAAGGTATTGCCTATCATACGGCAGACAGAAAACGTAGTCGGAGTAGATCAACACCAAGGGTGCTTGCCATCGGCGTCAGCGCGCTGCCAAATAGGCTTGCGCGGTGGAGATAAAATCTTGGTCATTCAGGCGCTGGAGCGGACTGTAGGCGGGGTGTCGCGATGGCTTGTAGGGATCGTTGCTGCGCGTGTTGTAACAACAGATCAGCGACCAGCGGGGCTGCGGGCTGGTATTTTGATCGGAACGATGCAGCAGATTACCGTGAAAAAAGAGCCCATCGCCCGGTTGCATTTCTACATGGACCACTGGCAGTCGCTGTAAGACAGCTTCGACGCGTTCGGGGTCGGCACCGGTCTGGCCACCGACTTTCATGTGGTTCATTCTGCCCAGCAGGTGGGACCCAGGAATGACTTGCAGACAACCGTTAGCAGGCGTACAGGCATCCACAGCGATGAAACAACTGGCCATCGTGGGATACAGGCAGCCGAAGTCGTACCAGTATCCGTAATCCTGATGCCACTCCCAAGCGCCTCCCACCAGCGGTTCCTTGAGCATCATTTTGTGATGATAATGATAGACCTCATCGCCCAGCAACCGCTGCATGTTTTCGACCACGCGCTCACAGCGCACGACGGCAGCATACAGATCATCGCCCACATCGTTACTCAATGTCAACTTGGTTTGCCCCCCCTGCGCGTCGCTGCGAACCGTGGCTTGAGATACCAACTGTCGATCCTGTTTGGCATAACCAACTATCAACTCGGTTTCCGGCGCGCTGAAAAGCTGCCGGACCAGGATGTACCCTTGCTTCGCAAATTGCTCGATGTCCGAAGCGGAAGCTCGAAAGTAGTGCATGACAGATATTGACCTCAAGCGTGATCTTGTTGCTATGACGATTTGTTCATTGTAGCTCCACCGCAGGGCATCCCGAAATGCCCTGTGCAGGCAGCATTCATCCGTGGGTTATCACGCTAGTTGCCGCATGTTGTGCTAACCGCCTGTGCCCTTGTCTGAGACTTTGACAGTGGCATGACGTGTGGCTAGGCTGCTGGCTAGGAAAGGCTCTGAATATGCATTCCTTCTATGGTTTGAAGCAATACCACCACGGCTGGACACGAGTGCTTGATTATCCTGCGGCACATGGGCGCGGAAGCTTACTGGCCACTGCCAGATTGGATTTGCCTGTGGTTCAGACTGGGAGTTTGGACTAGAATGGGGGGGCTTAGCTCTGTGACGTTTCTCTGCAGTCAGGTAGCCCTTCCATGTTCCAGCTTTCACTCCTATCACATTTCCCTTTCGCTGGCCGGCCATCGCGGCATGACGATCGCCGACCGGTGGCCAGCGTTCTGAAATATGCCTGTTCGGTGGCGGTTTACTTGATGTGCATGGGCTGGTCCTTGGCCGTCGACCCGCTGGATTGGCCCAACTGGCGCGGTCCGGAATACAGCGGCACTTCGCGCGAGAAGAATCTGCCAGAATCTTGGTCACCGTCCGGTGAAAATCTGTTGTGGCGCAAAGAAGAATACGCCACGCGGGCGACGCCGATTGTGATGCACGGCAAGTTATTTACGGTGTGTCGAGCCTTTCCGGAAACGACTCGGGAAGGCGAAAAAGTGATCTGCGCCGACGCCGCCACCGGCGAACTGATTTGGGAGAGCATTCACAACGTTTTCCTATCCGATGCGCCGGCCGAGCGCGTTGGCTGGTCCAGCGTGTGTGGCGATCCGCAGACGGGCAAGGTGTACGTGTTAGGTTTAGGTAGTCATTTCCAGTGCCTGGATGGAAAAGACGGTAAAGTACTGTGGGAACATTCGATGAGCGAACAGTACGGGATGCTGAGCACGTATGGTGGTCGAACCAATTTCCCGGTGGTGTTCGAAGACCTAGTCATCATCAGCGGAGTCATGACCGGTTGGGGTGAATACGCTGTGCCTGCTCATCGCTTTGTAGCCTTCGACAAAAATTCCGGCCAAGCGGTTTGGATGCTTAGCACCCGCCTAAGACCGGAAGACACGACGTACAGTAGCCCTTCATTCGCTGTCTTGAACGGACAGCAAGTCATGGTATTTGGCGGTGGTGATGGTTCCATCTACGCCGTTCAGCCGCGCACTGGCAAGGTGGTGTGGACGTACGATGCCTCCACGCGTGGGTTGAACACATCACCGCTGGTCGTCGATGGCATCGTCTATAGCAGCCACGCGGAACAGAATGCCAGCGACACGACTACGCTGGGCGCGATATTTGCCTTTGATGGCAGAACTGAGGGCAAGATTGCCGAAGAGCAGCTGCTGTGGAAATTGCCGGGCAAAGCGGTAGGCCGCAGCTCTCCCGTCTATGCGGATGGTCGTTTATACATCGTGGAAGATGGCGGCACGTTGCTAGTCGTGGATGCCAAGCAAGGCAAAGTCTTGCAGAGTCTCAAAGTTGGCCGCATCATCTTTGGCAGTCCGCTGTTGGCTGATGGCAAGCTGTATGTCGCCGAGAATACCGGCCGCGTTCACATCTACAAGTTGACTGAAAAAGGCCTGGAGTTGCTGCAATTGGTGCGGCTCAATGGCGAAGAAATTTTCGGTTCGCCCATCGCCTCACACGGTCGAGTCTATATTCCCACGACCACGGCGCTATACTGCATCGGTGCCAAGGACCATCAACCTTCGGCCGATCCCATTCCCGCCGGCGAGCCAGAACGAGATGCTGCCGACGATCAGAAGTTGGCCCACATCCAGTTGTCACCAGTGGAGATAATGTTGGAGCCAGGCAAGTCGATCGACTTGCAGGTGCGCGGCTACAATAGTCGCGGCCAGTTCCTCAAAGTGGTGCCTGCGCAGCTTTCAGTCGCTGGCCCGGGGACGATCAAGGGCTTAACCTATTCAGCGCCCACTGGGGCCGCTCATCAAGTAGCGACGATTACCGCCAAAGTCGGTGAGCTGACTTCCGTAGCTCGTGCGCGACTGATTCCACCTTTACCGTGGCGTTTCGACTTCGACGACCAAAAGGTGCCGCCTACTTGGATTGGTGCTTCGTATCGTCATCAACCCAAAGAGTTTGATGGTCAACAGACTTTGGTCAAAATCACGACGATTCCCAAAGGCACGCGCAGCCAGTCATGGATGGGTTGGACCAATTTGTCGAACTACACTGTCATGGCCGATTTTTATGCAACTGAACGGAATGAGAAGCGGCCTAGCATGGGCTTGATTGCTCAACGCTATACGTTGGACATGACCAACAAGCAGGAGCTGCAAATTCGATCCTGGACATCGCGGTTGGAGTTGAGGTTTGCCAAGACGATTCCGTTCGAGTGGTCTACCAACACTTGGTACAGCATGAAATTCCAGGCGGCCAATGAATCTGGTCAAGCTGTGCTGCGCGGCAAGGTGTGGCAGCGTGGACACCCCGAGCCGCAGGCATGGACCATCGAGGCGACCGATGCGACTCCCAATACCATGGGCAGCCCTGGGATGTTTGGCAATGCCAGTGACGCCGAGTTCTACATCGACAATGTGCGCGTTGAACCGAATTCGTAGGTACAGCCGAGCAACGGCGCATTTTGTCTCAATCAATTAAACGAATACATCTGATCAAAGGTAACTTGAGAATGCGATTTCCTTCTGCAACCGTTGTATACTTCGGCCTGCGCAGCATGCTGGCTGTAAGCGTCCTGTTGAGTGCTACCACATTACGCGCCCAATTCTATGATGTGCTGGCCGAGAACAGCAAGATGATCGCACAGCTGCGAGTTGGTCCCAAGGACTGGCCACAATGGGGCGGCACGCCCTATCGAAATAATGTGGTCGCCTCGGTTGGCATTCCTACCCAATGGGACATTGAGACCGGCCAGAACATCCGCTGGTCGATGCCGCTGGGCTCTGAAACCTACGGCAACCCGGTTGTGGCCAACGGCAAGGTCTATGTTGGTACCAACAATGGTGCCGGCTATTTGCCGCGTTACCCTAACAAAGTGGATTTGGGAGTCTTGCTGTGCTTTAACGAAGCCGATGGAAAATTCCTCTGGCAACATTCTAGCGAAAAACTGCCAACCGGGCGTGTCCATGACTGGCCCAACCAAGGCATCTGCTCGGCACCATTAGTGGACGGGGATCGTCTGTGGTACGTGACCAGTCGTGGTGAAGTTGTCTGCTTGGATACCGAAGGCTTTTGGGATGAGGAAAACGACGGTCCGGTGCAGGACGAGATCACTTCCATCAAACCAGACCAGCGACCGCAGGTAGATGAAAAAGCGGAAGCGGACGTCATCTGGAAAATTGACATGATGAAAGAACTGCGAGTCTCGCAACACAATATGTGCAGTTGCTCGGTCACCGCCTATGGCGACTATCTGCTGGTCTGCACCAGTAATGGCGTCGACGAAGGTCACAAGGAGTTACCGCAACCATCGGCACCCAGTTTCTTGGTGTGCAAACGCAGTACTGGCGAGATCATATGGACGGACGATTCTCCGGGCGAGAACGTGCTGCACGGGCAATGGTCATCGCCAGCGTTTGCCAATTTGGGTGGAGTCGACCAAGCTATTTTTGGTGCCGGAGACGGCTGGGTTTATAGTTTTGCCCTCGAAGGCGAGGGTGGCAAATCGAAGTTGTTGTGGAAGTTCGATTGCAATCCGAAGGACTCGTTGTACATGCTCAATCGAGCCACCCGCAATCACGTGATCGGTACTCCGGTGGTCTACGATGGATTGGTGTACGTGGCTGTCGGCGAGGATCCCGAACATGGCGAGGGACAAGGCCACCTGTGGTGCATCGACCCGACGCGACGCGGTGATGTCAGTCTAAGTTTGGTATTCAACAGCAAAGACCCACAGACGCCGATTCCCCACCGTCGTTTGCAAGCCTTGGTTGCCAAGGATGGCGATTTCGAACGCCCCAATCCCAACTCGGCGGTCGTGTGGCATTACATGGGCAGCGATCCGGAGGTGTTTGAAAAGACCATGCACCGCACGTGTGGCACTGCGGCGATTAAAGATGATCTGCTGTTCATTGCTGACTTTAGCGGAGTGTTTCACTGCGTCGATGCCAAGACCGGACAGGCATATTGGACCTACGAGTTGCTGGCGGCCTCTTGGGCCTCGCCGCTGATCGTCAATGACAAAGTCTACATCACCGATGAAGATGGCGAAGTTGCCATCTTTCGATTGAGCAAAGAACCGCAATCAGAGCCTTTGGCGGAAATCAACATGGAAAGTGCCATCTACACCAGCCCGGTTGTGGCCAATGAAACGCTGTTTATTGCTAATCGCAATCGAATCTTCGCCATCGCCGAGGGCGCTCAGAGCGATCCTTGAGCGCATGCTGTCAAATGCGCCGAATGCTAGCTTGACCTATCTAAAGCGCACCAATGGCGGCTGACAATATAGCTACATTTCAGCCGCTGGCGTAAGACAGGCAATTTGGCGCTCCGTCCGCGTAACCGCTGAACCTACCGGCTGGAACTGCCGAATAAAAGCAGTGACTAGTCACGGTCGCAACGTTGAATTGGAAAGTGTTGTCCATTTACTCAGGTACGAACGAACATGAGCCGGCAGAGCTGGTGGCAGCGAATTTATTGGAGCCGATGGGCGAAACCTGTTGAAGAGCGAGTGTTGTTTCGGTTTCTCATCCAGCACACCGTTGGCTCTGTGCTGGAAATTGGTGTCGGCAACGGCGCGCGGATGGCCAGGTTAGCGCGGCTCGTCAATCCAGTCAGTCCACAGGAGCCGTTGCGATACATTGGTGTGGATGAATTCGAGTCCTCGGCCGCTGATCGACCTCACTTGACGCTCAAACAGGCCCATCAGCGCGCGACTGCGTTGGGTTTTAAGGCGTCGCTAATTCCCGGTACATTGCAGATGGCGATCCCACGGGTAGCCCACAAGTTTGGACCCTCTGACTTGATTCTCATCGACGGCGGCATCGACTTGCAGCATCCCGCAACAGGCCCCATTGGCGGGTGGCTCAATCGCCTAGCGCACAGCCAGTCCACGGTCATCGCGAGCCAACACAGTGGCGGACCATTGGTAATAGTCGATTCTCGCAAGCTGGAACTACCTATCGCCAAAGCAGCCTAGCGACTGGCGAGCGAAGTGGCAGAAGCATCCAGATCTCTTCCGCATTGCCCCGGCCCGCGCCAGCCAAGTTCGTTTAGGACCACGCCCAAACGCGCCTGGGTGGTTGCCGCAGCAGGTAGATCAGGCCCATGATCGCAGCGCAGCCTCCGGCAATCGATATCCACTGCGCGATGGTCAACTGCGAACCGAACTGCCCGGATTCATCGCTGCGAATCCATTCCTCCATGAGCCGTGAAAGCGAGTACAAAATAACTGCTCCGCAAAACACCATTCCATCGCGGCGTACCCAGGGCTGCATTAGCCATGTCAAGCAGCTTAACAACAGTGCGTTGATGGCCGCGTAAATCTGTGCTGGGTGAACCGGTAGGCTTCGATCTGGCAAGTCGTCAGGCGATATCGTTCTACGGCCACTGTCCAACACGAGATCGACCGATAGGGGCGGGCCGGAGGCCTTGCTGGATAAGTCCGCATGAATTGGCCTGAGCTCAATTCGGCGAAGCTCGTCGCCCGGTTGGATGCCAACGGACTGGGCTGGACTGGCTGGCCGAACCGCTTGAATAATTGCCGGCAGCTTGTGATCGCGGAGCTGCAAGCCCAAGAGCTGACCGCTGTCCAGTTGTGCCTGATAGGGCAGACTGCCTGCGGGGAATTGAATGCTTGGTAGTCTATCTTCGCAGATTCCACCAAAGCAACAACCGTGCAGTAAACAGCCAATTCTGCCGCAAGCTAATCCAATCAAGAAACCGGGCACAATCAGATCGCTGGTTGGCAGCAGCGGCAATCCATGCCGATAGCAATAAACGAGGATTGCCAATAAACCGCCGATCATGCCGCCATAGATAACCAATCCACCTTCAGTGAATTTCAGCATTTCGACTAGCAATTGAGTTCCGTGGCCGGTAAATGATTCTCGCTTTTGAACGACGAAGAATATGCGCGCTCCAATGATGCCGCCCAGCACCGCCCACACCGCTAATCCCAGGACCGTGTCGGGGCTGATGCCCAATCGCCGCCCCCGGATGTTGGTAATAGCCAAGCCAGCCAACATTCCCAGCAGTAACATGGTCCCGTAGCCGCGTATTGGCAGGCCGATGGGCGTGCCGTCCGGCCAGCGCTGCTCGACCGACGGCAAGACCATGGCTACCACCGCGCCAGCCAACAACCATACACTCAGTCCGGCGAGCAACTCGCCGCTACTTCGTCCGGCGCGATGCTGCACGATGGCCGACGTTATTGCGGCCACTATCACCAGCCCTAGTAGCCAGCCCCATCCGAATAGCGGCACGCCCAGGACTTCATGCGGAATAAAAAACAGCGTACTTCTCACGTGCAGCGCAATTCAAAACGAGTTCACTACGGACTGTCGGTGGCCGATTATAGCGGAATCACTGGCTGCAAACCAATTGGCAAAACAGTGTGGCAGCAATCAAATCGGCAGTTGTGCCCGGATTGCGTCGATTGCCGTCCGCTCGCAGACCACGGTCCAGCTCGCACACCGCCGGATGCAGGTTAAGCGGCTGGGCGCTGGTCGTAGGAAGCGATTGAATGATATGCCAGACAGCCGCCGCCTGCTGCTGAATGCTCTGCGCATGGTCCATGCCAAGCTTGCGAACAATCAGTCCATCCGGCTCAGAGGCCAGCCAGCGGATTTGCAGTCGCACAATTGCTTGCAATGGATCATACGCCTGGGACAACTCTTCTCTTAGCCAAGGCAGCAGTCGCTCGAAAATATCTTCCATGTTGGTAACGTATTGCCGGGCAACGGCATCGACGCCGGAAACTTGCTGCATCGCTGAACGCAAATCGCTGGGGGCCGGTCCTTGCACATCGTGGCTGTCAACTTGGCCGAGTCCTCCAGGCTGAGCCACTGCAATGGCAGCGTAAACATCGCGACTATCAGCAGGCGTCAACTCTTCTAAGACACTGGCGACAGATTGTCTAAGCGCATCGAGCGTCAGCGCTGCTGGCTGGTCACGAAGCCGGGCTGTGGCACTGGCCAGCGGCGCTAACAGCAACAGAGTGCCCAAATTGGTATTGCAGCCAACGCGTTGCCGAGTGACTGAAGCTGCGCCCAGCACCATTTGCCCAACGGACAATTGACCGGCCGCATCAAACGTGGGCCCTATCGCCTGCGTGCTGGCAATAAAATGTCCCCAGTGCATATCGGCGAAGCTGGCCTGAGGATGAACATTGCCGACTTTGGGCGCGGTGGCCTCTAGAGCGCAGGCCAGTCGCACCGCTTGGCCAACCGGCCAGGCTTGATCCAATGGACTCATGCTTGACCTATACAGCACATCGTTCATTCGGACAAACATTCGCGGAGCTGAGCGATCACCTCGGCCGGAGCCTCTTCCATTACATAATGCCCAACGTCCTCCAAGCGGTGCACCTTGGCCTGAGGAAACAGCGATTGCAAACGCTCTAGGCACTCCAATCGAAAGCACCAATCCCGAACACCCCAAATAATTCTGGTTGGGCAACTGGCAAACATGCTCACACTCTCTTCGATTCGCGAGAGCACTTGCCAAGTTGCCTGGTTCTTGTGGCGAGGGATATCCTGAACAAATCGGGCGACGGCAATCCGCGAATCCCAATCCTGATAGGGCGCGATCAGCCCAGCCGCCACATCAGGTGCCAATCGCGGCAGGCGGTTGAGCGTCATGGTCAGTGCAGCACGCGCAAAAACGTTCAACTTCCGCATGGCGAATTCGCCCAACCAAGGTGTACGACAGACGGCAATCCTCCACGGAACATAAGGGGGCGGAAAAATGCCGGTATTCAGCAGCACCAATCGTTCGATCCGACTAGGGACTTTCAGCGCCGCCCCTATGCCGATGGCTCCCCCCCAATCGTGAACCAACAGGGTAATCCGCCGCAAATCAAGCTCTTCGATAAACCGCGCCAAATTTCCGATATGCTGCTGTAAACAGTAGTTGTATTTCTGCGGCTTGTGACTGAGTCCGCAACCTATATGGTCCACAGCAATCACTCGCGCTTGATCGCTAACTTGATTCAAGACTTCGCGAAACGTGAACGACCATGTAGGGTTGCCGTGCACGCACAGCACTGTCTGCTCGCCTTGCCCCTGCTGGACAAAGTGCATTCTTACCCAGTCCGTGGTGGTCTCGCTGCGCGGAATCTCAAAATACTGCGAGGCAAACGGGTAGCGTTTCCGCCAATCATCACGCATTTCACCAGGCCACTTGGCTAGATGGACTATCTCTGGAAGGAAAAGTCGCCAGTATAGCAGCGTGGTTTCTGCGTGTCTGTGGCGTCGAGCTAGAGGATGTTTCCGAAATTGCCACTCCATGCCTTAGAGTCTCGAAATCTAGTGTGTATAATGGGCGGACGCTCACCATAACTTACCGCCTACATTACCCCGTCTGACCGATGCGCGATGAGGGGCTTCATCCGTAACCCGCCGCGCTGCTTGGAGAATAATGATGACCAACACCCTGATCTATCGTGCGCTTGCCAAACTGCTGGCGGCCTGCATTGCCTGCTGCCTATTACAAGCCTCTGGGCCCTGGGCCGTGGGGCAGGATACTGCCACGCTGCGGCTGAAGATCGTTGTGGATGGCCAAGTGCCTGTCGCGAAAAAGCTGGACAACATTAACGACGCATTTTGCGCTGAGAATCCAATTGTCAGCGACGCATTGATCGTCGGCCCTGGCGGGGCCCTGAAGAATTTTGCTGTCATTTTCGATGAGGAAAAGAGCAAGCTCAAAGTTCCTGCTGATATGCTCAAGGCCCCGGAAGCCAGTCACGTGCTGGACAACGTCAAATGCATGTTTGAGCCCAAAGTCATTGTGGCTCGATCGGGACAAACGATCAGCGTCAAGAACAGCGACAACACGGGTCACAACGCAAATTTTCAGTTTTTCAACAATCCGGCGACCAATTTCCTGGTACCTGCCGGCCAAAGCAAAGATTATGTGCTCAAGCCCAATCTGATTGAGCCAACAGCCATGCCCGTCGTCTGCAACGTTCATCCCTGGATGAAGGCGTTCGTGATTGTCAAGCAGCACCCGTATGTTGGCGTTACCAATGAGGAGGGCATCCTGGAGATCGGCAGTTTGCCTGTCGGCAGCGGAGCCGTGTTTCGATTGTGGCACGAAGCGAGCGGCGCGATTGCTGAAATCAAAGTCGATGGCAAGACTGTCAAACTGACTCGTGGCAATCGTTGGGAGCTGGACTTAAAACCCGGCTTGAACGATGTGGGGGAAATCAAATTGGACGCCAAGTTATTCAAGGTGGAATAAACTGGCCTTCGATTACACGATGATCTGGTCAATGACCTGACCAAAGTCGGATTCGAGTCGTTTGTGACTGGGTATTTCTAAGCGATGTGGATGGAGCCCTAATTGTTGCAGAATTGTCGCGTGAATATCGGTCACATAGTGTGGATGTTCGACGGCGTGAAAACCGATCTCATCGGTGGCTCCATGCACGACACCACCTCGGATGCCACCGCCAGCCATCCAGACGCTGAATCCGTACGGATGATGATCGCGACCATCAGCGCCTTGTGAGCCCGGCGTACGACCAAATTCGGTGGCAAACAGTACGATGGTCTGATCTAGCAGGCCGCGGCGCTTGAGATCCTGAAGTAATCCGGCGATGGGTCGATCGACTTGCTTGGCCAATTTCGCGTGCTCGGATTTGAGCGCCGAATGTTGATCCCAGGCTCCGGCAGCACCGTCACCATGTTGAATTTGAATAAACCGCACGCCTTGCTCGACAAACCGACGCGCAGCTAGCAGCTGTTCACCAAATGGCCGGGTTTCCGGTTGATCAAATCCATACAGGCGTTTGGTCTCTTCGGATTCATTATCAAAATGGATGATGTCTGGCACGGATGTCTGCATCCGAAAGGCCAACTCGTAGGACTTGATTCGCGCGGCCAAAGCCTGATCGTTCGGGTACTGTTGAGCGGTCAGCTGATTGAGCTGATGCACCAATTGAAAGCTAAGTCGTTGCTCATCCTGGCCAATTTCGATTTCTGGTCGTGCGAAATCCAGCGGATTCTGGGGGTCAATTTTAAGGCCTATCGAATCATAGGTCGGTCCCAAATAATGCCCATCGCGCCGATCGAAGAATCGCGGGCCCATGGCGATGAACTGCGGCAAATTCTCGTTTAGTGTGCCTAGTCCCCAGGTTACCCAGGCACCTAAGGTTGGCACGCGCGGATCGAGCATGTGCCGACCCGAATGAAACTGCACTTGGGCTCCGTGGTTGTCATCGGTGGTCCACATCGAGCGGATGACGGCGATGTCATCGATCATCCCGCCTATGTTTGGGAACCAATCGCTGACTTCGATGCCGCTTTGTCCATAGCGTCGATAGCCGACTTGCAGCGGATAGATTTTATTACGTTGTTGTCCATTTGCATCGTTCACCACGACCACCCGAACTTTCTTCCTGCGCTCCGGTTCCTGAACATAGGCAAACGGTGTTTCGGTAATCGACTGGCCCGCATACTGATTCAGAGCCGGCTTGGGATCGAAACTCTCCATGTGGCTCACGCCGCCACGCATGAACAGCCAAATCACGCTCTTGGCTTGCGGAGCAAAATGTGGCCTGCCGTCGGGTGGAATCCAGTTAGCCGCCTCGGCACCCAACGACTCCTGACGCAGCAGCGACTGGAGCGCTAGAGCACCGCAACTGAGGGCTCCGAACCCCGCGCTTGATCGGCTCAAAAATTGCCGACGATTGATGTTTGGCAGCTTGTGTTTCATCGCAATACCTAGCGAATGGCGATAAAGTCGTTGTGATTCAACAGGCTATGCACCAGCCTGATCTGAGCCCGTTGAACAGCGTCGCTCGACGATTCGCCATCGGACTGATGGCAGAATGCCTGGATGAATTGCAGAGCTAACTGAGCTTCCCCACTGCTGGCTGGCCGACCAAGTATCGTCCAGAACGCTCGATCCACAAACTGCTGGCTGGCGTCCGCAGCTACCGTCGCCAGACAATGGTTCGGCGCGTTATCACCAAACTCATACTCACTAGAATCCGCTAAACGAACTTCAGACGTTTCTAATCTATCGGTGATCTGCTTGGCGATATGCACCGACATCTCCATCGATAAGCGACTGTTGGCTAGTGCTAAGGCCTGTTGTGGAACAATGCTTTCTGAACGGCGATAACACTGCAGCAAGTCGGCATCGTCAAACATAGACAAGAATAGATCACGATCATCCAGCGAATGCTTGAGATACAAACTGCGACGGCGGCTGTCCGGTCCCAGCGGCTGCGGTGGCCCACCCAGCGACGTATCAAGCTGACCAGCCAGGTACAATAGGTTGTCACGAACAACTTGAGCCTCCATGCGCCGCACATTGCCGCGCCACCAATATATGTTGCTCGAATCCGCAGTTTGCGCCGCCGAGTCGCGGCTGTAATGCTCGTCCCCTAAAGCATACAGCTGCGACGTTACCAGCAAGCGATGCAAGCTCTTCACACTCCACCCGGACTGCATGAACTGGGCGGACAAGTAGTCCAGTAGTTCAAGCTGGGCTGGTGGCTGAGTCCGTAGTCCAAAATCAAACACATTCTCGACCAGCGGTTGACCGAAGTGTCGCAGCCAGATGTGGTTGACCGCCACACGCGCCGTTAAGGGGTTTTCAGGAGAGGCTATCCAGCGTGCTAGTGCTAACCTCCGACCGGTGCTGATTGGGGAATAGTCCGCCGGATAATCGCGGTCCGTGTGTTCGGGAGTCTCCAGTGCCTTGCGCGACACTTTCAGACTTAAGAAGTGCTGCTCAAGCGATTGCTCATCGGCCAGTTGCTGCTGAAGCTGCTCGATCTTGTGGCTGGCAGCCTTCTTTTGATCCTCTTTGTCGCCCGCTTCCAGCAATTGCAACTGAGCTTCGGCTAACTGTAGCCGCAACTGTTCGCGAGCCGCTTGACGAAGGGCATTTGAATCGCTTGCGATTAATCCAAAGCGCACATCATCGGCGGCGATGGTCGCTTGCAGGGAAATCAGCGCCTGATCGCAAACCGCCAATCGGGCTGCGGCGATGGTCACTGCGCTGGCTTGCTGAACTGCTTCAGGCGAATCGCTAGCTTGCTCAGCCAGCGCCGCCCGAGCCTGTGCCACTTGTTGCTCGGCCTGTTGTCGGCGAGCCCGAGCAGCCAGCATGTGCGTATGGCGCACCTCCTGTCGAGTTCCCGGTGCATAGGCAGCCAGCGGCAGGTCGACGGACCGAATGGTCAGCTGAGCAGACCCGAAGTGCGCTGGAATTTGAGGCTGGATGGATGTCTCTGAATCGGGCTGCGCCGGATCGCCGCGCCGATGCAGATACGTTTTGGCATCCAGATGATCGTCAAAGACTCGCGGCAAACCATCCAGCTCCAAATCTGCGGTGCCCGGCAGCGGATCCAGTCGCACTTGATGCGGTTCGAAAATGGCACGGAAGTTATAGTAATCTTGCTGCGTCAGTGGATCGTATTTGTGATCGTGGCATTTGCAGCAGTTGAGCGTCAGTCCCAGGAAGGCTTTGCCAGTATGCTCGATCGTATCGTCTAGCCAAGTCGTTCGATTGAACAAGTAGTAGTTGCGCGCCAAAAAGCCGGTGCCGGCAATGGCTTGCTGATCCTCTGGAGCCAACTCGTCGCCGGCCAGCATCTCCAAAATCATCCGGTCGTAGCCCTTGTCGGCGTTCAGCGAATCGACGATCCAATCCCGCCAGTGCCATAAATGCTTTTGACTGTTGCGCAATTGATCGCCCAGGCCATACCAATCGGTGTAACGCCAAATATCCATCCAGTGCCGACCCCAGCGTTGACCATACAGAGGAGTTGCCAGCAGTTCATCGACGATTTCTTCAACGGGCCGGGCATCAGCCACTTGTTCTGGCGTTGGCAACAGCCCGATCAAGTCCAAGTATAGGCGGCGCAGCAGCCGATGGCGTTCCACCGGCCGAGCCGCTGGCAGCGTTCGCGCGAGGCGTTGTTTGCTGACCAACGCGTCGATTGGATGCGTCGACTGTCCAGCCTGCTGGGCAACGGCCCCCGCGTCTGCTGCCTTGGCCAGCGCGCTGTCCGTGTCGATTGGTTGAAACGCCCAATGTTGTTCGGGAATGAGCGGAACTTCGTCGGCAGGTGCCACTGCACCAGCGCGCAGCCAACCGGCTAATTTGGCGATTTCGTCGGAGGTCAGCGCTGAACCCTCCGTGGGTGGCGGCATGCGTGTATCGTCCTGCGCTGTCACCCGCTGCATGAGCAGACTAGCTTCAGCGCCTTCGATAGCCGAGCCGCTATCGCCACCTGTCTGCATGTAGGCTCGGCTATCCAGTCGTAACCCGGCCTGTTGTTTTAGCCCACTATGACAAGCAAAGCACTTGGTCTTCAGCAGAGGTTGCACCTGCGCTTGATAATGCGCAACCCAGTCGGGATCGGATTGGGCTGCCGCAGTCTGCCCGAACGAATTCGGCGCAGCGGCGACCCATATTAGAAATCCGCAGAGCAGGCGATGACTCACGGCGATTCCGTATCAATAACGTGTGGAACTGGGCTACAGTGCCTCGACTAGTCAACCTATAGAATAATCGAAATTGCTCAGCAAAGGTATTGAAGCAGCTCGCACAGGCTGCTCCACCAGGCAGCAACTCCTTGGCTGCCGCTGTGGGCAAAGGAAATCAACAGACCAACCACCGCGATGTTGGCTGTGGGCAAAAACATCCAGCAGAAGCTGCTACCCAACAACTGCAAGTCCGTCTGGCCCCCATGCGTCTCGTAGCGTGTGCTGATCACGTGATATGCCAAGGCAACGCCCAACAGAAAACTGTGCCAGGGCAGAATAGACAGCGGCAAGAGATACGCCAGCAGAAACAGTGCGATGGCCGCTGTCGGAAAAAAATATGGAGCTGCGGTGATCAACCAATTGCCATGCCCCTGGAACTGAACTTGCCCCCCCCTGCGCAGTGTGGCCCGAAATCCGGTCAAGCGATGCAATGTCAGCCACGCGAACAGAGCATGAGTTAACTCGTGCTCAAGTGTGATCAAGTAATTACCTAACCGGCCACCCATCCAGCGACGCCAAACGACCACCATGGCTACGATACCGGCCCCAAACGGTATCAGGCTCAACGTTGGCCCTACAGCGATTCTCTGAGCCAGCCGCACAAGTGCCCAAATCATCAGTGGTGTGGCAACAGCAGCCAACACTGCCGCCGGCCACTTCATCCAGTTCACGACAGTATCCAGTAGCTTGGACCAGGATGATGACCGCTTTGTTGACAATGGTAGTTGAGCCATCGTGTCGTTGCCTGGCTTGGCCGATTTCAATCGTGGCACAGAATTCAGTTTCAGATACGTTACAGCAATCGGATGTAATAAAGCGAGCGGCAGAGATTGTGCTACGGTCCAGCGACGGTGACTACGGCATATTGTCGACTGCCGCTCGCCTTACAACCGTAGCCGACTTCCCACACGATTGAAATGTTACCTGCGCACTGAGTGACAATGCTAGCGTTGAAGTTGATTGCTTTGATCAGCCTCATACGCTTCTCTAATATCATCGTCCCTAACGACTTTTCGTTCCAATCTGGCGGGAATGGTAGAATCGACGACTGTGACTCTGGAATTGGTAGCGACGGACAGGCTGGAGGTCCGACCAATTTCAGGGGCTGACGTTGAGGAAGCGGACATGAATGGTAACATCGCTGTGGACAGGAAGTGGACGGTACGAAGCCGGCTAGCCATCGTGTCGGCGCTGGTGGCGTGCCACTTGTCGGGCTGCAGTTCTCTTCAAAAAGATGTCTCAACTCGTGCCAGTCGCCAGCAAGTGCGCAAATCCTATGTGCGCTGGAACCAGGATCCACTGGCTGCTCAAGCGGCGACCGGCAGTCCTCTGAACAATGTTCGCTTGGCCAGTTTACCGAAATCGGAATTGAAACGACTGATTGAGAATTGCCCAGCACCGGCCCCAGATACAATTCAGGGACAATGGGTGGGTATCAATCGCGGCTTGGGGCTGACGCTGATTGGATCGACGCTGTTCATCAAAGAATTTCAGATGTGTCCCGGTGATGGTCAAGCAGTTCCAGATGGCGGCTGTTTGGTTGGCCAGGGAACCAATCTGCTGGTGCATCAAGTACCGCTGGAGTGTTTGACCTGCCAAGGCTGGCAACCGATCTATGACCCCAGCACTGGCCTGCGCCGCACGCAGGGCAATTTTGCGATAGTCTGTCGCCAGGGACTAGAGCTGGACTATACGCTCGGCGGCAACCGCTTCTTCGATCCCACTCGGTTGCTGGTAGATGAACTAGTTCAGGTTGACGAAGGATTGCTGTTAGGTCGCGCCAATTTTCAGCTCGGGCGTTGGCGGATTCCGGTATCATACTTTGCGCTCTCAAGACGGCCTGTGGTCAACAGCGCGGACTGCTCGGCGTTTTAAACCCGTCATCGCATAACCCCCGCAGTCAACGCCCACCGGGGGTGGCATTATCTAACCCCAGTGAGTTCACCTGGCTGGTGAAAAGCAAGGCCAGCGGTAGGATTCGCCTAATTCGAATCCGTCACATACTTTAGTCCAGATTGCTCGTCGGGCACGGCCAGCGTTAGGCTCCCGGTACAATTTCTAGCTGGCCGACACTGGCCGCTGGCAGCCAGCAAGCGACCGTCTCCCAGTCCCACCAGCCCCAAAGAGCAGTCGAACTCGTAGCGTCCCAGCAGGTTGAACTCCGCATCTGCCACCAACAGAATCTTAGGATTACCGTAGCAGCCAAGCCACCAACGGTTCTCTGCCCAAGTGGCAGTTTGAATCCCCAGCAGAGTCTGACCGCTGGGCACGATGTGCCGTTTCAAGAATTGAAACTTGGCGTCGAATTCATAAACATAATTCTCTTCGATTCCTGCGGGCAAACCTCCCACGACAAAGAAGTGGCCGTCGCGAGACGCGATGCCTCCCGCGCCATGATAAACCTGCTGTATTTCGTGCCTGGCGATCTCGCGCAACGAGTCAGCTTCGTAAACATACACCCACGAATTCGCCATGCCGTTGGCGTCGTTGAATTTACCGAGATTGACGGCTACATACACCTTTCCATCCAAGTAGCATAAATCACCGTGATGATCAGCCACCGATACCATTGTCAGCACCTGGCCTCGGCGGTCGGTCTTGACCAACTGTGTCGTGAAACTCCAGTAGATGCTGGAGTCGTCTCGGCAGATCCCCTGCAGATGCTTTTCGTAGGTTCCTTGGCATGTCACGCCAACCCAGTCTTCAGCAGCTAGTCCAGGACCGTAGCCGACCAGCAGTACCATCGCGATCCGACCAACTAGATTCATAGACTATGCGCCTTATCGAGCGAGTGCATGGCATACCCAGCTCGTTCGTACAGTGGTTGCTCCAACTCCACGAACCTTTATTGATGCGTGAAGAATGTCACCTGTGTATTGGATGCCAACTCAGCCAGGATACGCAGAGCGACCGCAGCACGCTGGTCGTCGAAATGGACCAGAATTTCAGCCACGCTCAGCGGCATCAGCGGGTGCTGCTACAGATGAGATTCTAACAAAGCCAGCCGCAGGGCCAAATACAAACTGGCCGCAGGCTCCAGTGTGCGCAGTCGGGGCTGGACAGCTGCTTGGTCTATTTTGGGAGCCTCGCCGCTGGTGTACGGCAGCGGCGAGGCTGTGTTTGCGGATGCCGGTCTAAGAAGGTGCGCGGCAAGTCAAAGCTTGCTGTCGCTTGACGGTTGTGGTGCTCGACATCCACCCTCTGGCGACGGCGGCTACGTTTCCACCGTTCGCCTAAAGGCTGGTTATCTGCCAAAATCGCGCCAGATTCACCCCGTAAGGAGGGTAAACTCGTCTTGCCCTGGGTGGGCTCGCCGATAAACTAGTCCTTCCCAAAAAATGGGCCAGGTCTGCTAATTTGAGCGGGCCAGCATAGCTCAGTTGGTAGAGCTGCTGATTTGTAATCAGCCGGTCGGGGGTTCGAGTCCCTCTGCTGGCTCATTGGGAGCGTCCAGGTACGGATTGAAAATAGCGAAGGGAGGTTGCCCGAGTGGTTAAAGGGGACGGACTGTAAATCCGTTGCTTCGGCTACGCAGGTTCGAATCCTGCACCTCCCATTGGCGAAACCCAACCGAACTGGCAAACTGATGGGATTGTCGGGCCTGCGGGTGTAGCTCAATGGTAGAGCAGCAGCCTTCCAAGCTGAATACGAGGGTTCGATTCCCTTCACCCGCTTTCCGCTACGGTCAGCGGCTGCTGTAGCTCAGTTGGTAGAGCACTTCCTTGGTAAGGAAGAGGTCATGGGTTCAAGTCCCATCAGCAGCTTAGGTTTTCCGTGATACGGGAAGTCGGTAGCGGTGGGTTAACAAAGTTGAGTTTTAGGTTTAGTTTTGACGCGAGCCACTTTGGCCGCGCTACATCATGGTTCTTTGTGTTTAGGTGTAACGAACAATGGCCAAGGAGCAATTCAAACGTAACAAGCCGCACTGCAATGTCGGCACGATCGGTCACATTGACCACGGCAAAACCACCACTACCGGAGCTATTCTGGCAGTGCAAGCGGCGAAGGGCTTGGCTCAGGCCAAGGCGTATTCCGAAATCGCCAAGGGTGGTACCGTTCGTGACGCTACCAAGACCGTAACGATCGCCGTTTCGCACGTCGAGTACGAATCGGACAAGCGTCACTATGCGCACATCGACTGCCCTGGTCACGCGGACTTCATCAAGAACATGATCACCGGTGCCGCTCAGATGGACGGTGCTATTCTGGTGGTAAGTGCTGCGGACGGCCCCATGCCGCAAACCAAAGAGCACGTGCTATTGGCTCGACAGGTAGACGTACCAGCCATCGTCGTGTTTCTGAATAAGTGCGACTTGGTGGACGATGAAGAGTTGCTGGAATTGGTCGAGCTGGAAATTCGTGAGCTACTGAACAAGTACAGTTTTCCCGGCGATGATATTCCCATCATTCGCGGCAATGCGTTGGCGGCCTACAACAAGCCTGCTGATCCAGAGGCTAGCAAGTGCATCAGCGAGTTGATGGATGCGATTGACGCCTACATTCCTCAGCCGACTCGCGAAGAAGACAAGCCGTTCTTGATGGCCATCGAAGACGTGTTCTCGATTGAAGGTCGCGGAACAGTCGCTACCGGGCGGGTTGAGCGCGGCATTGTCAAGGTCGGCGAAGAAGTAGAACTCATCGGCTTGAAAGATCTGCCCACGAAGACGACCGTCACGGGCGTCGAAATGTTCCGTAAGGAAATGGGCGAAGGTCGTGCTGGAGACAACGTTGGCTGTCTGTTGCGCGGCATGAAGCGCGATGACATCGAGCGTGGACAGGTGCTGGCCAAGCCAGGCTCAATCACCCCCCACAAAAAGTTTGAAGCTGAAATCTATTGCTTGAGCAAAGATGAAGGTGGCCGCCACACTCCATTTTTCTCGGGCTACCGACCTCAGTTTTACTTTCGTACGACCGACGTGACTGGCTCAGCCAAGCTAGTCGGTGCTGAAATGTGCATGCCTGGCGACAACGTCAAGATTGAAGTCGAGCTGCAAAAGAAGATCGCGATGGACGACGGCGTGCGGTTTGCGATTCGCGAGGGTGGCAAGACCGTGGGTTCGGGAGTCGTAACGAAAATCCTGGAGTAACCGATGATCTGGCCAGGTAGACTTTACCCCTACCTGACTGTCATATCGCCCAACTGACACAGGCTGTCGCGGCTGGATTGTCCGCGACAGCCACTAACGTTTGGCGAAAGCACGGAGGGGTGTAGCTCAATTGGCAGAGCACTGGTTTCCAAAACCAGCGGTTGGGGGTTCGAGTCCCTCCGCCCCTGCTGTTGTTCGAAGCAACATCAATGCACCTGTCGGGCGCTTGTGCATGTGATGCCCCGAGGCGCTTAAGGCTGGTTTGTTTGTAAGCGTCCAATTTAGCCTTTCAATTTACTTGACCAGTTCTGACACATACAGCTCATGAACTCAAAAGACACCGTCGCTGGCAACCGTTTACCGGATTCTGAACAGTCCAGCTTCTTCCAGGAGCTGTTGGCCACCGGCCTGTACAAGCGATCACAAGGCCGCTTGGTGCGACAGATCACCTGCTTGGCGATTTGGCTGGTTGTAGGCGTTGCCGTCTGGCGTTTTCAACAGTTCTATCTGGCCAAAAACGTTGCTCGTTGGCTAGGCGAAGACAAGCAATCGCTGAGCTACTTGCTAACGGTTGCCTTGGGAGCCTTGGGAGCCTGGGCCGGATATCGCCTGGTCAACTGGCCCAAATTTGCCGATTTTCTGATCTCGGTGGAGGCTGAACTGTACAAAGTTTCTTGGCCGACTCAGCGAGAAATGATCAAAGCCTCGATGGTGGTTATTTTTACGATCATGTTCATGTCGGCGATCCTGTTTCTGTACGACGCAGTGTGGCGATTGCTGTTCCAAACGCTCGGCATTGCCTAACCCTGCCCCTGGCTATCCAAAATTAGTTTGGCTTCCTGGGCCAATAGCCCTTGAACATACCTGCCAGTTCCGAGTACATTATCCCCCGTCGCGGCTGCCGAGGGGTTTCCTGTTAGCGTCGCGATTTAATCATTTGCATGTCTTCCTAGCCAGGAGATGACGGCGGACTTGGGCCAACGGGGCTTGAGTTTCGCGATCGCTTGTACTGGCGTGGGGGTGCTCCAAGCGTGAGTGACAAGAAAACATCCGAAGCTGCTACTGCCCCTGTTGCGCCAGGCATGGACTGGTACATCATCAAGGTAGCTTTCAATCGCGAGGACAGCATTCGCAAGGAGCTGTTGAAGCGCATCAAGCTGGCTGGCCTGGACGATTGTTTCAGTGAAATACTGATTCCGACCGAAGATGTAGTCACCTTCACCCGCAACGGTACTCGCCGCGTTGTCAAGCGGAAGCTCTATCCAGGATATCTGATGGCCAACATGTCCATCACCGATGATTCCTGGTTCTTGGTCAGGGAAACACCGGGAGTCGGCGATTTCGCAAGCTCCGGTGGCAAGCCGACTCCGATGGACCCGGCTGACGTAGCCAAAATAGTGCAGCGTCAGACTCCAGACGAAGAAGACGGCGACAAGCCGATGAAGACATCCATTCCGTATCGTGTGAACGATCGAGTGCGTGTCAAAGAGGGCAACTTCCAGAACCTTGAGGGCGAAGTCGAGAAGGTTGATGAGGCCAATGGTCGCGTGACCGTAATCATCAACATTTTTGGCCGCAGCACCCCAGTGGAACTGGATCACTGGCAAATCGAAAAAATGTGATTTGCTGGGCCCAAACCCTGCCTGCTAACTCATTCGCACCGCTGACATCAGCATGGATTGTCGGTGCGAGTGCAAGTATTGAGAAGATTCATTTTTTTCGATTTCGGCTAACCAATTCATGGGTTGGTTGATTTCGGCGCAACTAGCGGAGTGACGTTTGCAATGGCCAAACAGATGGTTGGGCAAGCCAAGTTTCAAGTGCCAGGGGGTCAGGCTACGCCTGCTCCGCCCGTGGGTACATCGCTTGGTAAGTATGGGATTAATTTAGGGCAGTTTGTATCTGCCTTTAACGAACGAACACGCGAATACAATGGCACACCAATACCTGTAGTGGTCACGGTATACAGCGATCGAACTTTTGAATTTGTCACCAAAAGCCCCCCGGCTGCGGCGCTGCTCAAGCAAGCTGCGGGCATCGCCAGCGGCTCTGGTGAACCGAACAAGAAGAAGGTCGGCAAAGTAACCAGATCGCAGATTCAAGATATTTGCCAAAAGAAGATGGCCGACCTGAATGCTCGCGACCTGGCGCATGCCGAGCGAATGATCGAAGGTACCGCCCGCAGCATGGGCTTGGAAGTAGAGGGCTAAATCATGGCAAGACTTTCCAAAGCGATGAAGGCAATGGCTGCCAAGAACACTAAGGGCAAGATGCCCGTAGATCTTAAGGATGCGGTGGCTATCCTGAAGAGCTACCCCAGCAGGAAGTTCGATCAGAGCATCGAGATTCACTTGAATCTGGGTATCGATCCAGCTCAAGCTGACCAGATCGTGCGCGGTTCGGTGGTGCTGCCGCATGGTATCGGCAAGACGCAGCGAATTCTGGTCTTCGCCAAGGGGGACTTGGCGACCGCCGCCGAGGCCGCCGGTGCTGATTACGTTGGCCAAGAAGACCTGGCCAAGAAGATCAAAGAGGGCTGGACCGATTTTGACGTCTGCATTGCCACACCGGACATGATGGGAGTCGTTGGACCGTTGGGCAAAGTGCTGGGACCTAGAGGACTTATGCCAGCGCCGCGATCCGGCACGGTGACTACTGATGTTGCCAAGGTCATCCGTGAATACAAGGCTGGTAAAGTTGAGTTTCGTAACGATAAGGGTGCCAATGTGCACGCCGTAGTTGGCAAACTGAGCTTTGATGCTGACAAGTTGGTCGAGAACGTGCAGGCGTTCCTCAACTACATCAACCAGATTAAACCGACCACCGTTCGTGGAGTGTACATCAAGACTATTTCGTTGTGCGCTACCATGTCACCGAGTGTGCGGATAGCAGCCTAATTACAATTTCACAAATGACTGGCCGAACTTCGGCTACAACCAGCGATATGATGCGATCATGAGCAAGTATGTAAAAAACCTGATATCAGGTGACATCAAGAATCGACTCGATGGTGTTTCTGACGCTATCGTGGCCAACGTTATCGGCATGGATTCTGATGCGACGTTCCGCATTCGTAAACATCTGCGCGACAAAGGCATTTCTGTGCTAGTGGTCAAACGCAGCTTAGCCGTTCGGGCCGTATCCGGCTCGAACCTTAGCCCAGTCTTTGACAAGCAGTTGGGATCCGTAGCCGTTCTGTGGGGTTGCGAAGATTTCGTCAGCCTAGCCAAGGAAGTTGCTGCCATCGTCAAGATGAAGGAGTTCGAAAAATTTGAACTCAAAGGCGGCGTTATGGACGGCGAATCCTTGTCCGCAGAAAAGGTTTTGGAGATTAGCAAGTGGCCTAGCCGCCTGGAGCAAATTTCGCTGCTGGTCGGTCAAATTCTGGGTCCGGGATCTCAGCTTTCTGCCCAACTGTTAGGTGCCGGCTCGAAGCTGGCTGGCCAAGTCAAAAAGCTGGTTGAAAATAAGGAGGGCGAAGCATAGTGAGTGACTCCTGGCTGGGAGCACCTGCGGTGCGATCCAGTCTTCTGCCCACCGTGCCCGGCTGCGGCGCCTGAGCAGTTAGCCAACCGGTGCTTCGCACCACCAAATTCACAAACAAGTTACACGTTTTTTTCGAGTATAAAGGGTGACAGAATATGTCCGAAACAACTTACGCTGACAACATTCGACAACTTGGCGAAACCATCGTTGGTTTAACGCTGAAGCAAGCTAAAGAGCTGAGCGACTACCTGAAGGACGAGCACGGCATCGAAGCCGCTTCGGGCGGTGGCGTGATGATGGTTGCTCCATCGGGTGACGGTGGCGGGGCTGCGGCTGCTCCAGAGCAAACCGAGTTTGATGTCGTTCTAACCGGCTTTGGCGATGCCAAGCTGAACGTGGTCAAGGTCGTCAAGAACATCACCGGCGCTTCACTGATGGACGCCAAGAAAATGGTCGAAGGCGTTCCGGCTAAGATCAAAGAGCAAGTCTCGAAGGAAGAAGCTGAAAAGGTCAAGAAGGAATTGGTCGAAGCCGGCGCAACCGTCGAGATCAAGTAGCTCCTGGCTGTACAGTTAGTCAAGTGGCTGAGATGTAGCTACCGTCAGTGTAGTTACCGTTTCCAGACCGTGGTCTAGCTCGAGACCCATCGTCTGGCAGTGGTAGCTACGGTCAGTGTTCAACGACTGTCACTGTCAATCCACGCGCAAACCCAGGTGTATCGCTGCACCTGGGTTTTTTGCTGGTTTGGAGAACTCGGCGTAGGTCGTCAAGTTGATCCGTGGAACTACTTGTAGTGCAAGCCAACATCTCCGTGAGGAGTCGTAGCTTGTTTGCGAGCGCCACGTCCAGAGTGCCCGTTCGGTGACGAACCACGCACTTCCTGACGATCCAACGCGACAATCTGGCCGGCTATCAACCAGATGCCCACGAAGAACACTCCCAACACCACGTGAAACCACTCTAGTGACATGGGAAACCTTATTGCGCTAAGAGTAACACATCCATGCGCAATGTTTTTGACGAGCATGGATCCTTAGCTCGCCAACACTTGGGGCTATAACGCCCCACTGTCTGTATCGGCTGTAATTGCCACCCAGTGGAAGAATACCTCCAGACCCGCGCAAGTCACCGCAGCCGACAGACTAACCGCAATCCGCAGCCCTGCTTCTTGCCGCCCAACACGCCTGTTCGGCCGGCTCACGTCTGTAGGCCTACCCGCAACTTTTCAGCCGCCAGGCAAGCTCCTGGGCCAGGCTGGGCTAGTCGTTAATCTGAAAGAGTCGACGGAGTGAATCTAAAAGAGTGGCGTGATGGGTGCTGTCAGCGTGATCGCGCAACGATTGCAGCGGGGGATGAAGCAGCTTGTTGATCAGCCGATCAAATGAGTGGCTCAGCTCCTGCTGAACGGCCGGATCTAAATCGTGTGACCGCAGCTTGTCTAGCAAACGTTTGAATTCTTCCTGCTTAATTTGCTGGGCTTGATCTTGTAGGCGTTTGATAGTCGGTCCGCTGCCGGCATGACGGCTTTCGGCCATGAACTTCTGTGTCTCTTGCTCGATAATCTGCATTGCCTTGGGCCATTGGGCTTGGCGGGCCTGCATGTTTCGCTGACAGACCTGTTGTAAATCATCGATGGAGTACAAATACGTGTCTGGCAAATTAGCGATGGCCGGATCAAAGTCGCGAGGCACGGCCAAATCCAGAATCAGTACTGCGTGCTGTCGGCCCGAGCGAACTCGTCGAAATTGACTGGTGCTGACGATCATCTCGGGGCTGCTGGTGGTGGAAATAATCAAATCTGCTTCGGCCAGAAATAGGTCCAACAGATCCCAGGGTTCCGCCTGCAGCGAAAACTGTTCAGCTAGCTCTTGAGCCTTGGTAAAGCTGCGATTGACGATCCACATCTGCCTGGCACCCGCGTCCTGGAGATAGCGGACTGTTTCGACTCCCATATCGCCTGCGCCGATTAAGAGAATTTTCTTATCGTCAAAGCTCTCGAAGAATTCGGTAGCGATCTCGCTTACTGCTACGCTGGGTACGCTGATGCGTCGCTGTTGAATCGTAGTTTCGTTGGCCACGCGCCGCGCGACAGCAGTCGCTCGCTGAAACACTCGGTGCATCAAACTGCCCGCCCGGCCCTGCTGGCAGGCCAGATCGTAAGCGCCGCGAACTTGAGCTTGAATCTGTGCCTCACCAACGATCATGCTATCTAGGCTGGCAGCAACTTTGAAGAGGTGCTGGATGACGGCTGTTCCATCGAGTTCCAAAGCTTGCGGCCTGAGCGACGGATAGTCCAGTTGATGAAAGCCAGCCAACAACGCTCCCAGTTGTTGACTGCCAGGCAATTGCTCAGGTTGTTCGGCTCCACAATAGGCTTCGACCCGATTGCAGGTGCTCAGCAAAACACATTCAGAGTCGGGGTAGCGCTCACCGAGTTGTTGCAACACTTGAGCCGCCTGTTCAGTGGAAAAGGCTAGGCGCTCCCGTAGTTCGATGGGAGTGTGGTGGTGACTCCAACCTACCATCGACCAATGCATTAGCGCTCCGCCTTCCGTGCTACTGCCGGAGTTGCAGAATCGACGGATAATGCCGATTCGGGATCAGTAACTGGGGTGGCGCGTTCGCCATGTGCTGCGCGCAGAACCAGCAAGAGCACTATGGCTAGAAACAAGAAATTGGCGATGCTTAAATAGGCGCTGCGCCTACCGCCGAGAGACCCTTTGGAGCCATATTCCAGCAAGGCGGTAATGGCTACCCATACGAACAGTGCCAAGCTCACTAAGACACTGCCACTATACCATGCCATTTGTTGATCACGATTGACATTCAATAGAATTCCCGACACCATACCGACCGCCAGTGCCAGTGTTGCCGCATAGATGCTTAAGCGGTTCATCGAGCGCAAGAATTCCAAGGCTGGCAAGCGCAAAGATCCACTGGTATTGCGTTTCGTCTTCAGTCGATGAGACTGCACCAAGTACATTAGGCCAAAGGCAAATCCTTGGCCGATGAACATGGTCCCCAGCAACAAGCTGACACCATGCGTGCGGCCCCAAAAGCTGATCTCAGATGTTTCTGCAAACGATTGCCCGCCTTGCGCAACACTGGCCAGCCCGATCAATGCGAGAACGGTAGGTATCAGGAACAACCCCAGATGACCGTTGGGATTGCGGGCCATCAGCAACGTGCACACCGCCGCTAAGCCCCAGGCAGCCAACACGCACCATTGAAACCAATCGCTCAACAACCTACCGGAATCTGGCTGCAGCAATTGATTGACCAAGAATATCGTATGGGCCAGCACACCAGCGCTCATACCAAACACAGCCAGCGCTTGCCGCCACGGTATGCGGAAGAAAAGTCGCGCCAGCTCTAGACCAAGCACAGCCAGATAGCTGAAAAGAAAACAGGTCAGCGAAACTCCGGTCAGCACGTGTGGCTCTCCTGCATTCCTCGGCGATTGCGAGGTCTTTTAACCAGGCACGCACGCCAGACATGGTTGCTGCCGGCTGTTGCGAAATTTCAATCAAATTTGCTGTAGATCGCTGAGATAAGACCAACGCTATTGGACTACGTACTGTGATGTTGTCGACCGACTACTCCCAATCGTCATCCTCATCCTCTTCCTCTTCGTCATCATCGTCCCAGTCATCGTCATCATCTTCCTCGTCGTCATCCCAATCTTCATCCTCCTCCTCTTCCTCTTCTTCGTCGTCTGCGTCGTCGACTTCCTCCCACTCTTCCTCTTCTTCCAGATCTTCTAGCTCCTCTTCCTCGTCCTCTTCGTCATCAGCCTCTTCGGCGTCGTCCGATTCTTCGTCCTCCCAGTCGTCCAGATCTTCTTCGTCCTCAAAATCATCCTCTTCATCATCTGAGTCGTCCTCTTCAAAATCCTCATCCTCATCGATGGCGCGGATGGCTGCGGACGAAGCTGTTGCTAACCATTGTTTGGTGGTCGCTGAGACAGTCTGTCGTATTGCGGCTGGGGTTGTCTTTCTCACTGTGGACTCCTTCTACTTCCGATTCAGTTGCAAACTTCAGATGATGTTGATTTTTCGCTAGGCTGCGAGTGTATTGCCCAGTTGATCCGGGGTAAGCGATCGGCAGATCGCAATCCAAACATTTGTAAAAACCGTTGAGTCGTTTCGTAAAGGTAGGGACGTCCCAAATCTTCACTGCGACCACTAATTCGAACCAAATCCAAATCCATGAGCTGTTTGAGCAACTCGCTGCAGCCTACTCCCCGAATCGCCTCTATTTCGGCTCGCATTACCGGTTGCCGATAGGCCACGATGGCCAAGGTTTCCAGGGCGGATCTCGCCAAACGAATTTCACCGGGCATGTATGCCAGCTTGCGCAACCATGGCGCAAACACCGGCCGTGTCATCATGGCCAACCCTCCGGCTATCTCCTCGATTCTGTAGGGTTTACCACGAGAATCATAAAACATGTTGAGTTGGCGGACTAGTGTACGCACTTCTGTAGCATCCGCCAAGTCTGCCAGCTTACTGGCTTTGCGAGTGCTGATACCCTGAGGCGATAGTATGAGGATGGCTTCTAGCCGGCGCATTTTTTCTGCCTGCGATTGTACCGACTGCGGCCTGTGACTGGTGGTGGGCTCAGTCTGCCGAGTCAATAGATGAATGAATCGCCAATAGCTTTGCCTGGAATTGGCGAAATTCCCTATTCTTGGGGGGCAGAGCGAACCTGGTTGACGCTGGCTTTTTTGATTCATCAAGTTACCTTTGGAGCCGCCGAAGTGGTTGCCTAAGTAGGCCATCGGCTATCTTGTGGTATAAGAGGATGCGGGTCCTGCGATAGACAACCAGACGATTCGTTGCGACCTGATGCCACACCCCACACCACTTCTCATTCCCAAAATCTGTGCCGTGAGCCGACCAGAATCGAGTATACAACTTAAAGGTCAGAGGGTGTCACATCTGGTCAAAGGTTTGATCGGTTTGTTTTGCTTGATCATCCTAGGATCGGCCTATTATTGGGCGTGCCGGGTACAGGGAGTAGAGTTCAATCCGGTAACGTGGCAGACTCGTGGATTCTATTTTTTAGCCGATCCGCTAACGAATTATCAAATCCGCGGAGTAGTTCACAGTGCACCGCCAATCTCGATAAGTTCTGACGTTACTAAGTTGATTGCCACTCCCAAGTCACCTCCGGTAGATTCTGAATCGGCTGAGCCGTTTTCGATTAACCGATTATTGTCTGCCAACTACAACCGGTGGGACTTAGTAGAAATCAGTGACTATCGAAGGACCTCCAGCGGCCCGGCCCAGGTGCTTGCACTCCTGTTGATGCAGCGACAGCGGCGGACTGGAGGAGCGCCCGTCGAACACTGGAATGCGTGGAGCGCTCAACATCCTAAGAAGGCCGCCGTATTCTGGCCGGCCGTTCAACAATTGGCGGTATTGCAAGTTTACTCAGACATTCCTGCATTGTTTGAATTGACGTTGGTAGAGACTACTGAATCAGAGTTTCGCCAGGCCTTGAGCGACCACATGGCAACTGTTCTAGCTGGGCGAGCTCAAGCCAGCCTGGATCAGCAGGATCGCGCCGCGAGCCTAAATTTCGCTCTAGTAGGACTGACTTACTCGGCAGAGCATCAGCAGCTTCTAGAAATAGTAGAAGCCGCTCAGCCTGCGAGACCTTTGAATCAATGAAGCTATCTGGCTCCACAGCTAAAAAGTGGTGTCAAGTTAACGCTATTCAGGGCCTTCACCGCGAGTGCGTGGCCGAATTTTTCGTTGGCTATCGTGTTGCGCAAGTAGATTGGGCATAGCCAGTGAGGTGGGTGGCAATGGTTCGGGCGTGGTTAAGCTGCTGCGGACCTGGGCTGACATTTGCAGTTCTACTCGTTGGCGGGCAATGCCAATTGCGTATTGATCCAAATGCCGTTTGATCTGCCCCAGCAGCAACTCTTTGGCTATGAAAAAATTCTCCTTGGCAACCCACATTCTAACTGTCCATTGAACCAGATTCTGTCCAAGATCGGTCATTAACACCTGCGATCCGCGGTCTTCACCCGGTATGATCCATTGCGAAATCGACTCGACACACTCTGTCAGCGCCTTGCGGGTCTGATCGAGATTGGCAGCCAGCTCTACGCTTACGACAACATCTACGCGGCGGTGAGCATGATGCGTCATATTCTCTATGGTATTGCCGGCAATTGACGAATTTGGAAGGATCAACCGTCGGTTATCGGTGGTATCCAGCGTCGTCGTAAAAATGTCGATTTCGTTTACCTTACCAATCACTCCGGCGACACCGATCAGGTCACCGACCTTAAAGGGACGAAAGACCAGCAGTAACACGCCGGCCGAGAAGTTGCTGAGTGTTCCCTGAAATGCCAAGCCAATGGCGAATCCAGCGGTGGCCAGCATCGCCATGAACGCCGAGATTTCGATATTGAGTTGCGAGCAGATGGTTAATGCAAAGACCAGCAGCAATCCATAAAATGTGAGCTTGCCGATGAACTTGCCCAACGTCTCGTCGACACGCGAGCAAATCAAGGCTTTGACTCGCGTAGATATCAATTTTGACACGAAATAGGCTGCCAGAAGACTTAACAGCCCCAAGGAAGCTGGCAGGACGATTTTGTCCAGCAGCGTGATGGCTCCTTGGGAGAAGTCCCCCTGTTGGAATGCCTGCAAAAGCTGGCTAAGGGCGCGAGAAAACGACCACTCGGTTGACGCGGCTGCCACTAGCATCGTGGGTACTTCTACCTGTCCCATAGTCGAATTTTTCCAGCAGTAATGCCTTCCATCCTCGGTGACGCTGACGGCCCCTTGGAGGCTTACAATACACGCTGGACGACTCGCAATGAAACATCAGTTCCCTTGGCAACGCTTTACCCGCCTGCCTATCCCTACGCATCGCATCAAGGACTGTCAGTCTCTATTAGCCTTAACTATATTGCCTGCTTTTCCATTTCCCGAGCGTCCGAATCGAGGTCCATGGTGATCGTCGCTGCGCAACGCAGCGGCACCACCCGCGGCCCCGAGTTCTTGGTCTCGTCCTTCAACTCCCCGCGAAAGATTTTCACATCCACCGGTGCCTCGATCCCCACCGTTACCCGGTTTCCCGAGATTCTGGTTACAACCAACGTGATGTTGTCTCCAATTACCAGCTTCTCACCCTCTTTGCGACTTAGCACTAACATCGTCCGTTCCTCCTTGTAGAAATACCGGTTTAGCCCGATAGCACCACCATCAACTACGAACACCGTGTGATCGAGCCAGCCATTCCTCAACTACTCACGATGCTTTAATAAATACGCTACGTTTTGTTGCCGAGTTCGATCTGCTTGATCTATCTCATTAGACGACTGAGCATGGACACCTTTGGACCAACTTGGGAAGAATTGTGAATTTTTTTGGATTTCTCAGTTATTGCCCAACGTTATAGCGGCATGTTCGGGTAACTCCCGCATTGGATCGCTGTGCTAGCATTCAGGATTGCAATGACAGGCAACCTAGTTCTGCTTGCATGGCTGCGTCCCAGAAGCCATACCACCAGCAGCATTAATTCTGACTGTGCCGATTTTAGCGATCAGACGGCGGAAAATGGCTGGAGAACAACTGCTTTGGGTGTCAAAAATACCGCTTGACGTTAGGAATCGTGCATAGTTTTCTGCCGGTATGCTTGGCCACTGGGAGGTAGACAGAATGTCTACAGAAGTTTCGTTGGTAGCGCATCCTGTTACCTGGAAGACTTTATTAAACTCGCGTAATCAAGCGGCGACCACTTTGTTGGAAGCCTGCCTGGCTAGCCCTATTGCCGCACTGCGACATCAATGTCTTCGATTGCTCTGCTCGCGGGATTCTGAGCAGGCCAACCAGTCGATTTTGCTAAACTGGAAGCATTACGATCACCACGATCTGCTGTACTTGCATGAACAGTCAACCAAATTCTTCGCTGCCGCGCGTAGCTTACTATCCTTTGGCGATCATGACCAACAAGTTCTTGCCTTGGTTGTAATTTCCGAATTGAATCTATCTGATTCTGTGGATGTGGTCTTGGAATTTGCACTCAATGCCGAACATTCTCTGCACCAGCCGGCTGCCAGCTGCTTGCTTTCGATGTGTCAGCGACTTGGACGCCAGGGTCGCTCGGGAAGTTTAGAATCGTGTCCCGTCCGTTCGCTGTTGATTCAGAAGCTGCATGCTCACATTCTGACCAACTGTCAGTCATCGCTATTGATGCAGGCGTGGCTGACTGTAGCTCACTGGGAAGATAGCCAGATGCGCAGTTTGTTGATGGACCCGAGCCATCCGGCATACCTGCGTATGCTGACTCATCTGGCAGCTACCGACGATCCGGCGGCTTTGCAATTATTAGCCGGATACTTTGCGCGGCCGACGACGCCTCAAGGTATTTTGAACTTAATTGTCGAACACACCAATCCTTTACTACTGGTCGAAATGGCGAAGCTGGTTGGTGACGAGGCTTTAGATTCTACGTTGCGTCGATTGCTGACTGTACCAGAGTTGGCCTGCATTCCTCAGGTGAATTTAGCTGAATTGAAACTGAACCGAGCGGCTGAACGACGCTTATTGCTGATGTTAGCAGCCTCGCGTGACGACATTGCCTGGACACTGGTCTCTTGCGTGTGCTTATCCAGCGGCAATCAAGTCGATACGCGGCAGTTGGCGGCAGAGATGTTGATGTGGTGCAAGCGGCCAGCTTTAGAAACGTTAGTGCGTTGGTTACAAGCTGATTCCGTATTGCCAGAAGAGCGACAGGTGCTCACACGAGCTGTGCAGGCGATATTGGATTGGCTACGGAGCCCCTCCAAGCTGTTGCGTCGCTCAGCAACCAAGTTCTTCGAAGAATTCTCGCTTGACAGCCTTTTTCGCCAGATTCAACATTGGCCGGCTCAACTTTGCCGCTTCATGGCTGAGTTGGTAGCCCGCGTGGACCATGACGTTCCCGAACAGTTGCGGCAACAACTGTCCAGTCCGTCTCGACAAAGGCGTTTCGCTACATTGCAGGTCATTGAGTGGCTGCATTGCGAGGAACTCATTCCCGACGTTCTGGCGAGTCTGTCGAGCGAATCTCATCTAGAGAACCGTGTGCGCGCCATCGATGCGCTGAGCATACTTTCGGAGCATGCGTTAGATCAAGTGATGCCAGAACTGTTGCTGGATCCAAGTACAGATATCGTCGATGCCGCCAACCGCGCTCTGCGACGCATTGGTCGCCGACACCATGTGCAAACGTCTTCATCCGCTACCAGTGGAGAACCATCTCATGCCGTTGGTTAACTCATGGGCTAGTGTCTGGTCGCTGAGCGTACTTGCTGAGTCGCGGTTTGGGGCGATGTCTACCGCTTTTCGCGATAAGAGCGCGACCAACACTAAGGCTCTTTGGATACTAATTGGTGTTCTGTTGGTAGCCGGTGGTTTGGCTGTGATCATTCGATTTCTGTATGTCCAGCACCAAAAACGCCTGAGTAGTCACGATCCTGGACGGTTATATCGCGAACTCTGTACGGCTCATAAATTGAGCCGTGCTCACAGGCGTGCCTTGTTGAAATTGGCGCGAGCACTAAAGTTGAGCCAGCCTGGATTGGTGTTTCTAGACCCGAGCGTTTGGCCGGATGCCGATAAACTGCGCGAACTCGTGGGCAATCGCCTGTACGGAGTGCTCTGTCAGGTACGTCGCCACATCTATCAGGAAACGTCGTCCGCTTCGCTGACTTCCTACACCGATTAGCGTGCTGGCTCATTCCACGGCAGACGTTCCAAGATACCCGCCGTCAATTCATATCGACATTGATTCCGACGCGGGACGCCCCCCAGAATGACATTCAATGCCGGTGGCAACTGGGCCAGGTCGGCAACCACCAATTGGGCGCCGGCTTCTATCAGACAGCCCAGCTGTTGCGGACTATTGACTGCCCAATAGACCATGAGGATCGAAGTCCGGTTGTTGCTTCTGGTCTGAGCAATATTGGAGCAAATTGCAGCTACTTCCGATTCTGTCCATACCGTCCACACGATCAATCCTGGCTGATCGACTCCTGGTGCCAGCGCGGGCTTTCGCTCTGCTTGCAGTCCTGTCTTGGCGGACCAGCCGTCGATACAAGTTTGGATTAGGCTGGTGACTGTCTGAGTGGCATCCAAGCAATACCACGTTAGCCAGCAATCTTGTTGCAGATACCGGGTCATCACAGGCTCTAACCGGCTACGGCAGGGCCGTTATGCTCGTCCATTTCGCTAATGTACCGTCGTAATCGTTCTAATTCGTCAGTGGTATCCTTCAAGCGAATCATATTCTGAACTCGCTTGACTAACTCGATGCGGTTGACTGGCTTGGAAAGAAAATCGTCGGTACCGGCTCGGACGCCGCGTTCAATATCACCTAGCTCATTCAGGGCAGTGACCATCAAGATCATCATTTGCGAGGTCGCTGAGTCTTTCTTCAGCAATTGGCAGACTTCGTAGCCGCTACGTTTGGGCATCATCACATCCAGCAGCAAAACATCTGGTTGGAAGCTGTGCACCTTGGCCAATACATCTTCTCCGTCACTGGCCATTTCAATGACGCAGTCGATGGAACTTAGATATGCCTCCAACAATTCACGATTGGCGGCGTTGTCGTCGGCGATTAGGATTCGAGCTGGCTTGGTCACGTTGGGCGCTCTGCAGGTACCGGGTAATTCTGACACAACGATTGGACTTGGCTGCGAACTTCCGTTTCCTTATGGTTGTCGCCAGCGGCGCGCAGTACCTGACCGATCCACCGGCCGATTTGTTGCATTTCTGCGGCTCGCATACCGCGCGTGGTGAGGGCTGGTGTTCCAATGCGAATGCCGCTTGGGTCAAGTGGCTTGCGAGTATCAAACGGGATCATGTTCATGTTGACGGTAATTCCGCAGCGGTCTAATATTTCTTCGGCTTGCTTGCCACTCAGACCAATGCTGGTAACGTCTACCAACATTAGGTGGTTGTCCGTGCCCCCACTAATTAATCGCAACCCCTGAGTCATTAGTTCTTCGGCTAGTGCTTGGGCGTTTTCTATGACAGCGCGGCCGTATTCCTTAAAGCTTGGCAGCAACGCTTCCCCGAAGCACACCGCTTTGCCAGCCACGACATGCATGAGTGGTCCACCCTGCAGCCCAGGAAACACTGCGCTGTTGATAGAGCGAATGTACTGATGTTTACAGAGTATGACTCCCGAACGAGGACCGCGCAGTGTTTTATGCGTCGTCGATGTCACATAGTCCGCTACCGAAACCGGATTATCATGCACGCCAGCAGCTACCAAACCCGCATAATGTGCCATGTCGACCATCAGCGGGATGCGATGTTGAGCTGCTATGTCGGCAAATTTTGCGTGCAGAATCTCACGGGGATACGCACTGGCACCAGCTACTATCAACTTCGGTTTGTGCTCGGCAGCTAACCGCGCCACCTGGTCAAAGTCGATGCGATGTGTTTGCGGATCGACCCCGTAGGGGATGAAGCGATACAGCTTGCCAGAGATATTTAGCTTCATTCCATGGGTCAAATGGCCGCCTTGTGCAAGGTCTAATCCCAACACTTTGTCCCCTGGTTGAAGACAGGACACATACACCGCAGTATTAGCCTGGGAACCGCTGTGAGGCTGGACGTTGGCAGCCTCGGCTCCAAAGAGCTGTCGAACCCGGTCGATGGCTAACTGCTCTACTATATCCACATATTGGCAACCGCCGTAGTATCGTCTACCCGGATACCCCTCAGCGTATTTATTGGTCAAGACGCTGCCGACCGCTTCCATGACAGCCCGCGACGTGTAATTCTCGCTGGCTATCATCTCCAGCCCGTCTTGTTGCCGACGAGACTCTGCTTCAATAGCCTCCCAAATTTGGGGGTCTTGCTGCTGTAATACAGGTTGGCCGATGAGTTGTTCGGTCATGGATTGATAGTCATTCGTTTCTAGGTGTTCTAACCGCTGCGGATGGCGGCAGCGACGTTCAGTAGCTAGATTTTCTGTGGCGCAGGTCGATCGTCAACGACCTGAAGGGGATAACGAGGCCGATAAGCCAATGTTTTAGCCGATATCCTCCAATTTGTTTGGTTGTTCCGAGACGATTGGATCATCGTCTGTGGGCGACTTTGAGTTATATTTTGACCACTGAACTACTTCGCTGGCTCATTGGACGTGTTTAATCCTGTGCCTATCTCCAAATCATCATCCGCCCCTGACCTGTACAGCTTTCCACTGGAACGCCCCACGTCTGTTCGCCGGTTGTTGCCGGGATCGTCAGAGAACTGGTTGACGGATGAGTATTGGATTGGGCCAGAAAATCAACTGGTTCGTTACCTGCTGACCCGCGATGGACCTTTGAATCTGGCAGCGATTTCTCCGCTCGTGCTGTATGGCCCAAAATCTGTTGGAAAGACAGCTTTAGCTATCACTCTGGCCGTGTTGTGGTCTCGGCAACTGCAAGAAAAGCCGATCTGCTTTATGACGGGTCAAAACCTGACTCAAGAATATATCGCCGCTTCAGAGATCAACGACTTTAACGCTTTTCGCAAACGATTGCGCGGTGCTCGGCTGCTGGTGTTGGACGATTATGACTCGCTGCATGACAAGCCGTCTGTTCAAGCTGAGCTGTCGGCTACCTTAGACTCTTTGTTGCTGGCCCAGCGCCCGGTTATCGTAACTAGCCGTTGTCTACCGGCTGCCCTATCAGGGTTTGATGGCAAACTAGCCAGTCGGTTGTCTGCCGGCTTATCGGTGCCTTTGGCTCCACCTGGTGAATGTGCGCGGCAAGCCATCATGGAATCTCTGGTTGCCAAGCAAGATCAAGATATCACCGTGGCGGCTATCGCTGCCCTAGCTCGCGATTTGTCGCGACACCAGATACTCTCAGCTACCGATATCGGTCATCTTGTCAGACTTTCCAAGCTTTACCGCCTTGATAATGGTTCCTTGGATCGTGATAAAATCCTGGCCATGATGCGTCAGTCTAGCTCACTGGACACACCTTCGCTGCCGGTTATCGTCAAGAGTGTCTGCCGTCGAACTCGCATCAAACTACGAGACATGCGAGGGCCTTCGCGGCAAGCAAACATAGTGCGCGCTCGAGGCTTAGCCATCGTCTTAGCACGCCACTATACATCGCTAAGCTTGATGCAGATTGGCAATTACCTGGGTGGGCGAGATCATTCAACGATCCTACATGCCTACACCAAAACGACTTCGCTATTGGATATTGATCGTGAACTGGCCAGTATTTATGGGTCTATTCTGGCGGACATCCTGGCTTGAACCAGTCACGCTACCCTTGTGGAAAGTTTGTTGTTTGCTGTTGGTCAAGGTTCATCATCCGGCTGCTCTGGCTCGTGATGGTTAGCCATCGTCAGTTAATGGCGGGTGATCAACAATTTATTACAGTTGGTTGACCTTACGCTGCCATTTTTTGCTCTGTCAGTTGTTTGTCGAAAGCGTCGTTCAAATCCCTGAAACCATTTGAATTTTTCGGTTCACGCCCCTGTGGATAACTCTCGGTTTGATAGACTCTACTACGACTACTCTTCTATTAAATCTAGGGAATTGAAACCCTCTGACCATGCGGCCTGACCATTGAATCACTTGAGATAAAAGTCCCAGTATCGCTATCGGTGACCACAACGCCTTTCCACTGTTCGCCATAGGCGGTACAACAGCGTCTAGCCAAATGGAAGAATATACAATCTCAGCGGTTCGGGGACACGTTAACCGCACCCCAGCCTGAAAATGACGCTTCGACGAGTGGAGAAATATCGAGATGAAGATAGCTTGTGATAGGGAAAAAATGGCCTCAGCCTTCTCGTTGGCCAGCGTGGTGGCCAATGTCCGCAGTCCCAAGGAAATATTACAAAACGTCAAGATCGAGGTAGCCAACGATATGGTGACGTTGATGGCTTCCGACAAGGAGACTGGCATTCGTATCGGGGTAGAAGGTGTAGACATACTGTCGCCAGGCAAGGCACTCTTGAACGTAGCTCGCGTTGGGCAGATTCTCAAGGAAAGCAGCGATGAGAAGCTAGAATTCGACTGCAACGATAGCCGCATTCGCATCCAAGGTCAGCACAGTGAGTTCAATCTGCCAAGCGCCAATCCCGATGAGTACCCAACGGTAACCGGTTTTGAAGAGGAAAAATATCATGAGATACCGGCTCGGCTATTCAAAGAGATGGTGCGACGAACCAGTTTTACCACGGATCCAGACAGCACCCGGTTTGCCCTGGGCGGAGTATTGCTGGAATTGAGCGGCGATAGTGTGATCGCTGTGGGAACTGATGGTCGTCGCCTGGCTCGAATGGAAGGTGTGGGAAAATCGGTGGGCGGTCACGAGACGATAGGCAACAATGCCATCGTACCGATTCGTTCATTGACGCTAATGGAGCGAACCATCAGCGATCAAGACGAGCTGGTACATGTCACTTGCCGCACCAATGACATACAAATACGCAGCAATCGCTGTGTGGTCTACTCCCGACTGGTCGAAGGTAGATTTCCCAACTGGCGACAAGTGATTCCACACCGCGACGATTCGATAAAAATCAATCTAAGTGTGGGACCATTTTTCAACGTGCTTCGCCAAGCAGCCATCGTGGCTGATCAGGAATCGCGAGGACTCGATTTTGATTTCGGTGGTGGCACACTGTTGTTGTCAGCAAAAACAGCGAACTACGGTCAAAGTCGAGTCGAAATGCCAATCGACTACGATGGAGAACTCATCAGTATGAAAATGGATCATCGCTTCATAGCGGATTTTCTGCGCGTGTTAGAACCAGACATGAAATTAACTCTGGATATCGTCAATGCGACCTCCCCTGCTCTGCTCACCACAGACGATGGTTATGCCTACGTCATCATGCCCATGGCCGTAGACAAGTAAATCGTTAACAAACCTAAAGTATTCCCGTAAACGGCTGGTGACAAGGAACGAGGCGTGCACATTCGTCGATTCATGGAACGCCATTATCGGCACTTCAACGCGCGCGAAACTCTAGCCACAGCGCAAGCTTACGAGAAATTCGTCGACGACGGCGGCAAAATGATGGTGTCATTAGCTGGTGCCATGAGTACAGCGGAGTTGGGGATATCGTTAGCGGAGATGATCCGTCAGGGCAAGGTACATGCCATCAGTTGTACCGCCGCCAACCTGGAAGAAGATTTATTCAACCTATTTGCTCACAATGACTATCGGGTGATACCCGACTGGCGAGCCTTAAGTGCCGAGGACGAAGTCCAACTCTATAGCCAAGGATTCAATCGCGTAACGGATACCTGCATCCCCGAAGCGGTGATGATGCACATGCGGGAATACTTAACGAAATACTGGGTTCAGCAAGGACTCAGCGGCAGCGGATTGTTTCCTTACGAATACTTCTACAAATTGCTCGACGAGACGGAACTGCGGCAGCATTATCACATACCCATTGAAGATTCCTGGGTCTACGCCGCCAAGCAAATGAATTTACGCATCTACTCGCCGGGAACGGAAGACAGCACGCTGGGCAACATGTTTACCGCCCGAGTGATGGATGGCACGGTCAAGACTCATGCAGCCTTACGGTCAGGCACCGAGCAGTTGCAGGTCTTAGCAGAGTGGTATCGCGAGCAGAGCCGCAGTAGCCCTATCGGCTTCTTTCAAATCGGTGGAGGGATAGCTGGCGATTTTGCGATCTGTGCCGTGCCCATGCTCATCCAAGATCTGGAACAAGATGTCCCAATGTGGTCGTACTTTGCTCAAATATCCGATGCCACTACCAGCTATGGAGGTTATTCAGGAGCCGTACCAAATGAAAAAATCACTTGGAAGAAGCTGAGCAAGTCCACACCCAAATTCATGATACAGAGCGATGCGACCATCGTAGCGCCGCTAATCTTTGCGTACGTGCTCGGTCAGTGACTGACCACAATTCGCCATTAGCCGCACAGGTCGGAATGTGCAGAGCACCAGGTCATGATCTGGTGAACGTGGCTGCCAGCGTTTAAAACTAAAGAAAATTAAGGCGCTAAGCGAACTCGTTGCCACGCACTTGAGTTATCCGAGAGCCGATATTCAATGCGGTCATGAAGTCTTCGCGAACCACCTTGCCAGAATTCAAATCGCCAAGGTTCAATTCGGTAGCCTCCCCAAAACGACGGAAGTGGGATTGGGCCCTCACCAAACCGGCGTTTTAGCTCTTCCCACTTAGCCTCCAAGATACTGCGATTGGAGACAACCTGGCTTTGTTGAGACACCCACGCACCCAATTGGCTGCCCCGAGGTCGAGTCGCAAAATACTTGAGCGATTCGGCACTGGAAACTCGGACTACCGCACCGCTAATTTCTACTTGTCGATGCAGACCGTACCAGGGAAACAGTACGGTAACTTGAGGATTGCTGGTCATCTGAATAGCCTTGCGGCTGCCATAGTTGGTGAAGAATACGAGGCCATGTCGATCAAAATACTTCAGCAGCACCGTTCGCTGACTCGGACGTTGTTGATCATCGACGGTGGCCAGTACCATCGCATTGGGTTCTATCAATTGGGCTTGTACGGCCTGATCGAACCAGCGCTGAAACTGTTCGTAAGGACATTCAGCCGTGGTAGCCACATCATGCTCTTGATTGGCATACTCTTGGCGCAAAGCGGATAAATCCATCATACTCCTGGCAGTTAAGGACTTGCTGGGCAAGACATAGCCGGCTCAATTATAGTTCGCATCCGGTTCAAACTTCGATATCAAAAGCCCATCGATCGATCGTCGAACTGGCACAACTTCACAGAGGTCAACTTGTCCAGCGAAAGCGACATCCTCCCCAAAACCGGCGCGAATCAGATTCTGAGCACCCACAAAACGTTCCAACTCAGTGGACAAAGCAGTACCACGCGATATGGCTTGCTGCCAAGCGTCCATAGCGATCACCGCTGAATCATCGAGAGCCAACGAGCCCTGGCCCATGACCCGCTCCAATTGCTCCAAGATGGCTCCAGCCGCTAACAGGTCTTCACCGGCAATCAACCCGTCGGTTCCAGAACAGATCAGATGCCAACAATCCATTGAGGCCTGACTCATTAACCGAGCCATCGCGGAGCGATTGACAAAAGCGGCTAAATAACAATTCGAAAACTGAGCCGTCGACAGGATGGCTTTTGTGCCATTGGTCGTGGAAAAAATCAAATGTTGGCTCCGTACGGTATGCGTCTTGAATTCCAAAGGACTATTGCCCAGTTGAAAGCCGGGAATGGGACGACAGTCACGTTCGCCACATAACAGGGGTCGAGGATGGCCTGAACTGTCGGCAAGCTGCCGGGCGTCGGGAATACTCTGGACAGCCAGGATCGACCGCGCACCGGCTGATAACGCCTGGACAGCGGTCGTTGTAAAGCGCAATGTATCGACGACTACCGAGCCACAACGCAGCGCAGGGTCAGGTGGAACCAACAGCGTTGGTAACATGGCAACACTAACAGGCAGACGATTCATATTGTCGAGTAATGATGTGTTGTGGTCGGACAAAGCGGCCTACCAGTGTATATTGAACGGCCTCATCCCCAAAGTGATGAGAGCGATTCGTCATCGACTCACAATCAGAAAACGACATCTTGACCGTGCAGCCATCATCGCTAGCCAGGCCGTCAGCGCACCATGATTGGGTAGCCGATGGGTTGTTGCTATTCACGGCCCTATTGTGGGGCATCAACATCGTGGTCTTCAAGGCGGCCATCACTGGCACGAACGCCTACGTGTTTAACGCATTGCGACTGTTATTTGCCGTATCGACGCTGGTCGTGATGGCAGCTATTGAATGGCAGCTTTACCCTGCGATCCGTGTCCGAATGCGCACCTTACCCTGGCTGACAATAGCCCTCTACTGCCTGCTCAATGGAGTCATTTATCTGTTGGCCTATGTTCAAGGCATATCGTTGACCACAGCCGGCAATGTAGCGTTGATCTTTGCATCATTGCCGATGTGGACGGCAGGCATGTCGATGTTGTTATTCAATGAGCGATTGCCTGGCATCGTATGGACAGGGTTGTTGATCACTGCAGTGGGGACGGGGCTGATCATCCTGAATGGAGCTGGCCAGGTCAGCCTCAGCAGCCAGTACTTGACTGGCAATTTGTTCGTGCTGATAGCCACGTTGGCTTGGGGCAGCGCCACGATCCTCAGTCGTAATCTGTTGCGTGTCTTGACACCGCTACAATTGGCCGCCTTCAGCTCGCTAGCGACCACGCCTATTCACTGGTGTATAGCTTGGCAGCATTTGCCAGATGTCCTGCGAACATCCCATGCGCCCGGCTATTGGGCAGCCATGGCTTACAGCGGCGTGTTTTCCACGGGTATAGCCTATGCGGCCTGGAACGCCGGTGTGCGCCGCGCAGGAGCGTCCTACGCTTCAATCTATCAAAACGTGGTAACACTAGTCGCCGTGTTGGGGGGCTGGTGGCTGCTGCGCGAACAGTTGTTAGCGGTCCAAATCATCGGCGGCGTAATGACCATTGCCGGACTGCTGCTGATGCGCCGCGCTCGTTACCAAGCCCACTGCTAAACCTGATTGATATCTGGTATTTCAAATCCAGCTCGGTTGGGATCCTTCAGTAGCGCGTTGGCTGCGTCCGCATGATCACCTACGTGGCGTTCGGTTTGAGGATCGAAGGTCAACCACGGTCCAACCCGATAGGTCGTACCATCCACCGGCACGCCCACGCCGTCGGCCATAATCGTGTGCAGTCTGCCAAAGTGCTCAGCCGCATCGGCATTGTCACCAAAGCGACCCGCGGAGACATCAAATGGCAGTGCTTCTCCCAAGCGATACGAATTGTTCATCAGGTGGCCCAACACGCATCCGTAATGAGCCTCAGCGGCATTGCCATTGGCCATTTGCGGATCACCGGCGCGACAAGCCGCGATGAATGATCCCCAATTACCTCCGGGCGTTACCTTGCCAGGGGGTACATTTACTTTGACGCCCTCGGTACTGTCTTTGGCATAGTACATACCGCGAACAATGCGGCCACCATCTTCAAAGTAATATTCGTTCTCAACCTGCTTCTCGTAGCCCTTGTAATTCACATTGCGAACGTTGAAGAACACTTGTTGTCCATTGGGGTATTCCGCCAGAGCAAACATCGTGTTGGGCGTTTCGCCTTGGTCGTCCCACATAAAACGTCCACCAATGGCCATGGCGCGAACCGGGTGAGTTTGGTCAGGGTCAATTGCCCAGCGCGCAATATCCAGTTGATGCGTACCCTGATTATTCAAATCACCGTTGCCGGTATTCCAAAACCAATGCCAGCCGTAATGTACATAATTGCCATGAAACTGCTGTACATCCGCCGGTCCGCGCCACAGATTCCAATCCAGTTTAGTTGGGGGCTCACCCACCGGCCGATTGCCAATGGTATTGCGAGGCTTACAGCAATAGCCGTAGGCAATCTTCAATCGACCAAACTTGCCTTCATGGATGGCCGCATGCAAACCGGCGATTGAAGCGTTGCTGCGATTTTGCGTGCCGTGCTGAACGACGACGCCATATTTCTGCTGAGCAGCGACAGCGATGCGACCTTCGGCCACATCGTGGCTCATCGGTTTTTCGACATAAACGTGTTTGCCTGCCTGTGCCGCCCAGATCGTCATCAGTGAGTGCCAATGATTGGGCGTAGCGATCGAAACAGCATCCAATGTTTTGTCTTCCAGCGCATAGCGAATGTCGGAGGTGGTTTGTGGCTTCATCGCACCTTCGGTCTTTTTGTCGATGATCGCCGCAGCGGTACTCAAGACATTGGAGTCGGGGTCAACCACCCAAGCGATCTCGACGTTTTGCTGTTCCAACCAGCCGCTGATATGCGCGTGCCCTCGGCCATTGAGTCCAATCACCCCGATTCGCAGGCGATCGTTGGCCCCTAGCACAGCACCGGAAGCTCGCGTACCGGTCAAGATCAACGTACTACCCGCAGCAGCAGAACCTGCCAGGAATTGTCGGCGGCTAGAACGCGAGGTCTGACGCGATGGAAATAGGTCCGAGCGGGACATGTGGCGGGCTCCTATCAAGGCGGGAGTGAAAGGTGGTTACGAACCCGCTCATTGTACCAGGGGGAACGGATTTACGCTACATTTTGAGACTAATCAGGCTGACCGCTGAACGCATCAAAGCATGTTCATCCGGCGGCGCAGTAGCCATTCAGCAGTCAAAATGAACAGCAATAATAATGTCACCACAGGCTGATTCCAAATTGGCAACGGAGGCAAACTGCCCACCACCGTAGAATTGCCGGGTGGCAAGTGGCTTGGCCAGAGATGGCCGGAATCATCGCGATAAGCACAGCCCCCGGATAAATCAGCCATTTCCTGCATTGCCAGAAAATCCGTCCGTAATTGAGCCAATTCACCGGGCGGAGCCGTCACCGAAAAATCGACCGACAGTGGCTCGGCCAGCGCGGGCTGCACTAATATTCCGCAGTACGACCCCGGTTCAAGTTTCTCAACAGTACCCTGAAACTGCCCCGGATGAGCTGGTAGATTGGCCAGCAGAATGGAACGCTGATAGCCGTCGGCACGCGTGATGCTCAGTTCAGCAGTTTCAGCGACTCCCGCTCGGGTTGAAGGAAGTCGCAATTGGAACGAAATCGGCGAGCCCACGGGAGCCTGCACGGGCAAGGCTTTCAATTCCGATGGATTCAATGTCGCCAGCTTGCCACGACACAACCAGCGCAGAGTCTGTCCCCAGAACTGTTGATGAAAACGGTCAGAACCAAAGGCACCGGTCCAGCGGTATGTCTCATCGGTGGCCAACAACGCCGATCGACCCGCTCCCGCAAATTGCGCAACTAACAGCGGCCTGAGCTGCCCGCCATCAGTCGGGCGAACTTCAGCCAATACCTGGGCACCTGGCTTCAGCGATTCAATGTGCAACAGCGATTGCAGTCGAGGCAGCATATCGAGTTGCCAGTGGCTTTGATCCGCAAGCACCACGGCTGGAAGACTCCAAGACGACCGGCCCGATGGTTGAGCCGACAGTTGATACTGGGTAGTTGAAGAATTTGTCTCAAGGTTGGCCAACGTCTGAGTAGGCAATAGCATCTTCAGTGGCCAATCGTTCAGCGACTGGAAGGCACGCTGATCGGATAACAAAAATATGCAACCTGCACCGCCTTCGATAATCGACTGAACAATGGCTTGCTGTGTGCTGCGAGGAATCGCATTTGAATTCATCGAGCCGAACACAAACGCATCAAACTGAGCCAGAGCAGCCGGATCGCTGGGCACAAAGCGTTCCGCTGAGCTATCCTGCTGGATGTATTCCAGGTCCGCCGCCTGCAACACACTGGTCAGTTCAAACGCTTTAGTAGCGGCGGCTCCCAACAGAGTCGAGCGTTCCAAGAAGTGTTTGAGAAATCGAAACTCGTAGCTGGGTTCGGCAAATACCATTAACACGCGAATCACGCGATCGTTTACCAACAACCGGTGCTCGACACGGTTGTTCAGAGTGTCTAATTCGTTAGGCAACGCTTGAACTTGTACCCGCACGGCAATTTCGCCTGCTCGGTCGGGCACAAAACTTAACCTAACGGATTGCTGGCTGACAGCGTCGGTCAGTTGCACGCGCTGTTGGTCCAGAATATTGCCACTGGCCAAGTCGGTTAACTGAACTAACGCACTCGTCTCAGTAATATCATCAGCAAAGACGGAGGCCTCTAGCGTAACCTGGTCGCCGAGATAGACCTGTTGATCGGCCAGCAAGTCGCCAATACGCAGGTCGGGCCGAACATGCTGTTGGCCAACGGCGACTGCGTGAATTGGCAGTCCCGCAAGTCGCGCTCGACGGCCCGCTTCGGACAGCGTCACGCCAGCGGTCGCAATTCCATCGCTCAAAAATAGGATAGCTGCAGTTCCACGACCAGCTTGCTGGTCAATAATCTGACACAGCGCATCCCCCAAACGGCTATGGTTTGTGGCCTTCATCATCGGCGAGGATGGCGACGAATCCGACCAGTGCCCTGTAGACAAATCTAATTCAGAGACCACTGCCGTGTCGGCCACCGCAAAACTTCGCACATGGTACTGTTGCTGAAGTTGAGCAAGTTGACCTTTTGAGAGGCTCAGTAACTCTTCTGTACGTTTTAATCTAGTGAGCGCTGGTCTGCCTGTCTGATCAGCGCTGCCATCGGCCGTGCGCATGCTGTCTGAAACATCCACGGCAATAACCAAGTCCGGGCGCTGAATGCGGTTGCGATGCCAGCTCCAACCCGACATCATCCATAAAACTAGTGCCAACGCGATACCTCGAAGCGCAGCCAAACCCAGCCGCCAACCACGTGAGGCGTTACCGCGTTCGTGGAGATACAGCCAGGCGACCAGACTGCCAACCATCGCGACCAATACCAGCGTGATCCACAGCGGCAGCGGCCATTGAACCAGTAAGGTCGTTTCGACTGACTCGACAGGTTGAAGGTTCATGCTGTGCGCCTTCCCAAGAACCATGCCAGACAGGATTCGCCAATCAATAATCCCCCCAGCAGTATCAACAGATAACGGGCTACCGAATCATTTTGAACTGCCGAACCAGACATCTCGGTTAGCCTATCGGGGATATAGACAGTGGCTTTGAGTGCAGACAACAGCGCGGGATCCAAACGGCGCAGGTCGCTTTGACGGGCATTGATATTGACTGCGAACAGTGAATCTACGTTCGGTCCTGTCAACCGATAAACTCCACGCCGATCCGTAGTGGGATAAATGCATGTGTTGCCCTCAGTTGTTGTTGATGGCTGACACATCAATTGTACGGTTTGTTGGTCAGGACGAATTAGTTGAAACGCCACTGCATCAACCGCTGCTGGCACCGACAGCGTTAATGGTTGGCCTGCCAGCACATTGAGGCGCTGCAAGTCATCGCTCACCAGTACATTGGCCAGTTGTTGAGCCAAAGGTAAAAAACTAGGCCAGCCTGCGACGATATTCCAGCTTTCCTTGCCGACTAAATTCTGACCGTCTTCCGGTGCAGACAGCCATGTGGCTACAGTGCCTTGACCCAACGCGTGTCGAACAATGAGCGGCTTCCCCGTAGCCAGTGCTAGATCGACCTGCAACTCAGCGCTCGCAACGTCGGTTACCCAGTACCGAAAGATGGGCGTCGTCAGCAATCCAGAGTTCGGAAATCCAGCAAAGGCCGAAACCACAGGACTGGAGTATTCCAATGGATCGATGTCCCAGGAACCATACTGGCTGGCAGATCGCAACCGACAACCCAGTAGGTTGGTAAGAGCCGTCAGAGTGTTCGGTTGAATGTCCTGAAGAAAATCTTCACCCAGGTTAGAACCAATCGCCATGATGACTGCACCGCCAGCATGAACATATTCGGTCAACCGTTCCAGACTGTTCAGTCCAGTCGGCGTGGGATTGTCAATAACGATGATATCCCAGTCTTTCAGAGACATTGTCGGCAACTTACTGGCGGCGATGACGCGCGTCGCTTCGTGGTGTGACCGCAGTGCCAGGTCCCAAGCATTGATGACTTGCGTTTGGTGGGCCACAATCAGCACGCGATGAGCCGAGCGAACATCGATAATCAAATCACGGTAATTGTCGATCAGTAAACGGTCGGTAGGGATGCTGACAGACAAGACCTGCATGCCTGGCTGGTAGGCTTTGATTTCAAATTGAACCGTCTGGCGATCGTAAGAAGGTACATCGATACGCTGCCTGGCGACGACTTGTCCAGAGAGTTCCAGGACGACCTCTAGTCCAGTCACTGCCTCGCTGAAATTGGCAATGGTAGCTTGAACGTTGATCGGATTGCCGGTCACGACGCGCGTCGCCGAGGCGGTCAGCGTTTCGACAGCCATGTTCACTGGGCGCGTATCGACAATGGGCTCGATCGTGACTCGATAACGCTGTTGCAATTGCTGCCATAGTCGCGCAGCCGGTCCATCTACGGCAGACTGCCACGAATCGCTGCTCAGATCGCTGAATAAAACGATTTCAACAGTTCGTGGTACACCGCCGGTTTGAGCGCCGTCTTGGGCGATTTGATCAGCCATCGTCAGGGCCGAAGCCAAATCGCAGCCCAACGCAGTATCGGTCAGTCGCTGGATTTCGGCCGCCATACGCTGGCGGTCCAAAGTGGGTCTGACCACCACCCCCCGCGCGGGATCTTCGGCCGCAATTAATGCATAGGCATCTCCTGGACGGCTGCCCGCCAGAATCTGCATGGCCCGCTCAGTGGCCCGCTCCAGCCGCGTTAGCTGGTCGGCGCGATATCCCATGGAATACGAGGTATCGACCACCAGTATCCACAACTTCCCGACAGGTTGAGTGAATGTGCCATCGCTGACTGTCGAGGAAGTCCAAAAGGGTCGTGCCAACGCCAACGCCAGCACAACCAGCAGCGACATGCGCAACAGCACCAGCAGCCATTGGAAAAGCTTGGCACGGCGAGCTTGATGAGCTTGCACCTGTCGTAGCAATTGCATGGCCGCCCAGGGTACACTTATCCGCCGTCGCTGTCGCCATAAATGTAGTACCAGCGGAATCAAAGCAGCAGCGCCCCAAGCCAACATCGCGGCGCTAGAAAAGCCAACTTGAGCTAACACAACGGCATACATGGCTATCTCCTTCGCATCCGCCGCTGAGCCAGCAGTCTCGACAGGCTAACCGCCAGCGACTGGTCAGTGCGCAGCCGATAATAATCGCCATCTATTTGACGGCACCCTAACTCAACTTGTCTGCAAAAATCGGCCACGGCGGTGCGGTAAGCACCGGCGATCAATTGCGGATCAACGGCCAACGGCATTTCACCTTCCAGTCCTTCGAAACTGCAGGCTCGATCGAATGGGAATTCAATTTCCCATGCGTCCAGTACATGTAGCACTAATACCTCGTGACCAGCCAAGCGCAAGATATTTAGCGCCTTGAGTATGCCTGGCAGATTATCCAATAAGTCACTGATCAGAATGATCAAACTTGGTTTGGTGAGCCGATCGGCGCATTGTTGCAGAACCCGAGACACGTTACTGCTGCGCTCATTGGCCGAAGGTTGTTCCAGCAAACCGATAGCATTGTCGACTTGCACCGGGCTACTACTCGGACGCAACCAGTCCTGGAGGTCCGTTGTAAACGTGGCCAGCCCCACACTATCTTGCTGGGCAATGATTAGATAGATCAGACTGCATGCAATCAATTGCGCGTATTCGAGTTTAGACAAACCGCCACGCGGACCTTGATAGTCCATGCTGCGGCTCCTATCCAGCAAGACCATGGCCGTTAGATTTGTTTCATCCTCAAATTGTCGCACGTAGTGTTTGTCGGTGCGGGCAAACACCTTCCAATCCACCTGTCGCAGATCATCGCCTGGAACGTATTCGCGGTGTTGAGCAAATTCCAGCGACTGACCACGCTGCCGACTGTGATGCAATCCAGCGGTCAAACCCTCGACCACTGCTCGTACTCGCAGGCCCAGCGGTCGGATCAGCGCTAACGTCTCAGGATCGAAGTATTTGGTCGAGCTGTTCACTGGCAGAACGATTCGAGAGAACTTGCTGAGCCTGAGCGATCACATCGTCGATCAGCTGCTGGCTGTTGATGCCGTCGGCTTCGGCTTGAAAATTCAGTTTGATACGATGTCTGAGCACCGGCTGGGCCACAGCTAATATGTCCTCTTGTCCAACTACCGGGTGGCCGTGCATGGCGGCCCGCGCCTTGGCACCCAGTACCAGGTATTGGCTGGCGCGCGGTCCGGCACCCCAGCGCACGCAGCGCTTGACCAGCGGGCTGGCAAGCGGTTCCAACGGTCGCGTCAATCGAGCAATGCAAGTTGCCAGCGTCGCCACCGATGGAGTAATGGCGATTCGGCGAACTACATGGATCAGTCCAATCAGTTTTTCACCTGACAGCGTTGCGGTTGGTTCGACAATCTGATCGGCTGTGGTCCGCAAGACGATCTCCAACTCCTCTTGTTGGCTGGGGTAATCGACCAAGATATGCAACATAAAGCGGTCTAACTGAGCTTCCGGTAAAGGATAGGTGCCTTCCTGTTCAATCGGATTCTGAGTCGCTAAGACAAAAAAGGGATTCGGCAGTGCGTGTCGGCGACCACCGGCGGTTACCTGTCGTTCTTGCATCGCTTCCAGCAGCGCTGCTTGAGTCTTGGGGGGGGTGCGGTTGATTTCATCGGCCAAGATGATATTGGCAAATACCGGGCCAGGCATGAATCGAAGATCGCGGCTGCCAGTCGATCGATCTTCTTGAATGATCTCGGTACCGGTAATGTCAGCGGGCATCAAGTCTGGCGTGAACTGTATTCGACTGAACTGAAGCTGCAGGGCCTTGGCCAAGCTTGAGACTAGCAGTGTCTTAGCCAAACCAGGCACGCCTACCAGTAGCGCGTGTCCGCCAGCCAGCAGCGTGATCAGCAATTGATCGATGACGGCGGATTGCCCAACGATAACCTGTCCGAGCTGCAGTCGAATCTCTGCCACAGCTTGGCTCAGTTGTACTAAGGCCGTCTTATCATCAATGGGCGGCTGCGAGCCAGCGGGCATGTTAGTGCTCGAACAATAAATATCGCGGGAGGCAGCATCCGGCCAGTGGCATCTGGCTGGTGCGCCCCCGAGCCGAGGGAATTCAACTGAAAAAACGGGAACGCGATCACGGAGCCTGTGTTGCGTTGGTGTTCGTTAAAAGGTGCCCTGCCTGAAACTGTTGTTTGATCAACCAAACAAGTTCGAGAGAAAGGACACGCCAAGCGCTATCATAACGAGTTTGCGTGCAATTGGACAACAGCCCATACTGAACGGTTGGCCAGCTAACAAACAGCCGCAACATCCACCCAGCCCCATTAGGGGCGTAATGTTGGTAGGTGATTTATGGTGAAGCCAACATCGCATTCCTACGGAACGCCATGACGCCAGAGAGCGTGTGTTCTACCAATATCACGTCCCTAACGGGACGACCGACTCGCTGTAAGGTAGCTCCAGTCATACAGCGGCACCAAGGCGCAGAGAGAACGGCACAGCTTGCAAATCTGAAAAAATCAACGCTCTCAGCGTGCTTCGCGATACATGCGACTGGTTTGGCTTTCAATCAGTTCGCTCGATGCAATCCATGGGGCTCGGTGACTACGGTCACTTGTACTTACTACAGTATCATAGCTTATCCCGCCTCGGCATGGCACGTTAGCTCGCTTATCTGGCCGTTTGGCATCTGTTAAGATGAGCTGGCGGTCGCGTGACAGGATCGCGTATCAAGTGACTTTTTCGCTGCAGGAGGTCTAGTCGAATGTCCGACGCCCAGCACATGGATTACGAACTGCCAGCCAGCTTCTATGTGGGTAAGAAGTTTGAGCTCAATGGCCGCAAACTGCTGGACGACAAAGTCTTATACGATGCCAAAGACCTGACCACGCATGCTATGTGCGTCGGGATGACCGGCAGCGGCAAGACAGGCCTCTGTTTGGCGCTGCTGGAGGAAGCGGCCATTGATGGGATTCCGGCGATTTGTATTGACCCCAAAGGCGACTTAGGAAACCTGATGCTGGCCTTCCCTGAATTGCAGGCGAAGGACTTTGAGAAGTGGATTGACCCGGATGAAGCCTCGCGGGCCGGGCAAACAACCGCCGACTATGCGGCTCAAATCGCTGATCGTTGGCGAACCGGACTTGCCCAATGGGATCAGCCGCCAGAGCGCATCAATCGTTATCGTCAGTCGGTGGACATCGCCATCTACACGCCTGGTAGCAACGCCGGCATTCCGCTAACGGTACTCAAAAGCTTCAACGCACCGCCACAGCCAGTGTTGGACGACAGCGAAGTCTTTCGCGAACGCGTGGCAGGTGCAGCGTCGGGGTTGTTAACTCTGATGGGTAACAACGAAGACCCGTTAACCAGTCGCCAGCATATCTTGTTATCTAGTCTGTTCGATCACGCCTGGCGTCAAGGTCAGAATCTGGACTTGCCCACGCTGATTCGCAGTATCCAAAGCCCGCCGATGGATAAGGTAGGTGTATTTGATATGGAAACCTTCTTCCCGGCCAGCGAGCGGATGAAGATGGCCATGGGGCTGAACAACCTTCTGGCCAGTCCGGCATTTGCCGGTTGGCTGGAAGGGCAACCGCTGGATATCAAGAGCCTGCTGTACACCAGTCAGGGCAAGCCCCGATTGTCAATCATATCAATCGCCCATTTGAATGACTCGGAGCGGATGTTTTTCGTCACTATCTTGCTCAATGAACTACTCAGTTGGGTGCGAACCCAGCCTGGTACCAGCAGCTTGCGTGCCCTGTTTTATATGGATGAAATTTACGGCTACTTTCCACCATCGGCCAAGCCACCCAGCAAGCCACCGATGCTGGTGTTACTCAAGCAGGCGCGCGCCTTTGGCTTGGGCATTGTGCTGGCTACGCAGAATCCGGTTGATTTGGATTACAAAGGCTTGGCCAACATTGGGACATGGTTCTTGGGTCGGCTGCAAACGCAGCGAGACAAAGATCGCATCATCGATGGTCTGGAGGGCGCAGCCGCACAAACAGGAGCCAGGTTCGACAAGACGGCAATGAGTGAGATGTTGGCTGCCTTAGGCAGCCGAGTGTTCTTAATGAACAATGTGCACGACGACGGACCCACGGTCTTTCAGTCACGTTGGGTCATGAGCTACCTGCGAGGCCCGTTGTCGCGCCAACAAATACAGCAATTGATGGACCCTCTTCGCAGTCAATTGCTACCTGATCAACGACCAGCGCTGGCGTCAAAATCGACAAGCGAGACTCCGACTACCGCACCACTGCCAGCGGCCAGCGGAAGCGCCGCCATAACCTTGAAATCAGAGCGCCCACTGGTACCTCATGCAATTACCGAAAGGTTTTGGGTCAGTAGCCGTGATCCGGATGCGTCGGCGCGCAGAATCTATCGCCCTGCCGTGCTGGCCACGGCGGCTTGTCGCTATGTCCATGCCGCCTCCAAGTTAGATCAATATCACACACGATCATTGTTGTATTGTTACGAGGGTCAATTGCCTGAGCAAATTTGGCGGGCTGCCATTGAATTGCCCCCCGATTCACTGGAGCTGGCCAAGTCGCCTGAATATGATTACCAGTACGAAGACATCCCCGGAACAATGCTCAATGAAAAATCGTATCGTCAGTGGGATAAAGAGCTGGCCGACGAACTCTATCGCCAGCGCCCCATACAACTCTTTGAATGCAAACAACTCGGTCGCATCAGTCGTCCGGGGCAAGATGAAGTGGACGCACGTCTGAGCTGGGCTCAGGAAATCCGCGAGCTGCGCGATCAAGAGAAATCCAAACTGCAACAAAAATATGCGCGACAATATGAATCTTTGGAAGCCAAGATTCGCGCCGCCGAGCAACGTCTGGAAAAGGAAAAGGCCAAGTATGACAAAGAAAAATGGAATACGGTATTGAACGTCGGAACCACCGTATTGGGTCGCTTGCTAGGCAACAAAGTAACCGCCACACGTACGAGGATGGCTGGCCGCGATGCCGCCAGGGCATTCGAAAAGCGATCCAACGTGGGATTGGCCAATGAAACGGTTGAGTCGCTGATGGGGCAGCGGCTAGAACTGGAAAGTCAGTGTCAACAAGAACTCGACGAGCTCAGCAGCAAGTATGCGCCACAAAGTCTGACCTTGCAGCCCATCGAAGTCCGGTGCCGCAAAACCGACATCAAAGTCGATCTACTGTGTCTGGTCTGGATCCCCTGGCAGATCAACAACCGAGGTATCGCAGTTCCGCTAGTCGATCTAGGCATCCAGTAGCTACACTCGCCAAAGCGTGGAAGGTTGAGCCTTCCACTCTCTGGCTCGACTAGCTCTCAACTACCGCTGGCTAGTTGCTCGCACGCGCACCAGGGGCAGGTTGTACGGGCACCCGCGATGGTCCCTGTGCCGGATTGGGTTGACCCGGAATGTTAGCACCCGGCTGAACTGGAGTCACTCGAGGCCGTTCAACCAATTGCCAGCGCTGACTGCCCAGGACATCTACCGATTGCCAGGCCAATCCGGGTACGAACAACATCGACGCAATGCTTTGTCCGTTAATCTTGGCGCTACCCCAAACCGTTTCGATCGTGATAAATTTGACGTCGGTGGCCCCGGTGATAGAGTCACCGTTGAGCATCACCACGGTGGTTGAGGTGTCTTCTGCGCGAGGAAATCGAACTCCAGCCACTTCGCTCAGCGGCAATTCGGCCAAGCCAAACGCGGTTTTGATTGACAGAGTATTGGTGTCGCTGAGCGTGCCAGTAATGGCCGTTGCATCATCCGTCAAACTGGCAGTCACCGTGATGGGGCGAACTACAGAACTGACACCTGAATTTGACGCAGCCGATGCAGCTGCACCCGTTTGCGGAACAGCCTCTGCAATGGCCTCTTCCTGAGCTCGAACTGAAACTGACAAAGACAGTACACCTCCCAGAGCAGCGCCGAGAATTAATAGCGGGCGAAACATTTTCAAGATACACTCTCCACAAAATCAAGAAACAAAAATCTTCACTCAGCCAATCGTATTGGCATCAACTGGTGCCAGTACGCCAGCGAACGATCCTACCGCCATAACTAAGCCAGCCAGTCCATGGTAATTGCCCAATCGCCGAATGTTTGCAGGCTGGGTCGATATTCTGAAAAACGATAGTTTACGCAGCTATAGGCGAGCCTCGCCCGATGCCTGCATGCGCCGGCTGGGCCGATTGTGCTGACGTGCAGCGCGAACCCCCTTCGGTAAGTCACACACCGCCGGTTATACTGCGTTCGCGAGGCCCCTGTTCGCCAGCCTAAGATCTGGAAGGCCGCTCGTCAGTCCGTTGCAATACTCCTAATTATTAGTTGAAAACGAATGTCGGCTGAAAAAATATTTGAAACGCTGGACATGCTCCGAGCTCAAGAAACGCCAGCCCAAGTACTGCAAGCATTGGCACAGCACCTGGAAGGCCAGGGGCAATTCCATGAGCTGTTTGAAGCACTCAAGATGAAGCTTCGATTGGACATGGGGTGGCCAGTGGCTACCGCTGAACAGGAGCAGCCAGCGGATGAAGAAGCGGAAGCTCGCTTCGAGCGCGGATTGATCGAAGTCTGTCGTCAAGTCGGCGAGGCCTTCGTCCGGGCAGGCAAAATCCGTGAAGGCTGGATGTATCTGCGACCGGTCGGCGATCGACAGTATGCCGCAACTGTTTTGTCTGAGGTTCAACCAACCGACGAGAACTATGAAGATTTGATCAACGTCCTGCTACACGAGGCGGTCGATGTGCGTCGCGGTTACCAATTAGCCTTGCAGCGAATGGGTACCTGTAACAGCATTACTATGTTTGAACAGTCGCTAGCCCCGCGACCACGAGCCGATCAGCAGGCAGCGGCGGAATTGCTTGTGCGACATGTACACGGTGAACTATTGGCAAATCTGAAATATGACATCCAGCGCCGCGAAGGCAGCCAGCCCGTCGAATTGACGGCAGAAGCCATACTCCAGGCTCGTCCCGACTTGCTTAAGGATGGTGCCTATCATTTGGATACCAGTCACCTGGCCTCTACAGTTCGATTTGCTCGCGTGATTGATGATCCTCAAGTCCTGCAATTAGCGCTGGACATCGCGCAGTACGGTCGCAAGTTGCATCCGCAGTACCAATATCCTGGCGAAGAGCCGTTTTTGGATTTGTATCCAGCCTCGATCGCGTTCTTCCGTGCGCTGCTGGGCCAGCAAGTTGACGCGGGCATTCGCTACTTTGCGCACAAAGCGGACACGGTGGACCAACAGCAATACGGAGTTATCGCCGTCGAAGTCTTAGTCGATCTGCTGTCCCGTTGTGGTCGCCACGCCGAAGCGATCACCCAGCTCGCTGAGCGAATGCCTCCCGGCAGCCGCAGCTTCGGAATCGCTCCCTCGCTATTGCAGCTCAGCCAACGGTTAGGGGATTATCGACTTATGCGCGAGCTTACCAAGCAGCGCGGCGATCTATTAGGCTACACCGCCGCGTTGTTGAGTGAACACGCAAACTAACATCGATCACAACCCCTCGTGTCAGCCAGGGAAACCGATCGGCTCCTGACCGCAGTCGATTGAACTTGGTGGCTAGGTGCGTTACCATGCAACCGATGGCAGCTAACCAATCTCAGGAAGAATTCCCATGTTTCAAGCAGGCAATCGGCGGCGATTTGTTCGTGGTTCAACCCAGGCTGTGGTGGCGGCCATGTTGGCCGAAGGACTTGGCGGTCGGTTGCAGGCGGCAGATCAAGGTATCGTAAAAATGGCCGGCAAAATCAGACATTCAGTTTGCAAGTGGTGTTATCCCAAGATCGACATCCCGACATTATGTCGCGAGGGCCAAAAGTTTGGCCTGCAGTCGATCGAACTGCTGCAGCCCGACCAGGTCGCTGAAGTTCGCAAGTTTGACATGACCTGTGCCATGGTCTCCAGCCCAAGTGTTAAAGCGCCAGATGGCACGTCGGTGGGTGGAATCACGGCTGCTTGGAATCGCGTAGAATACCACGATGTGCTGATCGAGGCTTACAAACTGCAGATCCAAAAAATGCGCCAGGTTGGCGTTGATAATTTGATCTGCTTTTCCGGCAATCGACAGGGCATGGACGATCAGCAGGGTTTGGAGAATTGCGCTCTGGGATTGAAGCGATTGATGCCCATTGCCGAGGCGGCGGGCGTGACCATTACCATGGAATTGCTGAACAGCCGAGTCGACCACCACGATTACATGTGCGATCGTACGCCTTGGGGTGTAGCACTGTGCGAAGCGGTGGGGTCAGACAAGTTCAAACTGCTGTACGACATCTATCACATGCAGATTATGGAGGGTGACGTCATCTCCACCATTCGTAAGCATCATCAGTGGATCAGCCATTTTCATACCGGCGGCGTCCCCGGTCGTAACGAAATTGATGAGACTCAAGAGTTGAACTACGCTGCCATCATGCGCGCGATTGTCGAGGTGGGCTACACCGGATTCGTCGGGCAAGAATTTATCCCCATACGCGACGATAAACTCGCGTCGCTCAGACAGGGCGTCGAAATCTGCAACGTTTAATCGCGGTGCCCTGGCCAACTGTTCCGGCTGCGTGGAATACTCTCCGCCCTTCATGGCTTTGGGCGGGCACTGATGTGTTGCTCGAACTAGTCGTACCGCCCTTGCTCAATGCGGTTATCCACGCTCAAAAGCGCGAAGCCGTCCAGTCAGAATCAATGATAAACGGACCTCACGCAATGGCTCCAGGCGCGCCGTATAGAATTGAGGCTTTCGTAGGGAGCTTAGCACTTTGGCCTGAGATTTCTTAGAGATGAGGTCTCCCGGAATTGGTTTGGAGGTGGTGTTCGGTAGGAATTGTCTGCAAGATACATGCCCTAGATTGAGGTGGCGACTGGCGCAATGTCCCAGGGTGCCTTGTATACTGTTTACATAGGAATCGTGACCTACTAGGTCGTTCCGCCATAGTGTTTTTTTGCAGGTGTATTTTGTTGAACGAGTGATCGATCGCCATGCAGGTCAACTGTTGGACATCACTTCGCAATTCTGGCTGGCTGATCGCGGCCGGCTTGGCTTCCAGTTTGCTGGTCGGCAACGGACATCTTCCAGCCGAAGAAGTGACCTCCGCTGCTGAGGATCCACACGCCAGCGCTGAGGTCTCTGTCGAGGTTGCGGAATACTATGTTCAACATGTTAAACCGATTCTCACTGCCCGCTGTTACGCCTGTCACGGAGCGCTGAAGCAGGAGGCAGGACTACGGCTGGATACGGTGGCAGCAATGCTGTCCGGTGGTGATAGCGGTCCAGTAGTTGCCTCCGAACGAGACGCCACCAGTTTGCTGCTGGAGCGAATCACGCACGTTGATCGAACTCAGCGCATGCCGCCCGAAGGCGCGGCATTGACGGCTGCGGAAGCAAATTACATCGCTGATTGGATTCGAGCCGGCGCGCCGGCTCCGCCTGATGATGCGCCTCAGCTCGATCCGCGTGAGCACTGGTCACTCCGCCCTCCGCTGGGCTTCTCGCAAACTGGCAACGCCCGCCAAGAGATGTCAAATCCCATCGATGGCGTGTTGAGTATTCGACAGCAACAGCTTGGTATTCAGCCGTTGCCGGACGCGGACCGACGAACGCTGGTCCGCCGATTGTATTTGGACCTGCTGGGATTGCCACCCAGCCCCGAAGAGGTCACCGAATTTCTGGCGGACCCACACGGCAACGCCTACCAGCGACTGGTCGAGCGCTTGCTGCAGCGCGACGAGTACGGCCAGCGTTGGGGACGTCACTGGATGGACGTATGGCGTTACTCGGATTGGTATGGTCGGCGCTCGGTACCGGACGTGATGAATTCCTATCCGCAAATCTGGCGGTGGCGTGACTGGATCGTGCGATCACTCAACGAGGACAAAGGCTACGATCGGATGGTGATGGAGATGCTGGCCGCCGATGAGTTAGCGCCGACCGATGACGAAAACCTAGTGGCCACCGGATTTCTGGTGCGCAACTGGTACAAATGGAATTATGAAAGCTGGATGAAGGACAATGTTGAGCATACCGCCAAAGCTTTTTTGGGTTTGACGATTAATTGTGCTCACTGCCATGATCACAAGTACGATCCGATCACCCAAGAAGATTACTTTCGCTTTCGTGCCTTCTTCGAGCCGCTCGAATTGCGCCATGATCGCGTTGCGGGGCAGGCCGACCCGGGGCCATTCAAAAAATATGTCTATGCCGATTCCTATGGTCCGATCGCTACCGGTGCCATTCGCGTATTCGATGAGAAGTTGGATGCACAGACGTTTATGTATCACAGCGGCGATGCCCGCAATCGCATCGAAGACAAACCTCCGCTGGAGCCCAGTCCACCACAGGCACTGTGCAGCCAGCCGTTTGTCATCGAACCCGTAACACTACCCAGTGAAGCCAGTTATCCGGGGCTCAAGGAATTTGTTCGCCGTGATGAACTGCACAATGCTGCGGCCCAGCAATTGCAGGCTGAGCAGCTATGTGAGCAGGCCGCCGCGACGCTCGCAACTGCCAATAGGCGGCTGGACGATCTGTTCGCCCAATCCGCGCAGCCCATTACAGCCGCAGCACTGCCATCATCAGAAACGCTCGCGCGGGCCGAGCATGATCTGTTGATCGCTCGACAAGATCTGCGGGTGGCTCAAGCGGCACGACTGGTTGCCGAGGCTCGCAGTACAGCGCTCCGCAGTCGTATCGCAGCCGACGACGCGTGCTATCGCGGATTGGGCGATGCACAGTCACTGGCTCGTCACGCGCATGTGGCTGAGCGACAGTTGACCTACGAGTCAGCAGAGCATGCACTCCAGGTGACACAGCGAGCGCATTTGCATGCTCAGCGGCAGGTGGCCGAAGCGCCAGCCGAGAAGATCGAAAAGGCGAAAGAGGAGCTGACCAAAGCCAGTCAGGCTGTCAGCGCGGCTCGTACCGCGCTGGACACCGCCATTGAAGGCCTGAATTCTACCGACACCAGTTATACCCCTCTGTCGCCGAGCTATCCCGCCAGCAGCAGCGGCCGTCGGCTGGCTCTAGCGCGGTGGATCACCAGCCCGCAGAATACGCTGGCTGCTCGCGTGGCCGTCAATCACATCTGGTTGCGACATTTTGGACAAGCGCTGGTCCAGACCACCGACAACTTTGGCGCACAAGGCAAGCCGCCGACACATCCTGAAATCCTGGACGGTCTGGCGGTCGAACTGATGCAGCACGGTTGGAGTATGAAGCATATTCATCGGCTGATCGTGACCAGTCAAGCGTATCGACGCGCATCAAATCCATCTGTCGATCATTCGGGGTTAGATGCCGATCGAGACAATGAGTCCTATTGGCGACGCCTGCCATTGCGAATGGAAGCAGAAGTAGTTCGCGATAGCGTGTTGGCTTGCGCTGGATTGCTCGATCGATCGTTAGGTGGGCCTGAGATCGACAATACCCACTGGTTTACAGTCTCGCGTCGTAGCTTGTATTTTACGATTCACGGGGAAGCCAAGATGCAGTTCATGGATACCTTTGACGGTCCCAATGTCAGCGAATGTTACAGGCGCACCAGTACCGTGTTGCCACAGCAGTCGCTGGCCATGACCAATAGCGAACTGATGGTTAGCAGCGGCAGAAGTTTGGCGGCTGCCGTTGTCCAGCAATTGAGCCGTCAGCCGGATGACAGTCAGGCCGATTCAGACTTTGTTGATTTGGCCTTTCAGCGCGTGCTCAGCCGACCTCCGTCGCTAGATGAATTGCAGGTATCGCTCGAATTCCTGGAGCAGCAGCGCCAACAGTTGAGCGCTGTATCGACCGACCAGAGAACGCTGACCGGTGCTCAAGACGTTCTACCGGCTTCGCGGGACATCGCGCAGCGCGCTCGCGAAAACCTGGCGATCAGTCTGTTCAGTCACAACGATTTCGTTACGATTCGTTAAGCGGGGTGGTGTTATGACTCATAAGAACCTACGCTCAGCAGCCAGTGCCTTTTGTGGTCGAACCAATCGCCGATCGTTCATCAGCGATTGGGGCTTGGGGCTGGGTGGGATGGCCGTGGGGTCATTGCTCCTGAGCGATGGAATATCGCGACCGGCCCAAGCTGGCCAAGCCTTCCAGCCCATTGTGCCGCGAGCCAAAAACATAATCTGGATTTTTCTGTCAGGTGGCGTGAGTCATCTGGAAACGTTTGACCCCAAGCCGTTGCTCAATCAATTCGCAGGTAAGACCTACGACGAAACGAACCTGCCCAATCCGCAAAAACTGCCGATTTACCTGGAGCGCTCGCGGAGTGTTGTCGGCTTTGACCGCGAAGTTATTTCGACGATCATGCCTCTGCAAGTCGGCTTTCGTCAGTATGGTCGTCATGGAATCTGGGTTAGCGATTGGCTGCCCAATCTGGCTGGTGTTGTCGACGACTTGTGCATCGTGCGTTCGTTGTACACTACCGACAATGACCATAACGCTGAGTTCCAATTTCAAAACGGACGGCATTCGCTGGACGAACAGCAGCCCAGCATCGGATCGTGGGTTTCTTACGGTTTGGGGTCGTTGAATGAGAACTTGCCGCAGTTCGTTTTTCTGGGGCAATACAAAGACCTGCGCGTCAAGCGGAACTTTGATGCCAATTACCTGGGGCCACAGCACGCCGGCGTCGAACTGTCACTAGACCCAGCCAATCCCCTGCCCTACGGTCGCCGGCTGCCTGATGTGTTGCCAGCAGAACAGCAAGCCCAATACCAGCTGATCGATCGTTGGAATCGGCTGGCTGCACAAGAGTATCTTACCGACACCGATTTAGCCGCCCGCATTCGCGCCTACGAGTTGGCCTATCGCATGCAGATGTCCGCGCCCGAGACGCTCGATCTATCCCACGAATCATCCGAAACACTGGCGCTGTACGGCATCGACCAGGCCACTACCGAACTGTATGGCCGGCGGTTGTTGACAGCCCGGCGCTTGGCCGAACGCGGCGTGCGGTTTACGCTGGTTTACTTGAGCGACTACGGCGAATGGGATTCACATTCGAACATCAAGGAGTTGCACGCGAAATCCTGTGGACGAGTCGACAAGCCGCTAGCAGGACTGATTCGCGATTTGAAACGTCGTGGAATGTTGGATGAGACCCTGGTGGTCTGCGCCACCGAGTTCGGAAGAACGCCAGCTTTGGAGATCACCAGCTTAAATAAAGCTGGCACCGGCCGCGATCATCATCCGCATGGATTCACTATCTGGATGGCTGGAGGGGGCTTAAAATCTGGCTACGTGCATGGTGCCACCGATGAATTTGGCTTCCACGCCGTTGAGCATCCGCACTACGTCACCGACATCCACGCCACCGCCTTGCACTTGCTGGGGCTCGATTCGCGACAGTTAAACATTCCCGGCCGCAAGCGGTTGGAGATCGACTATGGACAAGTGATTGACGATATCCTCGGCTAACAGCCTAAGTGTGTTAGCTGGTCGAACCAACAGAAGCAGCCAATTCGCGCGGTCGCCAACGATTCCTTGGAAATTGACTCGCTCGGAAACCATATTTCTTCTACCTTACAGATTTTTCTCCGCCAATGATTTGATTGGCTCCTGGCCGAGAACGATCTTCTAGGTGGTAGGGAGAATGAAAAAGTATTAAGTTTCCCTCGGCGCTTGATTCGAGAATGAGATCGGGGCCATGTGGGAAGGGGCGAGTGCTGAGGGTTAAGAAGTTCCGCGAACCGAATACCTGGGCACCTCGTCCGGTGGCGATGCCCTGGCAATCAAAAAAAGCCGAAATTCGATTGTCGCTGGGCCGCTGATCGTCAGCCGAGCCAATGCGCAAATGGAGTTCACTCAGATGAATGTTGATCTCTTCGATAGTGTTGCGTGTCACCGCGCCGACCAAGTCTAAGCCGATCGCGCAGCCAACCGTCTCCAGGACTGTGATCTTATTGGCGTCAATCGAGCCCTGACTACCATCCAACACCAGCCCCGTACCACGCCACTGTTGATCGGGATTTAGCACACTCTTGTACGGTTCGCCGCCAGGCCATGCTCCGCCACCACCGACAACGGCGTTGAAAGTAAATTCGGTTGAAGTTATGACTTTGAATCGATCTGGTCCGGCAGTGGTTGGCTTCATCCGTACTACTGCCCCATCCGACTGAGAGACGATCAATCCCAAGCGGTACACGCAGCTCATCTGACTGTCGAACACTACAGCATCGCCACTCTTGGGCGTGTAATTGATTACGCAATGGCCCGAGTCTAATCGAAAGTTTTGCATCCACGGAATCGTGAGCGTCTCGTGCAGATGGTATACGACGGGCTCCGTGGTGTCTGCAGTCCAACTTCCTCCGGCCAAGTAAACATCCTTGGCCTGTTCCTTGGCTGCCAACAAGGCTTCCTGTAGTCCGGATGTTTTGGTGCCTCTGGTGTGCGGTCCAAAATCGCCTCCATCGCGTGGACCTTGGGGGGAAACTATGATTTGATTAGTTGCGCGTTGACCTGGCGGAACGACCGTCTCTTCCGTTTCATTACCGATGGCGTAGCGGGAGCAATATATGGTCAACAAGATTCCTAGGCAGATGTGTCTTCGCATTTCAAGGCTCATCAAAGGTGTAGTAGCTGCGAGACAGCGAGTGCAGCCACAGTTGGTTGGTCTGGTCAGGGATCCGTCAGATTGGGAGCCCACAGGGCAGGTTTTACATCGGGCATCTGCCCAGAAGTAGGTAAAGTGGTTTCCACGGCAGAGCGCAGTTGAGCTGTCAGCTCCTGGATTTGCTGAGCATAGTTGGGATCATCCGCTACGTTGTGCAACTCCCTGGGGTCGCGCTGGTGATCATACAGTTCTCGGCCGTGCTGGCCATCATCCCACAGCGTCAATCGCCAACGTTCGGTACGCAGTGAATAGCCGTAATACTCGGTTTCGCTACTGCGTCGCTTGCCCCGCCTGGTAACTTGCGTCAAGGCCCAGCCGCGACCGATGGTGTCTGGTTGTTCGAGCATGGGTACCAGCGTCTGCCCCTGGAGGTTGTCCGGCGCGGGCACTGCGCATAGTTCGGCTAGTGTCGGGTAAAGGTCCACCAGTGATACCGGCGATTGAACCACAGAGCCCGGTGTGCCTACGCCCGGTGCGACGATCAACAGCGGCACGCGAGCGCTCTCCTCAAACAGACTCATCTTCTGCCACAATCCATGTTCCCCGATGTGGTAACCGTGATCGCTGGTAAAGACGATAATCGTGTTGTCAGCTAGCCTCAGGCGGTCCAAAGCGTCGATCACGCGTCCAACCTGGGCATCCATAAAACTGATACTGGCGTAGTAGGCCTGCGCAAACTGCTGACGCAGCGTATCGGTCAGTTGATCCTGCTCCGGTTTGTAACTCCCTAAAGCGGCAGCCGGCAAGTCGGCTTGATCCTCTTGTACTCCACTGACCAACGGCATATCGGCCAGACGGTACATGTCGAAGTAGGGTTGCTTGGGAGCAACATAGGGTGTGTGGGGGCGAAAGAATCCAAGCGCCAAAAAGAAAGGGCGCTCGCGGCGGGTGGCACAGCGCTCCAGCACCCACTCGGCTTCGGCAGCTTGCAGTCCATCCGTGTGAAATTGGTCGCTCTTGGGAGAGGCATAAAAACTGAGGGTGCCGCCAAACTGCCCCGGAACTAACGAAAAGATGGATGGCTCTTCCTCTAGTCGATCGACGCCAGCAGGATTCAATTCCAGTTCCCATGATCCAGGATCGTCATGGCCATTGGTGCCAATCGACCGAGGTACATTGTAGTGATAGAGTTTGCCGATACGTCCAGCAAAATAGCCGCTCAGGCGAAACGCCTGCGGCAGGCTGACATGTTGCGGAATCGTCTGTCGGAAGATTTGGCCGTTAAGGATGATGCCGGTACTATTGGGATACAAGCCAGTCAGCAGCGAGTTGCGACTGGGACCGCACAACGGAAAGCTACAGTAGGCTCGCTGAAACAATGTGCCCCGGGCGGCCAGTCGGTCGATGTTGGGAGTCTTGGCCCGCGAATCACCGTAACAACCTAGGAAATTATTCAAGTCATCAGCCATGATGAACAAGACGTTCTTGGGTGGCGCATCTGCGGCATGAAGCATCGAGCCACTGCTGCAGAAAGTCATCAGGCAGGTCAACAACAGTTGGCAGAGACATAGCGATTGGCCAAGATGCATGCTGGATGGCTCCTTGATGGAAGTTCTGTAGATGCTCAGGCGATACTTTGTTCACTCACGTGATGGGCCGGCGCGGGGCCGGACTTATTGTACTGGGCGGATGGTTGCTGTGTTCAGAATGTACCGGGGCTTGATGCCCCCAAGTTGCATCGGCCCCCCCTGGTCCCATCACTTCGAATTTAGCGATCTAGCATGGGCTAGGCCAAGATCTCGCGGATGATTTTGCCTTCAACGTTTGTCAGCCGCCGGGGAATGCCGTTGTGCTCGAAGCTGAGTTTCCCAAAATCCAAGCCGAGGAGATGTAAAATTGTAGCATTGAAGTGGTACAGTGGATGCACATCAGCGACGGCGCGCTGACCAAAATCATCGGTGGCTCCATGACTGACTCCGGGCTTCACACCGGCCCCCGTCAGCCAGCAGGTGAATCCGTCGGGATTGTGATCGCGGCCTTGAGCACCTTTTTGAAAGAAAGGCATGCGGCCAAACTCAGTACACCACACGACCAAAGTTTCTTGCAGCAGACCGCGCTGTTTCAGGTCGTTGATCAGTGCGGCAGCGGGCTGGTCCAGAATCTCCGCATGCACATCGTATTGCTCTTTCAAAGCGTTGTGTCCGTCCCAGTTCAATTTTCCGGCACTGGCGTAGGCACCGTTGAAGAGCTGGACAAAGCGCACGCCGCGCTCCAGCAGACGACGGGCGACAATACAGTTGCGGGCAAAGGCGGCTTTGTCAGGGTTGTGCAGTTGATCTGCGCCGTACATTTTGAGAGTGTGTTGTGGCTCGTCGCTCAGATCGTAAATTTCTGGCACGCTCAGCTGCATGCGGGCCGCTAATTCGTAAGCAGCGATGCGAGCTGCCAGGCGCTGGTCGCCATCGCTGGCTTGCCAATGCCGCGCATTCATCGCCCGCAGGATCGATCGAGTCGCTTGCTCAGCCTCGTGGGTAACACCGGGCGGGACCGCCAAATGGCGCACCGGCTCCGAGGCGCTGAGAGTGGTCCCCTGAAAGGCAGCTGGCAAAAAGCCAGCGCCCCAATTGTTCGAACCGTTTTGGGGTACTCCGCGCGGATCGAGGATTGCCACATACGCCGGCAGGTCTTGATTCTCGCTTCCCAAGGCATAGGTAACCCACGAACCGAGGCTGGGAAAGCCGTCAAGAACAAATCCGGTCGATAGGAAATTCTCGGCCGGACCATGCGTGTTGGATTTGCTAGTCAGCGAATGTACAAAGGCGATATCATCGGTCAACTGCGCCAGGTGAGGTATCAAATCGCTGACCCACTTTCCGGTCTGTCCATGCTGTCGGAAGGCGTATTGCGGACGAGCCAAATTGCCGGCGGGGCCTTGGAATGTTACGGATGGACCACCTGGCAGCGGTTGATCGTCCCAGCGGATCAGCTCGGGTTTGTAGTCCCAGGTCTCCAATTGGCTAACGCCACCGGCGCAGAAGATGACCACTACATTCTTGGCCTTGGCTGCAAAGTGAGGTGCCCGCGGTGCGTGAGGTCGCTCCGGATCAATGCCCACAGGACTCTGTCCGGCCAGTAACCCATCGGCCCCCAGCAGGTGAAGCAAAGCCATCGACGATAGCGCGGTGGCGCTGTCACTCAAGAAGCTGCGGCGATCCCGTCTTGCTGCTCTCTCGGCAATCGACGCTGGCGTAGAGGGTGGCACGACCAGGTTCATGGCAGGTTGAGAAATTCGTTGCTGTTGAAAAGGGCTCGACACAGCACCATCATACCATGCTGCTGGACCAATGGGGCAAACTCGGATATCTCGTCATCGGTTGCCGGGCGCGAGAGCGTCAACCAGAATGCTCGTTGGATCTGGCAAATGGTATCATCGCCAGCCTCAAGCGACACTCGCCTGGCAAGGGCCTGGGCGCACTGCATCGTAAACGAACTGTTCAGCAGATTCAGAGCCTGCAATGGGGTTGTACTCTCGCGCCGTACTTGAGTGCTTTGACCGCCGTCGGGACAATCGAAAACTCCGAAAACCGCTTCACGCTCACGGCGCACTCGATGTGCGTAGATCATGCGTCGGCTATTGGCAGCGCTCAATTCTTCGATGGGCGTGAAGCCACTCAAGCCGCCGCGCTGCTCAAACAGGTCAAAACCCGGACCGCTCATGGTGAGATTCAACTGACCGGAGGCCTGCAACATGGAATCGCGAATGACTTCGGCATCCAGTCGCCTAGACGGATAACGCCACAAGAGCCGACCATCGGCATCGGCGGGCAGCGCTCGAGCCAGCAGTGAGGCGACGGCATGACTCGATTGCTGGTAAGTCGCCGACAGCATGATCAGTCGATGCAGCGCCTTGACGCTCCAGCCCGATCGAATGAACTCGGCAGCTAACCAATCCAGCAGCTCCGGATGACTGGGTGGCAGGCCACCATGACCAAAATCGCCCGGTGTTTCTACCAAGCCGACTCCAAAGTGGCTTTGCCAAATGCGATTAACAATGACTCTGGCGGTCAACGGATTGAGGGGGTTGGCAATCCAATCAGCCAGCACCTGCCGCCTGTGCTGCTCGCTGGCGGAATCATCCAATTGAACGTCGGCCAGAGCGCGAATTACCGCCGGGGACACGGGTTGCAGCGGCTGTTCGGGATCGCCACGATTGAGCAAGTGGATGTTATCGGGCGCACGAAACTTTCCAGCAAACACCATTTGACCGGACGGAGCTGACGCTTCAAGACCGCCCAATTCCCGATCTTCATACTCAACTCCGGCAACGAACGCCTGCATCGCATAGTAATCGACTGAGGTGATCGGATCGAATTTGTGATCATGACAACGTGCGCAACCGATGCTCAAAGCTAAAAATGTTTGCCCGATGTTATTGACGATTTCGTCGATGGCATCCTGTCGAGCCAATCGCATTGACGGAGCGTCCTTGCCAATTTGGCCCGGTAACAAAACTGACGCGGTGATCAAAAATCCGGTCGCCGCGTCTTCACCCAACGCATCACCGCAAAGTTGATGTCGGATGAATTGGTCGTAGGGAACGTCAGCGTTGGCGGCGCGAATCACGTAATCGCGATACGGCCAGGCGTTGGGGCGTTCGGTGTTGACTTCAAAACCGTGAGTGTCAGCGTAACGCACCACGTCCAGCCAGTGCTGAGCCCAGCGCTGGCCGTAGGTCGGGCTGCCAAGTAACCGCTCGACCTGGGCAGCATAATCTGGTACCGCTTGAGCGGCAAAACGCTGTATCTCCTCGGGCTCTGGCAACAGTCCGGTCAGATCCAGCGTCGCCCGTCGCAACCACTGAGCCGGCGAAGCTGGTTGGGAGCGCTGCAAGCCGTGCTCAGCCAACCGCTGGTCGATGAACTGGTCGATCGAGTGAAATTCAAAATACTCAGTCAGGGGCTTAAATGACCAATGATTGGTTTTGTCGGGTAGTGTGGCCGTATCGACTCCGTCCGGCCAGTTGGCGCCCTCTGCGATCCATCGGATGATCGTTTGTATTTCAGCGTCACTCAATGGTTCGTCCGGCGGCATGCGTCTGCTCGAATCCGAACTGCTGATCAATTCCACCAGCGGGCTGCGACTCGGGTTACCCGGAAAAATGGCGACGCCATGATGGTCACCGCCGCGCATGGCGGTGGCCTTGATGTCCAACCTCAGCCCGGACTCCGCTTGCTGCTGGCTGTGGCAATCGTAACAGCGCGACTGGAGAATGGGACGTATCTGCGCAACAAAATCGATGGTCGACTGTCCTGCGAGGTTAGCAATCACGGTGGCATGTACCATCAACCACGAAAATGCCATCGCGATCGACTGACGTACAACGGACACCCGTGTCCGCAATTTCTGTCTGGCTGATCTATTCAAATTCACCGCACAGCTCAAAACGTCGCTCAGCCCTGGAAGGGTGTTCGTTACCGGCCTCAACAGCCAAGAATCAGACATAGTATAATGAATGGTAGTCAATGACGCTCACTTAGAGCGATTAAACTTCGTGTTCTGTTGGCAATCTGTATGCGCTGTTGGTCCATTATTTGTGTGGGGCTGCTGGTCAAGCTGTGGATCGGCGGCCCGGTGCACGCTGAGCATTCGGCTGACGAATTCTTCGAGACCGAAATTCGTCCGCTGCTGGCCGAACACTGTTGGCAATGTCACGGTGCGACGAAGCAGTGGAATAGCTTGCGACTGGATTCGGCTGAAGCTCTGGCCCATGGCGGCGACAGTGGGCCGGTGGTCGTGCCGGGCCATCCGGGGCAGAGCCTACTATATCAAGTGGTGTCGCGAGGCGGCGATATCGACATGCCCCCGGACCAGCCATTGAGCGAACCGCAGATTGCAGCGCTGCGAAAGTGGATCGAGATGGGGGCTCCTTGGCCAAGCGACTCAGTCGCGCCCACATCGCCGGATGCTTGGAAGAGCCACTGGGCATTCCAGCGGCTCAATCAACCTCTGCCGCCGCAGATTGCCTCTGGCAGCCGGCCAGCGCAGAATGCCATCGACAGCTTCATCACGCAGCGTCTCGCACAACATGACTTGCACCCCACTCCGCGCACCGATCGCCGGTCGCTGATTCGCCGCGCAACTTACGCTCTGACAGGCCTGCCACCTGCGTACGAAGAAGTCGAGCAGTTCGCGAGTGATTCACGGGAAGATGCCTACGAGCATTTGATCGATCGACTGCTGGCTTCCCCCGCGTACGGTCAGCATCTGGCACGCACCTGGTTGGATGTAGCGCGTTACTCCGACTCTAAAGGCTACGTCTATGCCCGCGAGGAAAGATTCTATGTTCACTCGGCCCTGTATCGCGACTGGGTAGTCGAAGCGCTGAACAGCGACATGCCATACGATCAATTCATCAAGCTCCAAATCGCTGCCGATCAAGTTGCCGCTGATGAGCCTCAATCGCTGGCTGCCATGGGGCTGTTGACATTGGGCCGGCGATTCTTGGGGGTGACTCACGATATCATCGACGATCGCATCGACGTAATTAGTCGCGGTGTGATGGGGCTGACGGTCGGCTGCGCGCGATGCCATGATCATAAATATGATCCCATTCCCACCAGCGACTACTATTCGCTGTACGGCGTATTCCAATGCAGTACCGACCGACAAGTCGATCTGGCTGCGTATCGTTCCGATGCTAATACGGACACGGAATTTCAAGCTGAACTGGATAAACGACTAAAGGCACTGGCTGATAAGACCGCCGCTAGTCGCCAACAGGCCGCCGATCGGGTTCGTAGCAGATTGGCCGACTATCTGTTTGCACAGTCGGAATTGCACAAATACCCCGAAGAGGGGTTCGATGTGATCCTGGCGGTGGACGATCTCATCCCGGCCTTCGTACGGCGTTGGGAGGCGTTTCTGTCGCGGCGGGATGGTGCCAGCGATCCGATCTTCGGAGCCTGGTTTCAGTTTGCCGCCTTGCCAGCCGATCAATTCACTCAGCGAGCGGAACAGGTTATCAAGCAGCTGGCACACTCAACGGTAGCGGCAACCCATCCGCATCCGTGGATCGCCCAGTTATTTCAAACGTCACCAAGCGATCTCAGGCAAGTAGCCGATCGGTACGGCGAATTGTTTTCGCGAGTCAACGACAAATGGAAACAATTGCAGGAGACACGTACCGCTGGGTGGTTCGAGGAAGATCAAGCCTGGGTGACAAAGGCTGGGCCGCTGCTGGATGTGTTGTATGGAGCGACTGCGCCTTGCGAAGTGCCCGACGAAGAGGTGATCGCCACGGAAACTTTTTTTGATTCCGGAACTTGCAATGAATTATGGAAGCTGCAAGGCGAAGTTGACCGCTGGCGCTTGCAAGCACCCCAGCCACCAACCGTGGCCGTTGGCCTGTTTGATCGTGACAGTCTGTCCGATGCGCGAATCCTGCGACGCGGTAATCCGGCTAACAAAGGTTCGCGAGTGCCTCGACAGTTTCTGTCGCTGTTATCAGAGAGCCCGCAAGAACCATTTAAGATCGGCAGTGGGCGTTTGGAGTTAGCCCAGCGAGTCGTCGATCCATCGAACCCGCTAACCCCGCGGGTATGGGTCAATCGTCTGTGGCAACATTGTTTTGGCGAAGGACTGGTGCGCACGCCCAGCGACTTCGGATTGCGAGCCCAACCGCCCAGCCATCCTGAAGTGCTAGACCTGCTGGCCACCCGTTTGATCGAGCAAGGGTGGAGCACCAAGGCGATCGTGCGCATGATCGTGCTGTCCGAGACGTTTCGGCAGGCTTCAGAATTGCCTCAACAAATCAGTGACGACCAGCCAGCCGTTGTCGGCCAGCATCTGACCAGCTTCACGCGAGCCTTTCAAATGGATCCCGACAATCGTCTGTTGTGGCGGGTCGCTCCCCGGCGGCTGAAGTTCGAAGAGTTGCGAGACTCGTGGCTGCGGGTCAGCGGCAGTTTGGATGATCGTCCCGGCGGCAAGGCGACGGAAATGTTCACCGCCCAAGATACGCACCATCGCCGCACTCTATACGGGTTGGTCGACCGTCAGTTCTTACCCGGAACGTTGCGTATCTTCGATTTCGCCAATCCCGATCTGCACATCGGTCGCCGCAGCGAGACGCTGGTACCTCAGCAGGCACTTTACTGCCTGAATCATCCATTCTTGGTGTATCGTGCCAAATCGTTGATAGCCGCGCTCGAGGCGGAGCAATCGGTAACCAACGATCCTCTGTCCGATTCAATGTCGATTCAACGGTTGTATCGGCAAGTAGTCCAGCGCGATCCATCGCCGACCGAACAAGCGGCTGCGGAACTATTCTTGGCTCAGCCAGACGACGACTCCAATGAAAAACCTTCAGTCGAATCGCTGACGTGGAGTTACGGATACGCGGCCATCGACCAAGCTGCTGGCACGCTGAGCGATTTTACTCCCCTGCCCTACTTCACCGGGTCGGCCTGGCAAGGCAGTGCAGCCTATCCAGACGGAGGGCTGGGGTGGGTCCAGTTGACCGCTGCCGGTGGACATCCCGGCAACGACTTGCAACACGCCAGCGTTCGCCGTTGGACAGCTCCGGCAGCGATGAGCATCGCTATCCAATCGCTGGCCAAGCATGAACCCGATGTGGCCGATGGTGTTCGCTTGCAGATTGTTTCCAGTCGCCATGGGCTGCTGGCGGCAGTGAATTTGCGCGCCGATCAAGCTGAATTGAATGTCGATCGTTTCGATGTGCAGGCCGGTGATACAATAGACTTTGTGGTCGATATCATCCAACAGCTCAACAGCGACCAGTACTTGTGGGCACCAGTCATTCGACAGGTTGCCGATCAGGACGCTGACCAGTCTGCAGTCAACCACACGTCAACAGCTTTAACCGTTTGGGATGCTGCGCGCAATTTCACAGGACCCGCGCAGCCACGACTATCGCGCTGGGAACAGTTAGCTCAAGTGCTGCTGATGACGAATGAATTTGCGTTTGTTGATTAACTGTTGGGTGGGACACGCGAGGCCGGAACAAGGCTTATGGTAAACGCAAGAACATCTAGAGACAGTCAAGGAAGCCATGAACTTAATTGGTTCGGCCCCGCGCCGGCTTACCACCCCATGGAAAAGTGTGTAGCGTGCACTGCCTCGCGCCACGTAGCAAAGTTTAGCCTATGACAACCCATTACAACTCTACCGCACTCATCGACCGCCGCAGCCTGCTGCAGCGCAGCGCGCTAGGGCTAGGCGGACTTGGCCTAGCCGGTTTGCTGCACAGTCAAGGCTACTCGGCAGCTGCCGCAGCGGATGGACGCACGCTGTTGGTTGGTGGTCAGACGCACTTTCCGGCCAAAGTCAAACGAGTCATCCATTTTTTCCTCAACGGTGGGCCGTCACAAGTCGATACTTTCGACCCCAAGCCAGCACTTGCTAAGTACGCGAATCGTAGTGTAGCGGATAATCTGACCACCGAACGCAAGACCGGTGCTGGCTTTCCATCGCCCTTCAAGTTTCGGCGCTACGGCCAAAGCGGACTGGAAATCAGCGAGCTGTTCGAGAAGACGTCCGAGCACGCCGACAGTCTGGCGGTGATTCGTTCGATGTACGCTTTGGTACCCAACCACGAACCGTCGTTGATGCTGATGAATTGCGGTGATTCGGTACAGCCTCGGCCCAGTGTGGGCGCATGGGTGCTGTACGGCTTGGGCATCGAGAATCAAAATTTGCCCGGCTTTGTGGCCATGTGTCCCGGCGGCTATCCAATCAAAGATGCGGAGAACTGGCAATCCGGATTCCTACCCGGTGCATATCAAGGCACCTTTATCGATCCGCAGCATCAAGAGCTGGATAAATTGATCGAAAACATTCGCAGTCCTCACGCATCGTTGGCGACTCAACGACGACAGTTGGATCTGTTGCAGCAGCTTAACACCCAACATCGTCAGCCGCGCAACGATGCGCGACTGGACGCACGCATCCAGTCGTTTGAGCTGGCGTTTCGCATGCAGGTCGAAGCCGCTGAAGCGTTTGACCTGAGTCGCGAGAGCCAGAGTATGCTGGACATGTATGGCAGCGGCGTGCATGGACGTCAGACATTGATCGCGCGGCGCTTGGTCGAGCGCGGAGTGCGATACGTTCAATTATGGCACGGTGCTGGACAACCCTGGGACAATCACAGCGACATCGAGAAGAACCATCGCAAGCTGGCTGCAGAAATCGACCAGCCCATGGCCGCCTTGTTAACCGACCTCAAGCAACGCGGCATGTTTGACGAGACGCTCGTCTTATGGGGCGGAGAATTCGGCCGTACACCCACCGTGGAACTGGGTGGTGATGGCAAAGCGTTGCTTGGTCGCGATCACAATCACTATGGCTTTTCCGTTTGGATGGCTGGTGGTGGCGTGCGCGGCGGCACGGTCTACGGAGCCACTGACGAACTTGGGTTCAAGGCAGTCGAGAACCCCACCAGTGTCCACGATTTGCACGCCACCATGCTGCATCTATTGGGCTTTGACCACGAGCGGCTGACTTTCCGCTACGCCGGCCGCGACTTCCGCCTAACCGACGTCGCCGGCCGCGTCATCCAGGACATCATCGCCTGATCGTCACAACCTGCAGCGCGAGCGAGGGACTCCTGCCACTGGCCATTAAACGGTTCTATCATTTGTTGCTTCGCGATTGGGGAAGAGCGGCACGATGGGGGTGATACGGTCCCAATAATCGGAATTGGGAGCTGCGATTTATCGACATCAGGCTTTATGTTTGGTCGTCACCTTACAGAAAGGCTGGAATACGATTCGCGATGATGCCGGGGCCTGTTGTGGGAACCTTTAGTGCTGGATGCGCTGCGATTGCGTTGTGATGACACCGATATCTTTTACTGTCGCGATCGGCTGGATGTGGTCGAATGTTCAATCAATCCAGATAAATTCGATGCGAAGGCGGTCGAGGTGTTCCGCAACCTGTGTCCGAAAGGCGATAGCTATATCGTAAGTCCCGCGGTGAAACAGCCATACCGTTTGCGTAACCATGATTTCCTGTTCATAGCCTGTGCGGTGCGAGATTTGCCATCAGTGTAGCGTTCGCGGTCAACACCACCCGCTCATTTACATTGGCTTGGCAAATCTACGCAGCATGACCAATACAAGGACAAACGTCCATAACAAAAAACCGCCCAGCATTCCCCAAAACCAAGCTACCGAAAGAGGCTGGGCATCGCGATTGGCAAGGAAGGTTAAGTGATTGATGGCCACCATAAAAACGGTAATGGACACAGTCAGCCACATCATCCAGCCGGTCATCCACTGTAATGTGTCAGCGCGTCGCTCTGTCGCCAGCCAATATTGGCGCTGCGGCAAGTTGATTATGCAGACGGGTAACCAGCCAATCACCTGACCGATCCCAATAAAGAACAGTGGCAGGAGCGTCACTAATCCGGCGGCCAGCAAAGTGGCAGGTAGCTTGCCCATCCAGTCATTCGGATTACCCTGTGCATCAAAATGCGTGGCCACTTGCTCTGGCAACTGCGGCCAATACCATAACTGAAGCCCCAGTCCGATCACCATGGTTATGGATGTTAATGCTGCCGGTAGTTTCCAGTGGTTCAAGGCCAGGTTCTCACTAGCTTTGTAGGGTCTGATAATCGGGGCCGTGGTTACGCGAGAATATTCCCTGAAGATAGTGGGTAACAATCAATTAGAATGCGACTGAGATTGATTTGGTCCCGCGCGGCTTGCCATAAGTGGGCAAGACACTGGGTGTGCGCGGTTAAAAAAAATGATCGACAGTTAGCTAGCTCGAATGATCTGCATCAGTCCGTTGAGCACCAAGTCGTGGTAGCTGACAATGCCGACGACTTGACCTTGATCGATCACAGGTGCACGGATGATCGAAAATCTCTCCAGTAATTGCGCACAGTGCTTGATGCTCATTTCCGGCGGCACGCTCAGCACTGGCTTGGCCATGATTTCGTACAGATTGGTTCTGTCTGGGGAACGGTCGGCCGCCAACACTTTCTTGGCGATATCGGACAACAGAACCATGCCATATTGATCATCGGCATGACGTTTGTCGATGATGAGTGCACGTGTCTCAGGATGCTTCATCGACAGCAACGCCTCTTTAACGGTCAGCTTACCGTCCACAATATCCAACTCTCTTTTCATCACGTCAGATACACGGACGATAGTTTTCGTTTGGGTCATAGTTGCTCCTCGACCAGTTCAGTTAACTTCTCAATTTGGTGACTCACGCCCACGGCATCTTCAACATTCAATTGGAAGGCAATGCCAGTGCCAGGTTGACTGTCAAATTCTGCAACCCGACCAATGGTTTCCAGGATGGTCCGACTCAGGTGGCTTTCGACCAAAAACAGAACTACATCTCGCTGGCTTTCTAGTGCCAGTCCCAAAAATGACTTGATGGGCTTGAGACCCTCGCCTCGGGCATTGCCGATGATAGTGGCCCCGGTAGCTCCGCATTCACGAGCGGCCTGCATGACCTTCTTGGTCTTGTCATCATCCACTAACGCGATCAATAGCTTGAATTGCATTGATGAATACCTGAACTTCGATACTTAGGAATGATGAAAGTGTTTGTCCGCTAATGACCAGGGACATGCGAAAGGTTTGTGAACAGCAATTTCAAGAACGACTGAACTTGGCTGCCAACTGAGCATAGCCCATCACGCTGATGACCGGCAACAGCACCGCCAAGGCAATCAGACCGAAACCGTCGATTAATGGATCACGACCGGGAATGTTGCTGGCTAATCCAATGCCTAAGGCGGCAACCAGCGGGACCGTGACCGTGGAGGTAGTCACGCCACCCGAGTCATAGGCGATGGGCACGATCATGCGCGGAGCAAAATAAGTTTGAACAATGACAATCATGTAAGCGATCAGAATGAAATAGGGCAGCGGGATGCCTGTCACAATTCTAAACGTTCCAAGGCACACGCCGATGCCTACCCCCAGCGCCACGGTCAGACGCAGCCCCCAGGCCCGGACGGCCCCACCGGATACCTCTTCGGCCTTCATGGCGACAGCGATCAGCGAAGGCTCGGCGATGGTAGTGCTGGCTCCGATGGCAAAAGCAAATAGATATGTCCAGTAGTAATGATACCAAGCGACTGGCGCTGCTGTGCCGGACGAATCGGCGGCGAGCATCTCAGCGGCAGGCTGAGACACTCCAGCCGTCAACTGCAATGCCATCGTTTCCCCAAGCGGAAATAGCGCCAGCTCCAATCCGACCAGGAAGCAGGTCAGACCAGTGATAACAAAGCTAACTCCCCATATCACCTGAGGCAGTCTGTGGATGCGACGGCGTAGCACCAGCAATTGAAATAAACCCACTACGCCCAAAATGGGCAACACGTCTACTAAGGTCGATAGTAAGGAATCCAACAGCGAACCGAACAACTCCTGCTGCACCACAGATTCCGTCCCCGGCTCTAGCAATGCAGTCGATGCAGTTTCCACAGCCAGCGATTGAGTGGTATCCAGTACCAGCATTCCAAAGACCAAAACAAACAAAATCGGCAGCAGCGATGCAAAGGCGATCAGACCAAAACCATCCAACATCGGATTGCGCCCGCGAATACTAGAGGCCAATCCGATGCCTAAAGCTGTTGTCAACGGTACGGTAATGGTCGAGGTGGTGATGCCCCCCGAATCGTAGGCGATGGCCACAATTTCCCTGGGTGCCCATGGTGTGAGGATAATCACCAGCACATAGCCGATCATAATCATCAGATGCAGTGGCCAGCCGGTGATGATGCGAATGACCCCCAGCACTAAAGCCAAGCCGACAGATACGGCAACGATCAGTCGGAGAGTCAGCGCGAAAGAACGTCGGGTCGCCTCCAAATCTCCGTCCACTACCGAAGTGACGCTCAGCGAAGCAGCTTGGCCCGAAATGGCGATCAACGCCGGTTCTGCAAAGGTGGTTCCAAAACCCAACGCAAAAGCAAAGGCCAGCATCCATGGCACGCTGCCTTTACGGGCAAAGTCATGAGCCATACCCTCGCCGAGAGGAAACAGCCCCAATTCCAGACCGCTGATAAATAAGCTTAGACCGGCGATCACTAGCAACAGTCCAGCCAGCAGACCGGACAGCTGCTCGATGGATTGTTGGAACACGGCCAACTGAAACAGCAACACCACGCTCACGATAGGTATCAAATCGCGGATGCTATTCCACACGGGAGTCAGTATTGCTCGGGCCACCGGCCAATAGCCGCTTACCAATCCATTCACGGGTCTGACGTTATCCTATGTCGCCTGGCTATAAAATCAGCAGGTTGGCGTGTGGTGTAATTCGTATGTCGAGTGTGGGCGCTAAGCATATCGAAAAATGAGGAAAAATGCTTGCCCAGTTTTCGGCGACCGCAAACTTAGCTACCGTCGCCAGACGAAGGGTCGCAACGACAGCCTCATCCACGTACTGGCGAACGTAACTGCAGGAAAGCTGCTAACGGAAATCGTGCAGCCAGCGGCACAGGTCGCTGGCGGCTACATTTCCACCGCAGAGTAAGATGACGACATTGTCATCCGGCTGGAATTGATTGTGATGCTGGTGGGCTGCTGCCAGGCAGCAGGCAGCTGCGGGTTCGACCAGGATTTTGGCACGCTCCAGCAGGTAAAACAGTTCGCGCACGCAGTCGGCGTCAGGAACAACGACCAATTCATCGACCCATTGGCGAACCAATTCAAAGGTCAGCCGACAGGCGCGAGGCGCTCCCAGTGTGCGAGCAATGCTGGTAATCGCCGGCAATTCGATCAACTGCTGCGCAGCCACGCTCTGAGCCATCACGTCGGCACCTACCGTCTCGACACCGATCAGTCGCGGCAGTTTGCCTTTCGAAGCAACAGCGGTCGAATGCTCCTTGAGCGCGGCACCGATGCCGACGATCAAACCGCCACCGCCAATGCTGACGTAGCAGTGCGTGATGTCAGGCACATCTTCCAGAATCTCCAAGCCGACAGTGCCCTGCCCGGCAGCCAGCAGCGGATCGTCAAACGGATGCACATAGACGCGACCTTCACGTTGTATCTGCTCGGCGGCAGCAAAGGCTGCGTGAATCGTGGGAAACAGGCGAATCTCGGCTCCATAACCGCGCGTCGCGGACAGATAATTTTCCGGAGTAGTTTCGGGCATGCAGATTACGGCCGAGATACCTAGTGCCCGGGCCGCGTAGGCTAGACCTTGTGCATGATTGCCGCCGCTGACACCAACCACGCCATGTGCGCGTTGTTGAGCGTCAAGACTTAGCAGCTTGTTAAATGCGCCGCGCGGCTTGAACGAACCGGTCTTCTGCCAACATTCCAGCTTCAAAAACACATTCGCTCCCCATCGCTCCGATAGCGACGAAGATCGAATTAGCGGAGTGCGATGCACCCAGGGGCGAATATTCTCCTGGGCAGCACGAACCAGATCAGCATTGAGCATGCGGGTGGACGACTTTCAACTAAAGAAGACTTTGAACGCCGTATCGCGCAGCAGCCAGCGCCGATCGCTGGCCGACAAAAAATCAGCTTCCTTCAATATCAGATCCAGTGATGCTTGATAGGTATGCTGTCCTTGTACCTGATACGGACAATCGGTCGCCCACATCAGTCTTTCCGGTGCAAATGCATCCAGCACACGTCGAATCATTGGCAACAGGTCGCGATAGGGCGCCTGTTTGTGCCCCAGCGCGTAAAAGGCGGAGGTCTTGACATGCACCTTGGGGAACCGCGCCAGTCGGCACAGCTCAGAGAGTCTGTCTTGTTCAACTTGGCCACTCACGCCGATACGTGCAAAGTGATCGATGACCACTGTCGTATCGGGGAACTGGCTGCATAGCTTGTCCACTACATGAATATCCTGAGGATTGATCAGTGGGCAAATGGCAAAGCCGTCTTCGGCTGCCGCCCCCCACAATTGCCGCATCGAATCGCTAGTGGGCCAGTGATCAGCATCCCCTAGCGAATGCAGCCGAAAGCCGCGCGCACCTTGCTGGACCAGCATTCGCGCCTGGTCGGCCACATCATGGGCTCGATGGTCAATCAACGCCACCGCCGAAAAGCGGCCCGGATGCTCGCGCAAGCAGTCGAACAGGTAGCGATGGTCGAGTCCATAGAAGCTCATTTGAATCAGCACGATGCGATCGACGCCAGCCGGCTGGCAATGTGCCAACAGCTGGGCGGGTGTAAAGCTGGGCGGCTGCATATCGGCAAGCTTAAACGCCTTGTCCAGCGGATATTTTATAGTGTCTGGCGTCCATACATGCACATGCGCGTCAATCCAGCCAGCCGGTTTGTCTTCGGCGGCTGCGAGCACTCGAGCGACAGGCTGAAGCCGTTCAGTGACAGAACAAAAACCGCCGATGGCCGCGACACTCGTCAGGCAGCGACGATGAAACTGGCGGCGCTGGAGGATGTGCATGAATGGAATCTCCTTTAGATTGATGCTTCGTAATCGTGCTCCTCCCTCGGATCGTACTCGTATTGTGCGAATCGAGTAACGGCGCGAGTCAAACCATGCCTTGTTGAGGACCACTTCGAATGACCAGATATCGGATCGATCAATCGGTTAATTGCTCGAACGTGGCATTCTGCAGGCGGTACTTCTTCCAGTCCCGGTAATCAAAGTGCCACCATTCGAATTCGTAGACCGTAAATCCTTCCGATTCCATCGTACGTCGCAACAGGTCTCGGTACCAGCGTTGGCGGGAGGTTCCACCAGGATACTGTGGGAAGGATCGTGGTGAGAATTCATCGTATCCGGCAACCATGGGAATGGGTTTGCCTGAGGCGAGTTCGAAGAGGGTCAAATCTACCGCGCAGCCTCGATTATGGCGCGAGCCGCTGGCTGGGTTGGCTACAAAATGCTTGAGATCATCGGGTGTCGCGTCCCAAAACATTTTTGTAACATGCCACGGACGGTAGGCGTCATGGATCATTAGGCCAAGCCCCAGCGGTTTTAACTTGGCATTGGCGCGAGCCGTCGCTTCCGCCGCAGGTCGCTGCAGGAACGCCTTGGGCTGCTTGTAGATTACAGCTCCGGTAAAGTTGTTGTTGGTCGCATAGCGAATATCGAGCTTCAGGGTCGGATCGAGAGTGACCAGTTCCACCAGCTCGGTGTCCAGGAATTCACCGAATTCCTGCGGTGGCACGGCGACCTGAGCTTCCTTGCGCAGTGTCTCAATCGCTGTGAGCGGTGCGATCTTGAATGCCTGACCCTCTTGTGTGCCTACTTCGCGGCGAGCAAAGATAACTTCTGCAGCGTTAACCTCGATTGCCTTGCCCTGCTTATCCCGTGTAAAAGTCAATCCCTCACCGTGATATAAACCGTAGTTCGGGAATTCAAAGCGATTGTCGCTGACCTCCTTCAGCGGATAGTAGAAGAACCATTCGATTAGCGCGTACAGCCGGCCAGCATCTTCCAAGATGTATAGGACATTATGGTCCCAACCGTATTCTCCAATCAAACCTCGCCAGCGATCAGGAATGTCTGCCGGTGATTCGTCAGGCAATCGCTCATAGGTTGTTTCACCAACCAGCAAAAGGTTTTCGGATTGGCGTTCGACCCGAGTGTTAAAGCCAATTTCATCGTCGGTGATGATCGATCCGTCATCGGCGGCCGTCCGGAGTTCGTGTCGGTACGATCCGCGTTGCATGTAAACTTTGCCGTGCAGTTCTGAAATCTTCGTCGTCTGATCGCCATCGACTGCACGATAGCTTCCCACAAAATCAGGGACCCGCTCGGGCGGCATAGGGATGGTCATTCGATAGCTGGGCAGTGGTTGGCCATCCTGAGTGGCTATCATCAGCCGCAGGGCGTAATCGACCAGACGTCCGACAACACCATTTGCGACATCCAGGGACGCAGCAGCCACGACCCCAAGCTTTCGATCCGGTAGAGCTTCGAGTTGCGTCGAGTAACCATACACTGCACCACCGTGTCCGATCTTGGTGTAACCGTCAAGTTGCTGCACATGAAAGCCGAGGCCAAATCCCTGGGGCTGTCCAGCGGCATCCAGGATGGGCGTCATCATCAACTGGAGTGAATCTGGAGTGAGCATTCTGCCACTTTGGGTGCGGCCGTCTCGAAACAAACAGGAAGTGAACTTCGATAGATCGAGCACACTGGAATACAGATTGCCTGCTGGTCCGGTACCCAAAAGAAAATTCGGGGCTGCAAATCGACGCCCGTCGTAGGTCCGCATCCAGCCGAGTGCCAGCTTTGTTTCGATCGTGGGCGTCACCACAAAGCTGCTGCTGTGCATTTCCAGCGGTTCGAGTATCGCCTGCTGCACACGATCGGGATGGGAAACGCCGAGCCGGTTTTCCAGAATCGCTCCCACGACCGCAATCGCCGCGTTGGAGTACTTGGTTCTCGTGCCAGGTTGATATACCAACGAAGTCTTATTGAGACTGGCGACCGTCGCAGCCAGCGTAGGCTCATCAGGATCGAAGTAATGGCCAACGGGAGATTCACGAACCAACCCGGAGCGGTGTGACATCAATTGACGCAGAGTCACCGCCACGTCATACGAATTCTGCGGCTGGAAGTCAGGCAGGTATTGCTGTATGGGGGCGTCGAGGTCCAGCTGCCCCTCTTCAACCAGCTGTAGTACAGCAATATCCGTGAACAGCTTGGATACCGATCCGACTCGGTAAACCGTATCCGCAGTCGCGGGGACCTTTTTCTCAGCGTCCTGAAAACCGAATCCGTCAGCCCATACTACTCGATCCTGATCGACCAGCGAAATCGACAAGGCAGGCAGCTGTTTGTGCTCGATCTCGTAGCGCACGGCGGATTTCAGCTTTTCAATGGCAGGCGAGTAGTCAAGTTCTGACGAATCAACCGTATCGGCAATGGCCACGGCCATGCTCATCAGGCTCAATCGCTGCAGGTTGCTCATGATGGCCACACAGATGCCGCTGTCAGGGTAGAGCAACAGAGTCGTCGATGTCCCAGACTGTGCGCCGCCGTGCCAGATGGCTCGTCGACCCGATTTGCGACCGACACTCCAACCGAGTCCATAATCGGTTGACGAGCCATCGGCCAGCTTCTGTTGAGTCCACATCTCAGATAGTGTGGTTTTGCTGAGTAGCTTTTCTTGATTCAAGGCGGTTGCAAATCTCACAAGATCCGGGGCTGTCGATAACAGTCCCCCGCCGGGAACTTTAGCGCTCGTGTCGTGCAGAGATGAGTTATAGAGTTCACCTTCGACAAAGGTGTGGCCATCCGGCAGCGTCGTCAGCACCGATTTAGTTGCTCGAAAATAACCCCTTGCACGCCCAGGAATTACGGCAAAAGAATCGTCCGCCAGCGTGTGTGTCATGCCAGCCGGATCGAGTACATGCTCTTTCAGCAAGGTCATGAAGTCCGACTGGCCAGCACCTTCGGCGACCGAACCCAACAAGTTGTAGCCGAACGAGGAATAACGGTACTTTGTGCCGGGAGGTGCCAAGAGCGGATCATCAGCAAAGGTGCTGAGAGCGGACTTCAAGTTAAAGAAATGCGTTGTCGATGAAGATTCGGCAGTCGATTTGTAATGACGTACACCACCCACATGACCGAGCAACTGACGGCTGGTGACCGGCCATTGCTTTTCCGGGTACTCTGGCACATAGGATTGAACTGGTTGATCCAGATTTAGCTTGCCCTCTTCCACCAGTGACAGCACCAGAGTAGCCGTCATCGGTTTGGCAATAGAGGCTGTGCGGTATCGCGTTGATTCAGTCGCCTGAACTGCGTGTTCGACATCTGCCAGACCAAAGCCCTTGGAATAGACCAGTTCGTTTCGGTGAGACACAGCCACCGACATGCCGGGAACGCCATACTGGTCCATATAATTCGCAATGATCGCATCGATCCTGTCCGCCGCTAACGGCTTCACCTGAGCTAACGTCGGTGCGATGCACAGCAAGTCAACAAAAAGCAGTACAGCAATCAGCGTCTTGACACGAGGAAAAAGTTTAGTGATGCGTAACAACCTCGACAGGCAGACAGGGTGCATGTTGAAAATCCCGCGTGTTGTCATCTTATGGCAAGTGTCCTGAGTTAGGCTGCCAGACATTGTAACCCAGTATAGTCAGACAGCGACTGGCAGAGCGCTAAGCATTCGCCATTCGACCTGCCAGCAACTGGTTCTTCACGATCTGCATCCCAGTTCCAGAGCTAATTTTGCTTTTGTATTGGCACCGCAATTCATCATCTCATCATCAGTTTGCCGAGTAGAAATAAACTGCCACATGATTGAGTGTCTAGACGATGCGCAGCATGATTTGGCGGTAGACGTCGACGGCCTGAATGACTTGTTGGCAATCGACAAATTCGACAGCCGCATGGGCTTGGTCGATACTGCCTGGACCCAGGATGACACTGGGAATTTCTAGTCGAGCCAGCTTGCTGGCGTCGCTGCCGAAGGGCACTCCCAGCGGCTGACCGTCTAACCGCAGCGACTCAAGCAAGCTACTCAATTGTCCTACCATGGGATGATCTACTGGGCAGTCCAGCGGCCAGTCGGTGAGCATGGGTGGCTGCATCACAATGCCCAGCGCCGGATCAGACGCCAACAGCTTATCCATGATGGCTTGGTAGTACTGATAGACGGTTTGCCAAGTCTCGCCGGGAATTAGTCGGCGATCAATTTCGATCGTGCAGCGGTCGGGCACAAAATTGACTTGTACGCCGCCCTGAATGACACCTATGTTCAGCGTTGGGCTGCCCAGCAGGGGATGCTCAGTGGCCGTCAGTTGAGGCGCATCAGCTTGAAGCGCTTCGATGACGCGCGACATGGCGACGATGGCATTGCGCCCCAAGTGCGGTTTAGATGAATGCGCTGCCTGTCCAATGGTCTCGATCTTCCAGCGCAGCACGCCTTTGCTGGCCACAACCAAACGCAGTTCGGTGGGTTCCGCGACCACCGCCAGCGCAGCCTCCAGCGGGGTGCCGATGGGCGGCTGATCACAGGTGCGAGCTTCCATGCCATCGCACAGTGCTAGCACGCCACGATAGGAATACTCTTCGTCGATCGTGGCGGCCAGCAAAATGTCACAAGGTGGCTGGATGCCCTGACGATGCAAGTCGATCACAGCCTGTATCATCGCCGCTAGTCCAGCTTTGGTGTCACACGCACCGCGCCCATACAGCTTGCCATCGCGAATCGTCGGCTCCAGTGGCGGGATAGTCATTCCCTGCGTTGAGACAGTATCCAGGTGAGCTTCGAAGACGATACGTCGATTCGTGTTCTGGCCAGGCAACCGGGCCAGCACGTTTGGTCGATCTGAAAACACTTCTTGTCGCCAAACTTGGATGCCCTGTTTTGCCAAGTGCGATTCGACAAATTGTGCGCAGGCCAACTCCGGTGTGCCATCGGCGTAATTTGGATTGACGCTGTTGATCCTGACCAGATTGGCCAGTAGTTGCAGGACTTCGGTTGAGTCGCTTGCGTTAATCGTCATGCTGAAGGTTGATCACTGTCGGTGTGTGGCATACATACCATGCAGAGCGGACCCCAATTCCAGCATTCTTCAGGATTTGTTGAGATTGGACAGTCCAATTCTGAAGGAACCCACGACCGAGATTCTGGTAATGCGAGATGGGGTGGTTGTGGATGGTGACGGACAGCACCACGGCTGGGCCACCGGCGGCGCGGAGAGTTTGGCTGGGCTGGAGTTGTCCCAGCGGCATCCAGTCTTGCTGGTCTTCCGACCACACCGGATGGCGCTGGGTGCCTTCGAGCGTTTCGATGTCGACCAGGCCCAGGCGGGCGAGCTGCTCGAGGTCGGCAAGTAAATCAAGAGTATCGGACGCAAGCGCGTTGCGGCTGAGAATCTCCTGGACGGTGGGTGGTAGGCGAGCGACCGTGACGCGGGCTAGATCGTTGGCCTGGCGCGTAATGAAGCGACCGGTTACGACGCTGCCTTCACCGTCGGCAATGTCTGGACAATCGTCAATAGCGGTCACGAAGCCGACGCCATCAACCTCTAGTTCGGGCACATTCAGCGGCAAGCGGCTGCCGGCAGATAGCCCGTGCTGCTCGATTCAAGCTCGCGGCCGGCCTAAGTTCAATGTCCCCGGAAATCGCGGTGCATCAGCTTGCGATTCCAGCCCTATCGACTGCCGCTGACACAATAGTTCCACGATAGTACGATTGCCAACCATAGCACTCCGCCGGTATCAAGGAGTAATTGTGTTGCGATTAGATACGGCAGTGCACCGCTACCAAGCAAGCAAATGCTACCCAACACAAGTAAAGCCGTCCCAATGCCCGGAAGTCCGCTGATATGGCGCTGAGGCTGATTCAGCAATCTCTGTACAATACTGTCCCCGAAGCTTAGGTAGAAGTTCAGCAGCGCGATCACTAACGCTATTCCGACAACAGCATATCCTGCCAAGTTCAACATTGCGCTATCTTAATCAGAGATTTGGTCCAACGTAGATTCGCTGACTAAGCATGCCTTTCAGTTTACCGATCACGCCGCTTGGCTTCTCGCCCTTTTCTCATCTAGGTGTCGCTATTCTCGACTCCGTCATGCAAGAAACGTCTGCAGACATCAATTAGTTTGTCAGTCGAGTTTACAGTACCTGTTGAACTTACTGTCGGTTCGCTTCCACCTATTTCCTCGCAGACGAACTCAATGTCCGAGTCCGATTGACCGTACACCGAGATATATACCATTCGCGTGCCATGTGAGTTGACTAGACCTGTTGCGCACTCATCTGCATCCCAATAATCGACCATTTGGCAATTAGCGATTGCATCCAACACTGAATTTGCCGCATGGACTAATCGCGCATCTTTTTTCATTTAACAAACCGCAAGTCCGTAAGTAGCTTTCGTACCATAGTACTGTGCTTCAGCGCTTCGTGTAACGGCATATTGAGTACCTCACCCGGCAGTTTCTGAAGAATCTTTCCTTGGCGGAATGAGCTCTCAAAACTGGAGACTGGGGAATCGATGTTCTCAAGAATTGTCTTTGTTGTCGGGCTGTCGTAGTTGAGTCGAAGTTTTTTGGCAAGTGCTTTGGCTGCATCGACAGGGCACGCATTATGCACCAGCAGCCCCAGCTCGCCGACTTGGTACACGTGCTGGCCGTGGATTTCGATATTGTAGACGGGGACGATGTGGTTGTGGATGGTGACGGACAGCACCACGGCTGGGCCGTCGGCTGCGCGTAGAGTTTGGCCGGGCTGGAGCTGTCCTAGCGGCATCCAGTCTTGCTGGTCCTCCGACCACACCGGATGGCGCTCGGTGCCTTCGAGCGTTTCGAGGTCGACCAGGCCCAGGCGGGCGAGCTGCTCGAGGTCGGCAAGTACGTCAGGAGAACCGGACGCTAGCGCGTTGCGGCTGATAATCTCCTGGACGGTGGGTGGTAGGCGAGCGACCGTGACGCGAGCCAGATCGTTGGCCTGGCGCGTAATGAAGCGACCGGTTACAACGCTGCCTTCGCCGTCGGCGATGTCTGAACAGTCGTCAATAGCAGTCACGAAGCCGACGCCATCGACTTCTAGTTCGGGCACATTCAGCGGCAAGCGACTGCCGGCAGATAGTCCAGGCCGCTGGATGCACGCTCGCGGCCGCAGCAGTTCAATATCGACCGGAAATCGCTGCTACCCCACATTCGCGCGCAGTGCATCAAAATTCCGCCGCACCCCAGTGTAAGCTCACACAGAGTTGACAGTTTCGACGAATGCTGAGATTAGCTTAAATAAAGTAAGTGCAGTTCTCGGCAAAGTGCGACATAATCAAGCTGCTTCATGAATCCCCGTGCGTCAACCCAGTGGCCTATTGAATCGTACTTCATGACGCAACGGATGAGGAACGATGCTTCAACAAACAATGGCGAATCGGGAAACACCATGCAGGCAGTCCTGGATTCCGGCTCAACGGACCAGTATTCGCTAAGGTAAATTGCTATAAACGTGAGTAGCATTAGGCCCTTACCTAGCTCTTCGTCACCCCCGCCACAAACAGAACGGTACTCTGCAATACAGTTGTAACACTCTACTACGTGACGACATTTGACCGTCTGTATAATCTCGTTCACAACCTGCATGAACGCGTCTATGTTTGGTCCGTAGGTCGACTCAATAAAACCCCTGACCTCCACGGCCGATATTTCGCCGGACTCCCACATTGCAAGTGCTGAGCAGATCTGACCGCCTATGAAGCACGTGCAAACCAACAACTGCTGTTCGGAGATGGAGATACCGTCATATCCCTTCCATTGATTGTCAGCGTGAAGCCGGCGAGATTCAACTATCTTCCAGCATTCACAATCGTTACCTGCATTTGTCACTGCACTAATCCCAGTATGATTCGCTTTAGGTGCTCAGGGATCACTCCGGAAGAGTGCGGAAACTGGGCACTTCCAAAAACGGATTTTGTTCCGTTAGGGCTCTTGGCCACGGTGAAACCAAATGCGTGGCCTGATCTTGCTAATGCGGCTGCATTAGGAATTGTATCTGCAAGGGCCTGATGTCCGCCCATGAGTGCCTTCGACATCTTGCCAACCATCTGGCCAGAATTCGTCATAAATCCCATGGCCAATTCACCTCTTTGCAGAATAATTTCACACGCATTATGCACCAGCAGCCCATGCTGACCAACTTGGTACACGTGCTGGCCGTGGACTTCGATATTGTAGACGGGGACGGGGTGGTTGTGGATGGTGACGGACAGCACCACGGCTGGGCCGTCGGCCGCGCGTAGAGTTTGGCCGGGTTGGAGCTGTCCCAGCGGCATCCAGTCTTGCTGGTCTTCCGACCACACCGGATGGCGCTCGGTGCCTTCGAGCGTTTCGATGTCGACCAGGCCCAGGCGGGCGAGCTGCTCGAGGTCGGCAAGTACGTCAGTAGAACCGGACGCTAGCGCGTTGCGGCTGATAATCTCCTGGACGGTGGGTGGTAGGCGAGCGACCGTGACGCGAGCCAGATCGTTGGCCTGGCGCGTAATGAAGCGACCGGTTACGACGCTGCCTTCACCGTCGGCGATGTCTGGACAATCGTCAATAGCGGTTACGAAGCCAACGCCATCGACCTCTAGTTCGGGCACATTCAGCGGCAAGCGACTGCCGGCAGATAGTCCATGCCGCTGGATCCACGTTCGCGGTCGCAGCAGTTCAATATTGACCGGACTGCCTTTACGCTCGGTGACCGTGACCGATACTTTGGACCACTCGGCCTGCATCGGCTCGGGCAGTGAGTCGTCGTATTCCCAAGGATTTTGGATTCTTGGTGGGAATATGATCTGCAAAAGTCAGCCAGCGGCGTGCAGAATTTCCGGGATATCTATGATATTCGTCGCTAAGTTCGTCTACGGGGTAGTTTACAAGAGCCAGCTAATTAGTGACTTTCCTGTATTTTGTTTAGGGTACACTCAAGCGATTCTCTGTGCGGTAAGGGAAGCCTTGATTTAATTGTTTGAATTCGCAGCCAGAGCTCCCCTGATAAGAGTGACGGATCAGCGCGAAACAACGCTCTTTGTACTGCCAGACAAACCGACAGGGAGGAATTTGAAAGAAGTTCAACGAGCTCTGTAATGGTGTCAGCGATTGCATACTTTCCACATATCTCGATCGCGTAAACAAGATGCTCTTCGTCGAATTCATCGAAATTGCTGCATAGTGCCTGTATTTCGTCGCCAGGGACTGTGACATCTGATTCGTCAATCGTTTGCGAAAAGTAATCATAAAGCAATTTACCATGGAGCTGGCGAAATTTGCTTATGACGAATTCATGTTGTGACATTATTACCACAGCACCTTAATAACATTCCCCAAATCGTCCAGCCAGACCCAGCCACTGTGTGAAATTGCTCCAAGTCTACCGCCATTTGCTAGCTGATTGGCAGCAATATGCATGTAATGAACATATACCGTACCTTCCTTAATTACCGCCGGCCAAGCACCAGCAATTGGACGCATCATTTTTGCGAAAGGAAATACTGCTTTCGCTCCTATTCCGGGGAGCGGAATAAACGAGGGGTTGATAACTGGAAGCGGGCAAGCATTATGCACAAGCAGCCCAAACTGACCAACTTGGTACACGTGCTCCCCGTGGACTTCGATATTGTAGACGGGGACGATGTGGTTGTGGATGGTGACGGACAACACCACGGCTGGGCCGTCGGCCGCGCGTAGAGTTTGGCCGGGTTGGAGCTGTCCCAGCGGCATCCAGTCTTGCTGGTCCTCCGACCACACCGGATGGCGCTCGGTGCCTTCAAGCGTTTCAAGGTCGACCAGGCCCAGGCGGGCGAGCTGCTCGAGGTCGGCAAGTACGTCAGGAGAACCGGACGCTAGCGCGTTGCGGCTGATAATCTCCTGGACGGTGGGTGGTAGGCGAGCGACCGTGACGCGAGCCAGATCGTTGGCCTGGCGCGTAATGAAGCGACCGGTTACAACGCTGCCTTCGCCGTCGGCGATGTCTGAACAGTCGTCAATAGCAGTCACGAAGCCGACGCCATCGACTTCTAGTTCGGGCACATTCAGCGGCAAGCGGCTGCCGGCAGATAGTCCATGCCGCTGGATCCACGTTCGCGGTCGCAGCAGTTCAATATCGACCGGACTGCCCCTACGCTCGGTGACCGTGATCGATATTGTCTTGCCTCTAATGGAAATGAAACCCTGCGAGTTTTCGGCTAGCATATTCGAAAACCACCAGAGACTCCATGACACGCAAAGATCGAAAACACACACACCCGAACTAAAAGCGGCAGCAGTAAGACGACATTGGTGCGACAAGGTACCAGTTAGCGAACTAGCCGTTGAGCCGGGTGTGCCACCTTCTCAAATTCACAACTGGATTAACCAGGCCAAGCAGCAGTTAGACAAACTGTTTGATCGCCCATCTGGACGGCCTGCTGCCAAAGAGGTTGATAGCAAGGACAAGCAGATAGCCGCTTTGCAGGCCAAGCTCGTGCAGAAGCACGAGGTCATCTCGGAGCTGAAGGAGGAGAAGGTTAAAGCAAAAAAAGCCAATGGGGACCTTTGAAGGGTGTTTGGGTCCCCCATGACAAACGCGATGCAATCGTGGATTACATGAGGTACTGGCCCGAGCGAACTGAGCTACCGATTAGCCAACTGCTGCGGTGGGTCGATCTGGCTACGAGCAAATACCACTCGTGGAAAAATTGATATGGTCAAGCCAACGAACACAATGGCAAAATCCCACGAGATTGGTGGCTGGAGCAATGGGAGAAGGACTCAATCGCGGCCTATCACGACCAGAATCCTCTTGAAGGTTATCGTCGATTAACTTTCATGATGCTCGATGACGACATCGTGGCGGTCAGCCCTAGTTCAACGTATCGATTCCTCAAGGCGGCCGGCCGGCTCGATCGCAAGTCGGTATCCAAGAGCAAGAAAGGAACGGGCTTCGTTCAGCCAGAAAGTCTCCATAAACATTGGCATATTGATGTTTCCTACTTGAATCTTGGCGGCACGTTCTACTGCTTGATTTCCGTCCTAGACGGCATGAGTCGATATATCGTTCACTGGGAAATCCAGCCAACGATGACCGAATTGGACATTGAGATCGTCGTGCAACGAGCCTTGGAAAAACATCCTGGTGTTCGCCCGCGAATCATCAGCGATAATGGTCCACAGTTCATTGCCCAAAACTTCAAGGAGTTTATCCGCGTGACAGGTCTTAGCCATGTGCGCACTAGCCCTTACGATCCACAAAGTAACGGGAAGCTAGAGCGATTTCATGGTACGCTCAAACGCGAATGCATCCGACCTGCTGAACCAGGGACGCTTAAACAAGCAACCAGTATGGTCAAGGACTTCGTGCATCACTACAAACATTGCCATTTGCATAGCGCTATCGGCTACGTGACTCCCTACGATTGTATGCTCGGACTCACCCAAGAGATCCATGCTGAACGAGATCGCAAGCTCGAAGAAGCCCGCGCCAGACGCGAGCTGAATCGACGTTCCCCCAAGCAAGTTGCTTGATGGAAGGCTACATGTTACATTCAATCCACTTGCACGGAGGATAGGGCAACACAGAGGTGCGACCCGGGCGCCGATGCAAGGGTTGAAGTTAGAAGCGAGTAATTCCTTAAACTGAGTCCCCCCTTCACTTCTAACTTTAACCACAATGCGACAAACCCCACAGCACGGAATGCCTTTTTCAACGCCACGGATGCATTCAATTCTAAGTTAGCCTTACGCTTCAGATTTCCATTTGCCGTTAAACCAAGACAGGTCCCATCAACGGAAACGTTTTTCTGGCCTTGGTCCAACAGCACTTGATCAAAGTGCTTCGCCCCAAGGACATTATCGTTATGCAAAACCTATCGGCTCGCAAGATAGAGGGCGTTCAGGAAGCTATTGAAGTCGTAGGTGCTCAAGTTCGTTATCTATCACCATATTCACCCGATCACAATTCGATCGAGAATCTGTTTAGCCAATTCAAATGCCTGCTTCGTTCCCAGGCGGCACGAACCGTACCTGGACTTTGGAAAACAGTAGGTCGGCTCGTCGATCGATTTCCCGCGCAGGAATGCCTGCGATATATCCTACACGCCGGCTATAAACTAAAGAATTTTGGGCACATCAACCCTAGAAACGCTCTAAGCGGTTGCCTGGGATCATGAACCAGCGATATCACGCGAAAATAAAAGATAAACCCAGCTTGGCAATCACTTGGCTGCTGTTGATCGCAGTTTCCGGCCAGGCCGAGGAGCCATCTATTCATCCGGATCGATTCGGCATTCAGGTCGTCGATGAGCAAGGTCGTGGAGTGCCTTTAGTCGAGCTGCGAACCGTCAATGAAATCCGTTGCGTAACCGACAACAGTGGTTGGATCGCTTGGGATGAACCAGGACTGATGGACTGTGAAGTCTTCTGGCATGTCACCGGTCCCGGAATCGAACGCGAGAAAGATGGATTTGGCTATCCTGGATTTCGAGCGGTTACCAAACGGGGGACATACGCGGTCTGCGAAGTTAGTACGTCAAATATCGCTACGCGCATCCGGCGGCTGACTGGACAGGGGCAGTATCATCATTTGGAGGCACTGGGGCTTCCTATTCCCCTCGAAAACATCCTAGAACCTGGCGTGGTTGGTCAAGATTCCGTACAAGCGGTTGCGTATAACGGCAAGTTGTTCTGGCTGTGGGGAGATACGAGTCAAGCCCGTTATCCACTGGGGAATTTTCATACAACCTCAGCCACGACTCCGAGCGACATCGACCCTGAATCGGCCTTTGCCTTTGAATACTTTCGCAACCAGGAAAATCCCCAGTTGCTTCGTCGGATGATGCCTACAGACAAGCCGGGCGTTGTGTGGATGTTTGGACTGATGTCACTTACAGACCAGCAACAGCGGGAGCGTCTGTTTGCGGGGTTCTCGCGGCGGCCAGGGCTGGAAACCGCCCATGAGCAAGGAGTTGCAGAGTTCGACCCAGACGCTGGCCACTTTAGGAAAGTTGCCGACACCGCCAAAGACAACCAGTGGACGTTTCCGCATGGTTATGCTTGCCGCACAAAAACTTCCGATGGAGAACACTTTTATTTCTGTCGTCCGTTTGCCCATGTGCGCGTGGCGGCCAACGTTGCTTCAATTACAGACGCTACCCAATACGAAGTCCTGCAATGGCAGGCGGCTCAGTCAGCCTGGAGATGGCAGGCAGGGTTAGTCCCTACGACTCAGGAGGAGGAATCCAAACTGCTTAAGTCTGGCAAGATATCCTCTAAACAGGTTCGCTATCAAGTGCAGGATGCCGCTACAGGTCGTGCGGTACACCTGCATACGGCCAGTATCACCTGGAATGAGTTTCGTCAGCGATTCATCATGATTGCGCTCGAGTTTACGAGCCATAAATCATCTCCCTCGTTGTTAGGCGAATTGTGGTATGTGGAGAGCGATGCCATCACCGGTCCTTGGCAGCGGGCTGTAAAGATCGCTAGCCATCCTCACTACTCGTTTTACAATCCCATCCATCACACCTTTCTTGATCGCCAAGGAGGGCGGATTATCTACTTCGAGGGAACCTACACGCATCAATTCTCGGGCAACAAGTCTCCCACTGCACGTTACGATTACAACCAGATTTTGTATCGGCTCGATCTTGCGGACGAACGACTCATGCCCAGTCACAAATAATCCAGATTGAATTCCGTTTCCTCATCTCAAGCTTAGATGGCCGGTATGTTCTATGGGCGGCTGAGCGATTTGTTTGGATGATCGGCCTGGCTCAATGACTCAACGCTTGTTTCTTTTCCACCTCGCCTGCCCAAGTCGCCTGCCCAATTCGGACTGGAAAGGTTCAATTCGAGCAACTCAAAATGGGAGGCGTGCTACTAAAATTGCACGGTCAATTACCGTTTTCGTCGGATTTTTTAGTACACTGATACGCATCCAGTTTGGGGCAGCCGGCCTGTATCGCCGGAACCGCTAACCGGTAGGAGTCCGCCCACTAGCTGGTGTCCTGTAAGATAGTTTGCTTTCACTAACGTATGCGAGTTCCACTCATCCATGGTTGGCCAACTTGCGGTAGAGGAATTGTCGTGCCAATTCAATACATGTCTGCTCTGTAATCGCAATCGTCCATCCCCGGGCCTGAGAATTAGTAGCTATGTTTGCGTCCATTCGCGCGCTGTTGATTGCTGCATTCATCGCGATACCTGTCGTACAGGCGCAGGTGCCGCCTACATCGTTCGTCAATTATGAAAATGCTCCGATCCATGGACTTGATCTCAGTCCCGACGGCAGTCTGCTGGCAGCAGTGAATACCTCCGACATGCGGGTTGAAGTTTTTTCGCTCGACGAAGGGTTACCTGCTCTGTGGACCAGCATTGCGGTGGGGCTTGAGCCGGTGAGTGTCCGCTTCCGCACCAATGCGGAACTGTGGGTGGTCAATAATCTTTCGGACAGCATTACGATCATCAACGTCACCACCGGCAACATCACTCACACGATCGCTACGCTGAATGATCCTTGGGATGTCGTCTTTGCTGGATCTCCTGAGCGAGCCTTTGTCTCCTGTGGATTACCGAGGGCGATTCAGGTCTTCAATCCCAGCAATGTGCTGGCCGCTCCATCGAACATTACCTTGCAAGGTCTGAGCCCGCGCGCTATGGCGGTCAGCTCAGACCGTAGCCAGGTGTACGCGGCTTTTTTCCACTCAGGCAATTGCAGTACGCTGTTGGCTGGAGGTGCGACGAGCTTGGACAATGGCCTACAGGGAACATTTCCGCCAGACATCGTGACCAATCCGGCAGGTCCCTATAACGGCCTCAATCCTCCGCCCAATGCAGGCGCAGTGTTCAATCCTCCGAGGAACATTGCGGCCGGTACTCCGCCACGCGTTGCGTTGATTGTGCGTCAGGATGCGCAAGGTGTATGGCGCGATGACGCTGGCACAAATTGGTCGCCGTGGGTTGATGGTGCGAATGCTTCAGCTTCGGGACGTTATCCCGGCTGGACGTTGATCGACAATGATGTGGCTGTGGTCAACGCCAGCTCGTTGGCGGTTAGCTACGTGACCGGACTGATGAATTTGTGCATGTCGGTATCGGTCAATCCTGCCACAGGCCAGATTTGCGTGGTGGGTACCGATGCGCGCAATGAAATTCGGTTTGAGCCGCTGTTGAGAGGACAGTTCATTGAGGTATTGGCGGCGTTTGCCAATCCCGCAACGCTCCAGTCAGCGGGCCGCTTTGACTTGAACGCGCCGCTGGTTGCTCAGTTTACCGGCGCGACATTGCCCGCTACCGAAAGAGCCAAAGCAATTGGTGACCCACGAGCCATCGTATGGTCATCCAGCGGTAGCCAGGCGTATGTAGCTGGCATGGGATCGGGCAATGTGATCGCTATCAACAGCGCGGGGCAACGCGTCGGACAACCGATACCGGTTCGCGAGGGACCAGCCGGTTTGGCGCTCGACGAATCCCGCAGTCAGCTTTATGTGCTCAATCGCTTCGACGGTTCGGTGTCGGTTATCAACTTGACGACCGGCACCGAGTCGGCGGTGGTCCGCTATTTTGATCCGACTCCCGCCGAAGTTCGCAATGGACGTCGCCATCTGTACAACACGCATGAGGGATCAGCCGTTGGCCAGATTGCATGTGCTTCGTGTCACGTGGATGGGCGCATGGACCGGCTGGCTTGGGATCTGGGCGATCCATCGGGAGACACGGTTCCCTTGAGCCAGCGAGATCTGAATGTGCAGGCGCTGTTCGAATTGACAGACTTCCATCCGATGAAGGGGCCGATGACTACGCAGACATTGCAGGACATCATCGGACACGAGCCGCTGCACTGGCGAGGCGACCGATTTGGAATCGAGGAATTTAATGGAGCGTTCTCGGCGCTCCAAGGTCGCGACACAGGACTTACCACTTTGGAAATGGCAGAGTTCAAGAGCTTTCTGGCAACGCTCACATTTCCTCCCAATCCGTTTCGTAATCTCAACAATGCGCTGCCCACGTCGCTTAATCTGAGCGGTCACTTTGCAACGGGGCGTTTCACGCGTGCTGCCGGTGTAACGTTACCCAATGGCAATGCGGTAAACGGACTGAGCATTTATCGCAGCCAGTCGCGTCTATTGGATGCCGGTGCGCTGGCTTGTGTGACCTGCCATACACTGCCTTCGGGCGGCAGCACCGAACGGACCTGGGATGCTGGTCTGAGCCGGTGGGTGACCATCCCGCGTGGACCGCATAACGAGAATCACTTAGCGGTGATGGGGGTTGATCCGACCGAGGGGCACCAAAGCACGATTAAGGTGCCACAAATGCGGAATCTTCATGAAAAGGTGGGGTTCGAAATGACTCCCGGTAATCCCAGCTTGTCGGGGTTTGGACTGCTGCACGATGGTAGTATTCCCAGTCTTTCACAATTCGTAGCACTTGGCCCATTTCGCGTTCAGTCCGATCAAGAAGTTGCCAATTTGGTGGCGCTGCTGTTGGCGTGGAGCGGCTCAGATTTCGGTGTGACCAACAATGGCACGAACTTGCGCGAACCGCCCGGTGTATTTAGCAAGGACAGCCACGCAGCCGTCGGTCAGCAAGAGACGATCCGCACGCCGACTCAAAGCACCACGCGACTCAATTCGCTGGTTTCCATCGTCAATGGAGCACCTGGGCGGCTGCAGTTGATCGCTAAAGCGCATGGCTCGGATAGACCTCGGGGCTTTCTCTGGCAAGGCGGTGTCTTCGTAGCGGACAATCCCGGCCAGCAGGCTACACAAGCCCAGTTAGTGGCGGCCACCGGAAACGGAAATACGGTCACGTTTACCGTAGTGCCTGCGGGTACCGGCCAACGCTTGGGCATCGACCGTGACATGGATGGCTACTTGGACTATCAAGAGTTCCTCAACTGCACCGATCCCGATGACCCCACTAGCTTTGGCACAGACCAATGTTCACAGGTCCTAACGGGCAAGGTGTACTACAACCAGTGGCAAGGCGACGGCAGCCCAGTGGATGCCGCCAAGTCGCTATTCAAAGCTGGTGCAACGTCAACGCCACTAGGACTTGCCAATCTAGTCAACTGTGCCACCGGCCTGACTGGGGTAAATTTTGAAGTGGTTGGCCTTGGCAATCCGGCCGGACTGACAGCCACCGATTTTAGATTCCAGGTCAGTCCGCACGGTGCGTTTTCAACAGCCTCCAACCCTCCAACCGGTTGGGAACCGGCACCAGCGCCATCATCGGTGACAGTCGCCGCAGGCTCGCCCGATCAAATCCTGATCTTATGGCCTGACAATTCGATTGTGGATCGTTGGCTGAGAATAACCATCAAAGCTAATGCCAATACCGGTTTGATGAATGAGGAGGTTTATTACATCGGGCATTTGTGTGGCGAGACTAGTGGAATCGCCGATGGCATGTATACGGTGTCTTTTGCGGATATTTCTCCCATTCGCGCCGGTGTTGGAGCGGATGTCGATTCAAGTTCCCTGCTGGATATCGATAAGAACGGTATCATCTCTTTTGCAGACATTGCTGCCATGCGTGCCAAAGTGGGCAACCAGTTGACCAACATCAGTGTTCCTTAATTCGATAAACCACGCGCAGATCAGTTTCTGATCGGCAAGCGATCACGAATAATTATACAATGACGACGCAAACAGAGATGCATGGCGGCAAAATGGTAGCCGCCGTATTAAAACGCCATGGGGTTCAGTGGATTTACACACTGTGCGGTGGGCACATATCACCGCTGTTGATTGGCTGTGATCAAGCCGGGATTCGCGTCGTCGATGCACGACACGAAGCTACAGCTGTATTTGCCGCTGACGCCACCGCCCGGCTGACCGGCAAAGTTGGTGTGGCAGCGGTCACAGCCGGTCCTGGTGTCACCAATACCATCACGGCGCTCAAGAATGCGCAGATGGCTCAGTCTCCGGTTCTGCTGCTGGGTGGGGCCGCCGCCGTGCTGCTAAAAGGTCGTGGTTCGTTGCAAGACATCGACCAATTGAGCTTGGTCAAGAGCATCTGCAAATGGTCCGCCACGTGTAAGACGGTTCGGTCCATCGTGCCCACGATCGAGCAAGCCCTGCGCCGCGCACAGTCAGGAGTGCCTGGGCCCGTGTTCGTCGAATTGCCGATTGACTTGTTGTATCAGGAAAGCATCGTCAGCAAATGGTCACTGGATATGGCGCGCGGCAAGGGTTTGGCCACTGATCTTCTGCGCAAGTATCTAAACTGGCACCTCAAGAATAAGTTCGCCCGCGCGTGGGACGCTTCGCCTGCCGACGACAGCATAGCGCCGGTCGTGCCATTGGCCAAGACAGAAGCGATACACAAAGTTAAAGCCACGTTGTCGTGGGCCGAGCGTCCGGTGTTGGTGGTTGGCAGCCAAGCCATGCTGGACGCTTCTCAAGTCGATCAGCTGCAACGCGCTATAATTCACTTGGGTGTGCCGACGTATCTGAGCGGAATGGCTCGTGGGTTGTTGGGTACACATCCGTTGCACATTCGTCACGCGCGTGGCAAAGCTTTGCGCGAAGCCGATGTGGTCATACTGGCGGGTCTGCCGATTGACTTTCGCTTGGGCTACGGAGGAGGCATTCCACGCGGTTGTTCACTGGTATCGATCAATCGCAGCCGCCACGATTTGAAGCTCAATCGACGACCCACGCTGCCCGTGCTGGCGGATCCCGGCGACTTGCTCTGTCGATTGTCTGGAGTCTGCGGAACGCCGCCATTGCGCTGGCAGCAGTGGCACGCACAATTGCAGCAGCGCGATGCGGCGCGCGAAGCGGAAATTGATGCCACTGCAGCGGTCACAGGAGAACTCGTTAATCCGGTCAAATTCCTCAGGCAGCTCGATGCAGTGTTGGATGAGGATAGCCTACTGATTGGCGATGGAGGAGATTTTGTCGGCACCGCCAGCTACATTGTGCGACCGCGGCGCCCACTGAGCTGGCTGGACCCTGGGGCGTTCGGTACACTCGGTTCCGGTGGCGGCTTTGCCTTGGCCGCTGGCTGTGTGCGTCCAAAATCAGAAATCTGGCTGTTATACGGCGACGGTTCATGCGGCTATTCTTTGGCCGAATTCGATACCTATGCACGCCATGGCATTGCCGTGATCGCCGTTGTCGGTAACGACGCCGGATGGACTCAGATTGCTCGCGAACAGGTAGAAATATTTGGCACGGCACTCAGCACGGAACTTGCCCGGACCAACTATCATCAAGTCGCCGAAGGCTACGGTGGAGTCGGTCTGTGCATCGACGATCCTCAACAAGTCACAGCCACCTTGCAGCAAGCCAAAGCCATTGCAGGTGGGGGCAAGCCGGTACTGATCAATGTCATGCTCGGCAAAACCGACTTCCGCAAAGGCAGCATCTCGATGTAAGGCTGTTCGAGCAGCATTTTCTTGCCTGCTTTTTTGCCACAACGACGCCATTTTCGGTCCTGAGTACGATCTTAAAACTGGTGGCCTGGCAATCGCTGTTGCGCCCACCAAAATTCGGCATCTTATGATATAGCCAGTCTGTCCGTCATTTGCACGGGAGCCTCGTTTAATCGTGTGGGCATCGCTCGGGGATGTTTCGCAATGCACTGCTGATACGAAGCTGTACTGAGCCAAAACATAGGGAATTCGTAAGGTCTCGCAGCCAGAAATGCGCGCGGCCCGGTGGGCATGCGGCCAATCGGTAGAAGCCACTAGCAGAGTTGAACCAGTCAATGACAGCACAAGACGACAGACCACACGACTCTACAGGCGAAGATGGCGCTCAAGATGGAGGACTGGCCGAATTATTGGAGCACTGGGAAGCCGAGGTTAGGCTCGGAAAATCGCCCGAACTATTACCATTAGCCAAAGGCGACGAGGCTTTGGTCGGACAGCTCAAGCCGTTAGTGAGCGTGCTGCAATGCCTTCACGCCAGTGGACTCCACGAAGTACATCCGCTGAACGAGGAGCATGAACAAGCGGTCAGTCACTCTAGTTCCAATCCGGCGCCACTCAAGGGCCGACTCGTTACTGCCGATGCGCATTCACAGGAGTTGGAATCGTCGGAGCATGAGATCAACGTCCCCGGCTATCAGATACTCGGACAATTAGGGCGAGGCGGCATGGGGGTAGTCTACGAAGCTCGGCAGCTTTCGCTCAACCGAATTGTGGCTATCAAAGTTTTGCCGCGAGCCACGTTCGACCCGGCAATCGCTAGTCGCTTTGCTCGCGAAGCGGAAACGGTCGCTTCATTGCAGCATCCGCAAATCGTTCCTATCTACGAATCAGGGCAGACGCAAGGATTGCATTGGTTTGCCATGCAGAAAATCGATGGCCAACCACTATCTGAAGTAATTGGTGATCATCCGCGTGGGTTACCCTGGAAGCGTGTGGTGGAAATAGGGATTCAAATTTGCACTGCGCTCAGCTATGCGCACTCATGTGGCGTGGTGCATCGCGATATCAAGCCTGGAAATTTGTTGCAAGATTCCAGTGGCTTGATCTGGTTGGCCGACTTTGGGTTGGCCTATCGAACCCTAGACGCTACGCTCACGTTATCCCAGGCCATGTTGGGTACGCCACGTTACATGAGCCCCGAACAGATTCGCGCCGCACAGCTTCCGCCGGAAGTCGCTTGGTCGAACCAGCTGACTGTGACCATTGGAGATGCTCGGGGTCCGGAGCAATTTCGGTCCAAGCCAGCGAATCATTCGGCCGCGGTCGATCATCGAACGGATATCTATTCTTTAGGAACTACACTGTTTGAACTGGCCACCGGGCAGTCCGTCTTTGAGGCAAGTTCTCCGCTGGAACTGTTGAGCGCTATCCAGTCGGATGAACCAAGAGACCCTGTTGGGTTGTCGCCCGATATTCCAAAATCGCTGGCCATCGTGATCTTGAAATGTCTAGAAAAATCGCCGCGCGATCGGTACGCGACGGCCATCGACTTGTTAGACGATCTGACAGCACTTCGCGATGATCGCCCCATTTCCGCACAACGTATGTCGGTGTGGACGGTACTAAAGCGTCGCCTGATTCGTCATTCCAATCGCATTTGGATTGCCACAGTCGCCGCTGCTGTGGCAACAGTCGGATTGTTGGGATCGGTCGCCATGTACCGGAATTATGCCGACCGCCTAATGGCGCGATGGAAATTGACTTCATCAGGGGGGCCCTACGTCATCTCATTGGCTAATGCCAGCGGCCCGCCTGGCTCGCAGCGGCAGATAGAATCTGTCACGCTGCCAATGCAGCAGCCACAGCAAATTCGCACGGGTTCCTACGATATACAGATAGCTCAGCCTGGCAGATTCAGTCAGCCGGCAACCATGCATCTATTGCCGGGACAGTCCATGGTCATGCACTACCTGGATGGGTATCCAGGTCCACCGGAGATCGACATCGAGGGTCAGCTCGTTACGGAGGTCCGTTGCGTGGAAAACCCCAATGACTGCACGTTAGTTACCATCGATCAGCAACAGTTGACGGCCTATGGTCCTGCAGGCAAGTTGCTGTTCCAGTTGTCGACTACCTTCAGCCCATCAGTACCTGACGACAATGAAGAATCGAGCGAGGCCCAAGTTCCAAGGGTCGCTTCCACCGAGCAGCTTATGCAGTCGATCGACTTTGGGTTTCATCGAAACGATCTTTGGGATCAGTACTGGGCGGTGCAACCCAACGTCGCAATGCCAGCGCGCGTTTTGTCGCCGTCAACGGATTTAGACGGCAGTGGTCATGTAGACATGGTCCTGTCTGCCAGATGGAAGCCGGTGATCGCTGCTATAGACCATCAGGGGAATATGTTGTGGCACGTGCGCTTGCCAGTGGAAATACCTGAGGAGGCACAACCGATTCAACATTGGAGACCAATGGAACTGAGTGCGGTTAGCCAAATGCGATTGGCGGACGACATCACCGGTGACGGCGTCGCAGAGATCGTCGTGGTGACCCAACGAGAGATGGATGTGGCAAAAAAGGGCTCGCAGGTCTTCTCCCAGATGAGTGTCGTCGACGGCAGAACGGGCCAAGTGATTTGGACACAGTCGATAGCCCCTATTGTTACCGAATTGGCATCCCGTTGGCCACGCGCCGGGTTGCTTCCCAGGCCAGCGCTAATGCAGCAGATTGCCAGAGAAATGTTCATGATTCAACCGTACCGGCCGATTCGTCAAACGCCTAAAACAGGGCTACAGTCGATCCGCTCCAATTTGCCGGCTATGTTGGCAATCTTGCCGCCGATTCACTTCATGGATCGTCAAGGGCAATCGAATGTCGCAGTTTGGCACCCGCAAACGGGACTTATGTTTTTCGATCTGGCCAGTGGTAATCAGGCAGACCCAGTCCCTCTGCAAGAGATTGACGTTCAAGATGAATCGCTGATTTCCACTCACGCCAAAAAGTCCCTGTCTACACTGCATCCACCGATGGCTGACTTGGTGCGCGAAGTGCGACTTGGCAAGGATCGTAGCAAGGGATTGCTATTTGTTGGGCGACTGGACGTGGACGCTCCAGTAACTGCAGATTTCCAGGACGACGATTTGGTGCTGTACGATGTCGATCAGCAGTCGGTGATGTGGCATGACAGGCAGCCCATGCTGTATTCGCAGTCATTATACGGAACTGAGCAGAGCGATTTTCCGCTGGTCGCTGACTTGGATCACGACGGCATCGACGAAATCTACTTTTCGAGGGTTCATGATTCAAGCCAGTCCGTGCCCTATCAATCGATTCAGGTCAGAGATGCAGTCGCCGGAAAGCTCCTCTGGAACAAGCCGGCTCGACTGTCATCCTTTGAAGTGGTCCCGCAACGGGCTTGTGTAGTCCCCGATATTAACGGTGACGCAGTCGACGAATTGGCCGTAGTTACGCTGTGCGATCTGGATGGTCTGTCGAATCGGCAGATGGTGTGGGCTATAAAGTCTATGGACAAACCACAGATGTTGTATCTGATGATAGACGTACTTTGTGGGCGTACAGGACGGCGATTAAAACTGCTTAGTCACCCGGTTGCCAACATTCCGCATTATTTGGAACAGGTCAGTTACGAGATTGTCGGCTGTCGCATTTTGGGCTCGCAGTACCTGGAAGTATCGCTGGTGTGGTGGAATCTGCGCAGTGACAGGATGCAGTCATCTTCTGGCGATCCGTCCAGATTGCTGAGTAGCGCTAGCTTGCGGTTTGACTTAAAACATGACGAGCTGCCACGAGTCGCCCCAGGTTTGACCATGTTGACCAGACAAGCTAATGCCCAGGGTGGCTACTATGTCCAGCGGTCCGGAATCGAGCGGGAGCAGGCCAGCAAAATAGTTTGGCAAACCATCGAAGCGCCGTCGCGGCTTACGCTCAACCAACAACTACTCGGCACATGGACCTCAGACAGCGGTCAGCTCTGCGCACTGGTTAACGACAGTGACCACCTGAGAATTGCGGCGATCAATGTGGAAGCCAAGCAAGTCATCTGGGAACATCCGTTGTCTAGTGAATGGGGGACGGCTGGCTTTGTTCGCCTAGGTCAGCAGGCGCTAGCCTATTGCCGATCGCCATACAGTTCGGTGCGAGATTCTATGAAATGGTTCGACGTCCAAACCGGCAGAAGACGGGACGACTTTTCTGGGGTTCAGTTGGCCGATCGGATTATAGCCACTCAAACGTGTGCGGATGGCTCTGGTGATGTGTTCGTACTGGGGCCAAGAAACGATCCCATTGACCTTCGATGGGCTCCTTTGCGCAATCAAACGATTGGTGTGTGGCGATTGAATTCAACGAGTGGTACGGTGCGCTGGCAGAAGGACGTTGAAACCGATCGGAAGCTCCGATACGGAATTGGCGATCGTGGTACTCAGCCGTCGATCGTGGTCATGGATTGCGATGGTGATGGCTTCGATGATTGCATCGTAACCGCCAGCCATAAAGTGGATCAGGCGAAAGGGCTAGTTGCATTGTCGGGCAACGAAGGTAGTGAACTTTGGAGACGATCACTGTCGCATCGTTACAGTCTACAAGGCGAGCCTATAAGTGAGCTGTGGATGAGCGGCCTATTGAATGCCGATGGTACCAACAGCCTGATCGTGATGGAACCCGATGTTGGCACCAAGTATGACCGTGGTGTGCGCTTGAGTTTGATTGATCCTAAGACAGGTGATGAGCGCAGCCAGCACCTCTTCCGAAACGCAAAGTTCAGTCACATGGCAGGACTGAATCGCCCCTATCAAAGTTTGGAGCGAACCCATAGTGACGGTCGCCAAGTAGAATCGCAACTATCATTGGCAGTTCCCGAAGAAGCATCGGCAAGTACTAAAATTCTGAATTTTGTCGAGCTTCGAGTGGATGAATCAGAGCTTGTACAGACCACAACCAGCGTGCAGACTGATAGCAACTACCGACAAATCTTGGCGGCCGCCACCGTCCAATTGCCTAACGGCGACTTGCGGCGACTGGTCTGCGAAAAAAGCTCGCTAGCTGGCTACGATCGCAATGGACAGTTGCTATGGCAGCAGATGTACGAGGAAGCATCAGCGCCACTAAGGGCGCAGTTGATCGCAACCGACGATCCACGCTATTGGTTGCTATCGTGCGTTGGGTCGCTGCTCAGCCGATCGTTATTTGACATTACCGATGGGCGATTGGTTTGGTCCGAATCCCACCTGACTGCCGCCGGTTATCAGTTAGACACTCGCTGGGAGACGCAGTGGGCGCGCCACGGTGATGGATTCGCCGTCAACTATGACACCCCAGAAGGCATCAAAACGAAGTTCATCGACCAGTTGTTTCCGGCGGGACCTGAGGATGGCACCCAAACCACCTCGGTCGCAGCCAGTGTAGTGTTTCCAGTCGTAAGCGATCCCAGAATTTGGCTGTACAGCTCGATAGATTCCGGGGAAAAGCGAACTTTTCAAGATTGGTTGGTCGATCGGTTTTTCCATGTGCTGTGTGGATTCTTTGGAGCCATCTTGCCAGGATACATGTTTGTATACGCTTGGCGGCGAAGGCAGTTTTCTCTCAAGTGGTTATTGATCTCGCCAGCCGTAATCATGATGGCCTTGATGGCATGGAAAGGTTTGTGGATGGAGCATGCTGTACTTTGGAACAATCCAAGATTTTCCCTTACAGTTTTGTCGGCAATTGACGGAGTGCTCTGGTTTTACGCCGTCCCAGCATTCTTTCTTGGGATGCGCTCCCGGCGATTTTGGTGGGCGTTGATCGCACTGTTTGGTTGTGCTGGGTTAATGCTCTTGTTGGTTTGGCAGGGTCCCCACGTTTCGCACTTTCTGCAGTCAGTTTCAACACCGAATCAAGTTACCGGTTACTATCGCCAAGTCTCCAGTCTGCACGATGCGACATGGCTTTTAGTTACAATTGGAACCATGCAAGCTCCGCTGTGGCTAGCAGCCTATGGGTACACGGTCGGCTGGTTGTCGCGATCGAAAACGAAGAGCTGGAAAGCGGCTGAGCGATGACGCAATTCGAATCGCAACATCAAACTGCTGGCGAGGCGGAATCAAAGCTCTGCGAAAGCTGGTCGATTGGACCGCTACGTCCGTGGCTGCATGAGCTGGCGCAGCGCGAGCTACCGGTCGCACTGCGTGGTCGCGTTGACGCCTCGGACATTGTCCAGCAAGCGATGTTGGACGCTTGGCGAGGTTCCACTGGTTTTCGAGGTACTAGTCAAGCCGAACGACTGGCTTGGCTGCGGATGATTGTGCGCCGCGCGGTTTTGCAACAAATCCGCCGTTCGTATGGGACCCTCAAGCGAGATCAACGCTGTGAACATCTGCAGACCGACTTAGATCTGACCGATTCACGTATCGCACAGCTGGCCAGTGGTTCCACGGCATCTCCTGCTGAACAAGTCGCCGCTAACGAAGACGCCCTGCAACTAGCCGCTGCCATCAAACAATTGACTCCGCAGCAACAACTGCTGATTCGCCTGCGACACTTCGAGCAATTGTCCCACGATCAGATCGCTCAGCGACTGAACGCTTCTCCAGCAGCCATGCGCATGCAGTGGATTCGCACGTTGAAAAAGCTGCACGAGCTGCTCGCGCCACACTTGGCATGATTAGCGCGAGTCAGTGGAAATCAGTTTGCCCACTTATCAACACCAATATGGACAGTCGGCGGATGATACAAGCTATTGAGGCATACCAGGAGAGTTGCTAGTAGTCAGCGGACCAATGGCATACATGGTAAGTCGTGGTTATGATGGACTGCTAGATGCAATCATGCTTGCGCAGCGATTGGCCGATGTGTCAGTCGATTCGTTGATCGTGTTTCCAGCATCACCCGACAATAGCGCCCAGCCTACAGGCAGTCCATCATGACCCAGTCGCCCAGTTTGTCGTCGCAGTTTTTGTTGCGACTCTGCGAAATGCAAGCGTCGGCCTGGAGTCGATTGGTTGAGTCGTTTTCGCCGATAGTTTATGCTTGGTGTCGCCGTGCGGGGTTGCCAGGACATGATGCGGCGGATGTGGTTCAAGATGTGTTTGCAACTGTAGCGCGTAAGATTCATCAGTTCGATCACCAGCGGCCTGGAGCCAGTTTTAGCGCTTGGCTGGCGACGATTACCCGTACACGCTTGGCCGATTTCTTCCGCCGACGGACAGGGCAGCCTCAGGCTACTGGTGGTTCTGACGCGCTGGCTTGGCTGCAAGCCGTTCCAGACCTTGAGCACGATGAGGATTCTCGCAGTCAATTTCAAGCTAAACTGATCGGGCGAGTTTTAGAGATGGTCGAGGAGGAATTTGAACCGCGCACCTGGCAAGCGTTTCGAATGACCGCGATCGAAAATCGCTCGGCGGCCGAGGTAGCTCAGCAGCTTTCCATCAGCATCGCCTCGGTCTATCAAGCCCGCTGTCGTGTTCTACGCCGGCTCAAGCAACGGCTCGGCGAATTGCCGCAGTAGTGGACCATTGCGACCCGAGCAAAATTTTGAAGGTCTCCCGCAATCGCACCAAGGCGCAAGCGGTTGGATATCGGTCCGAGATCAGCCGGAGGACTTCTCGCGAGGTAAGATAGGTCGAGCGACGGGCGATATTCCGTCCCGATGGAACTTGCAATCATTTGTGCCGCAACGTTTCTACCGATGTCGTGCCCCACTGGGGCCTGGACTGTCCGCGAGACCAACAACATCTCAGAAACCGGCTACAGCTCAGCTCGCCTAAATGCCCGGTTGGGGCAGAATGCTGGTAGTAAAGAGGAGCGTTCCCACAGTCGGCTTCCGTCCCAGAGCGACAAAATATCGGTAGAAAACCCCAAACGTTGTCGTCTGTCAGGCGGTTGCGTTCTAATAGGTAGGGCAGACAAACATGCCCAACTATGTTGACGAAGAATACCCTGGGAGAGTGGCCATGCAAGCAATAGCTTGTCCGAACGAATCGGTGCTGAGCGACTTGATGGCTGGCAGAATCGACGAGCTGAGCGAAAACTCGCTCGTCCAGCATATTCAGGACTGCGATCAGTGTCGTGGGCGCGCCCAGCGGCTAGAGCAGCAGCCATCTGATTATGTCCTGCAACTGCTGCACGTCAAAGATGGTGACAGCGCGTACTTTGGTGAGCCTGATTGTCGTTGGTCTACCACTCGCGCTCTGGCGGTGATTGCGGGCGGAGCCGGCGATGAGACACAGGCTGACCAGTTCGAGCTGCCCTTGCAGCTGGGTGACTATCGCATTCTGGAACCGGTCGCGCAGGGTGGCATGGGCATGGTCTATCGGGCGCAACATCTGCGGCTCGGGCGCGATGTGGCGGTGAAAATTATCTCTGGCAGACGCTTGGCGGACAGGCGTGCGGTGCAGCGGTTTGAAGCCGAGATGCGTACGCTGGGGCAGCTCAGCCATCCGAACATTGTGGCGGCGCTGGATGCGCGCGAGTTGGCTGGTCAGCCGGTGTTGGTAATGGAGTACGTTGATGGCATGGACCTGAGCAGCATCGCTCAGCGCCTAGGGCCGTTGCCGCCGGAGGTGGTGGCGGCGATTGGAGGTGCAGTGGCCGCAGCTCTGGACTATGCCAATCGCAACGGGCTGATTCATCGCGATGTAAAACCATCCAACGTAATGATCAATTCGTCTGGGCAGGTCAAGCTGTTGGACTTGGGCCTCGCACGCTTGCAAACCTCAGCGACGGGTGACACCAGCGGCACGATTACCGGATTGACTCTGGGCACTGCCGACTACATGTCGCCAGAGCAGATTCACGATGCTCGTAGCGTCGACGCACGGGCAGATTTATATTCGCTCGGCTGCACGCTGTACAAATTACTGACCGGTGCGGTGCCCTACAGTGGTCCGCGTTTTGCGACTAACTTTGCCAAGCTGCAAGGACATGTTTCCGACCAGCCAATTCGCGTGCCGCAGCAGTACCGACAGGGCAGTCAACCACTGGTCGAATTGATTGAAAGGTTGACCGCCAAGCAGCGCGAAAGTCGCCCTGATTCCACTCAGCAGGTATCTGAGCAGCTTGCCGCGCTCGGCCAGGATGCCAACCTAGCACAGTTGGTCAGCTTGGCTCTGAAAGCCCCCGAATTGTCTCAGCCCATAGCGTTATCTGACAACGCTCCATCACCGGCAATGCAATCGGGCAGCTCGCGCCGCAGCCGAATTCCACCCTGGCTTCGTTGGACGCTGGCTACCAGTTTCTTTCCCATCGGCCTAGCACTGGGTATTTGGTTGACCGTCAAGAAATCTGACGGCACGCTTGCGAGAATTCAGTTACCCGCCGGAGCTGCAGCCAACGTTGACCCGCATGGAAATGTGGAGTTGAATCTTGGCGATTCAAAACAACAAGGTCCGCAGTTGCCAGAAGCTAGGCTTACTCCCGGTTCAGAATTGCCGAAATTTTGGTCCGGCCAACCAGCGCAAGCAACGCGTCATTTGGGTATGAGCATGGAGATGCAAACCGTGCCCAAGACCGAGGGGGGCATCGACGATCGAGAATTAGAATCGCTGATGCAGCAACCACCCGAAAACGCGGCCACCTATCGCGGCTACACCTACGAGCAGTGGCAGGCGCTGATGAGTCGCGAGAGCGAGGTTGAAACCGCTAGCGTCGCAATCCGCGCACTTATTGCACTCGCTCAATCGACTGAGCAACAGCGTGAAGTCTTCGATCAGATCATTCGCAAGTCCCGCAAATGGGGAAGCATCATAATCGGTGGCACCTCGCATGAGGCTATCTGGATGAGCACGTTCTTGGCAGAGGCGACGAAGTTGCCTCCAGCGGTTCTAATTGCTACGGTGGCTGAGGAATTAGAGAACTGCAACAAGCAAAGCTACATGGCCTGCTACTGGACAGTCATGGGGATAGTAGACCCTAGTTCATTCTCCAATATTGCTGAGTTCGGAGAGCAACGGCAAAGGTTCCAGCCAGATGAATTACCAAGAGACTTGGTAGTAAAACTACTATCGAATTTGGAATCAGCCGGTGCCAAGCTAACAATCGAAGAGCAATGGAAATACAGTTTTAGCCGTTACGCAATGCGACTTGCCGGAGCGATTCAACTGCCCTACTCAGATATGCCAAAGGCATCTCAGGACCGATCCAAGCGAAGCTGGGAGAGGCTGGCAGGCACTCCACTAGATCAGATTTATCGGCATAGCTACCCGTCGAATCCGCCGTATTCCAAAGGAGACCTCGAATCTTATTTGCTGCCTACCGCCTGGGATTGGCGGCCTTATTGGTCGAGCTTGCCACCGGACCAGCGACAGCCACTGCGAGTGCTACATCAAATCTTTCAGGATCAGGTGTTGCGGGAGCCTGAACTCAACCTGCAAGAGACGCTGGCTGCTTTGACGGTAGTTAGTGAAGACGAAAAGCAGAAGATCAAGCTATTCTTGACACAGCGACTGGCCGATTCCGATTTCGATCATCACCACGATGTTAGGCGGATCATCTGGCCAGAGGTTCTCAAGTGGTGTGTTCAAACGGGGATCATGGACAATGAAATGGCTGACCGTACGCAGCAGATCATCGCCCAGACGAACTCAAGCATCGCTGAAATCGTTGGAAATGAGCGATATGCGCAGATCAATCCACGTTCTGCATATGCGATACCTGCTATGTCTAGGGGTAGCATGGGCACTTACTCGGGTGGAATGGGTGCCTTCGATGCGGATGTGCCCGAACTCGTGAAACACTACTCAGCCATCGAGCAAATGTTGGAGCGATGGACGTTACATTTGTCCAACCTGTTCGAGCTGCCAGAGGACGTTCGTGTATTTAAGTATCGCCTGCCATCTCGGCTTGCGGACTTCGAAGCGCAGTCCATCGCGACAGGTCTGAGCATGGGCGGCCTGGACGGAGGCATGGGTAGCAGTCGAAACTAAAGTTTATGACAGGCGGCGGATTGGTGTCTCCCCTTGCGGCGTTAGCGAAAGACGATCGAAAGCTCTACTGATTTAGCGGGTTGTAAACGCTCCTCCTGCACTCGGCTACTTGGTGTCCCCCATGAGCATCGATCCGAGGCCGCCGAGCACAGAGCCTTCCTCGCGGCGCGAGCCGCCGCCTTGAGGGGCTGCGGCGTAAATGCGACCTGCTAGTCGCGAAAACGGGAGACTCTGCAACCAGATCGGGCCAGGGCCGATCACGGTAGCGACAAACAATCCTTCGCCACCGAACAGCGTGTTTTTGATGCCGCCGATAAACTGAATGTCGTATTGCACCGACGGCCCCATGGCCATCAGGCAGCCGGTGTCCAGGCGCAATGATTCGCCGGCAGCGAGTTGTCGATACAACAGTGCTCCACCAGCATGAACCAGCGCCACGCCATCGCCGGTCAAACGCTGCATGATAAAGCCTTCACCGCCAAACAGCCCAACGCCGATCTTCTTTTGGAAGGCGATGGAGATCTGAATGCCTTTGGCTCCGCACAGAAAGGCATCTTTCTGACAAATCAGCTCGCCGCCCATTTGATCCAGATGCATCGGCGTAATGCGCCCCATGTAGGGCGCAGCAAAAGCCACGGTCTCTTTGCCGCGACCACGAGTATTGGTGAACGTGGTCATGAACAGCGATTCACCGGTCAACACGCGCTTGCCCGCTGACACAACCTTATCCCAGAATCCGCCGCTGCTTTGCGAAGGATTGCCAAACACAGTCTGCATTTCAATGCCGGCGGTCATGTACATCATGGCTCCCGATTCAGCGATGACCGTTTCGCCTGGATCAAGGGCGACTTCGACGTACTGCGTATCATCGCCGTGGATCGCATAGTCAATTTCGTCCGCCGAACCGCGTTTGCCCGGCGGTGCCACATAGACTCGCGCCGTAGCGCTGGCGGTCGAGGCGGGATGAGAACCGCCAATGGGGGTCTTATCAAACGCTATGGTCTGAGCCGTTGCGTTGTCCCAGGCAGAGCCTGAAGAAATTGGAGAACTCGACGTAGCGTTTGACTGAATTTGCGGTGGCGTTTCGACAGCCGGAAAGATGGCTCCACAAGCCTGACAGCGCACCGATTTGCCGAGATTCTCGGTGGTGATGCGGTAATTTTTGCTGCACGAGGGACAAGCGATCTCAGGCATATTCAAAGTCTCCAATTGGCATCGAAATGCGGCATGACAAAATGCAATCAAGGTGTAATGCAGCGGGTTAGGAAGAGAATCCTGATTGAGTCTCCGCACCGCTTCAGATGCAATTTACACGTTGGACAAGCCAACAACAATCGGGCACAATGATGGATCGCCGTTCAGGCTCCTCTAATTTCCACATCGTTTCAAGTACATTCAGGGTGGCAATCAAACCATGGCGAACAATCCTCAAGAGTTCAATCCGTACGCCCCGACGGCAATGGTATCGGGCGTGACGGCAGACTTTGGTATTGCCGGAGTCGACGGAATTCGCCGCGAGCACCTGTCGCATGAGGCTTCGGTGAAGTCCATTGGTGTCTTGTACCTGCTGGGCTCGATAGCAGGTGTAGTCATGGCGGGGTTCTATATGCTGGCAGGGCTAGGATTAATCGTCGATCCCGGTTCCGATGGTTCAGATGCCATCGGGGCGATATTTGTTGCTGTGTTAGGATTGTTCGTGGGTGGGTTATCGGTATTGCAATTCTTTGTAGGATTAGGGCTAAGAAGACTTGTGCCGTGGACGCGCATCGGAGGCATTGTTATTTCTGCCATCGGGTTACTAGGATTTCCCATCGGTACGCTCATCAGCGCCTACTTCCTTTATTTGTTAGCATCTCGCAAGGGTGTCTACATTTTCACGCCGAAATATGCTCAGGTGATAGCCAGCACTCCCCATATTCGCTACAAGACGTCGATCATCGTGTGGATACTATTGGGACTATTGATACTGGCGGTTGTGGGTCTGGTCGGGGTCGCCGTACTAGGTAGCGCTCGTTGATCGACAGATTGCAATTGAACACTCAGTAGATCATTGACATGACCTGTTTGACTCTAACGTTGTCTGGAGTTTGTGATGAAGAAAATGCGATTGGCCGGTTGGGTATTGAGTGTGCTGTTGGCGGCTTTCTTGATCATTGCCAGTGCGATGGGCAAGTTCACTCAGTGGGAAGGCAAAGCAGAGATGTTTGCCAAGATGGGGTGGTCGACGGAAGTGATGCACACTATCGGTATTGTTGAAGTTGGCATAGCGTTGATGTTCTTGATTCCTCGCACCGCTTTCGTCGGAGCAATTCTGTTAACGGGATATTTGGGCGGTGCCACGGCAACGCATGTGCGCATCGGTGATGCGTTTATCTTCCCCATCCTTGTCGGCGTGGTAGCTTGGATCGCCTTGGGACTGCGGGACAGCCGCATCTTTTGCCTGGCCACCACCAGCGGCGGTAGCCACGAAAGCTGCAAGACATAAAACGGCCGCGTCCATGCGTTTGGCATTTCCAAGTGACACGTGCCGAGGTGGCTAAGGATTTGTCTCAAACAGCTTAGCTTGCCAACGGCGCATGCCGCGTAGCCAGCGTTCGTTGTCGCCGGCGCGGTTGCGATAGTATTCGGCGACTTCAGGGTGCGGCAGGATTAGAAACCGCTCTTCGGCAAGTCCTTCGATGGTACACCTGGCAGCCACTTCGGGATCGATGGCTGTCGGAGTCAGCATGGCATTAATACTCGGCGGCGTTTCGGCCAACAATTTGGTGCGTACGCCTTGAGGGCACAGACAGGAGACGCGAATGCCGGCGTCCCAATAGGTAATCGATAGCCACTCGGCGAACGCCACTGCAGCGTGTTTGGTGACTGCGTAGGGTGCAGAGCCCAGTTGAGTTAACAGGCCGGCCGCCGACGCGGTCTGCAACAGATAGCCCTGCTTACGCTCAAGCATCATGGGTAACAAGGCTCGCGCTGCATACACATGAGACATCAAATTGATATCCCACAGCCGTTGCCAATCGGCGTTCGTAGCATCCAAGCCGCCTTCGCAACCGACTCCAGCGTTGGAGCAGAACAGGTCAATTGGCCCCAGCCGCCGCGTGGTCTCGCGCACCAAGTGCTGAATGTCATCTTCGCGTGCGACATCCACCGCCATCGCCGAGCCACCGATTTCATCGGCTACTTGCTCAGCACCAGCTTGATCGATATCGGCTACCATAATTCCCTGTGCGCCGTGATTGGCAAATTCACGGCACAAGGCTGCACCAATGCCACTGGCCCCGCCTGTCACGACGACGATCTTGCCTGTTACGATCATTAAAATGTTCCGTTAATCTAGGAGGAAAGTTAAGTCAGTTGGTTGCGCCCATCGGCCAAACGTTCAGCGAAGTACCGTACGAAATTGCCTCAATAGTTTAGCACCAGCGTTTCGTGAATGTCGTGGATGGTTAATTCGATACGTATGCCGTTAATGCGGAGGATCGTTTGTGAATTCAATGTTTGAGCTGACTGAAACGCGTCACGCACATGGACCACGGCGCGAAACAATGGCGGCTCCTCGATCAGCCCGGGCAGCACCAGTGGTCGCCCGGTGGCTGGCAAAGATTGAGGAGGTGAATTGTAACCCAAGAAGTGGACTCGTAGCACACGCTGCTGGGGGTCATCCGTAACCACAGTTTGGATATTGGTCGGGGCTTCGATGCGGACTCGCGGATTGGGGTGCAACCAACGAACCGCATGAGTTAGTAACCGCCGAGCCTCCACAATGTGATGTTGACTAGCGGTAGCGAAGTCAGGTGAACTGGCAAAGGTCAGTACCCTGCCCTGCCCCAGTCGATGAAGCAAAAGCGCCGGCCCGACAACGGACTCAGGACTCATCGGCCACTCGGTGCCCTCCCTGCCTTGCAGTTGTCGTGTCGTGCGATGGGGTTTCAACAGCTGTCCCAACGGTTGAGCCGTCGTGGGCTGGTACACGGTGGCTGGACCCTTGACCAAAAATGACCAGTCCGCGGGCAACTCCGGATCGAGCAGTCCTGCAAAATCTGAGCTGTGTGGCGGGTGGGAAAGTCGCACCCAGTTATCAAGTGAGCTCAATCGCTCGACGGCTCGTGCCCCGGTCAAGTTCGTCAGAGACCCATGTTCCCGCGGTTGGCCCAGCCGATCGAACTGACCGCTATGGCCGGTAACGATTAGCCCGCCACCGTGCTGGACGTACTCCTGCAACAGCTCGATTTCGCGGTCGGACAGAATGCCTGCGTTGCACAGGATGATCACCGGGTGTTGTTGCAAGCGGTCCAAGGTGGCGTTTTCGTCCAGCACGATGCCGCAGCCGAGTTGTTCATAGCGCAGAGCTTTGTGAGCACCCAGGAAACTCTGCATCCACTGATCGGGATTGGTCTGACCCAGCCAATCGCGACTACGACTGCTGTAGTACAGGCCGGCATCGTAGATGGGAGTCTGACCAAAATGTTCGCGCTTGCGATGTACTTCTTCAAAGGCCTGGCCAATACGCTGATAGGCCAGCGGGTCTAGCCGGCCATCAAAAGCGGTCTTGTCCACCATGGTTACGAAAGCGCCGTGAGATAACAGGGTCAGTAATTCCCAGCGGATGTCGGCCAGTGGTCGAGTCGTTTGATCGTGGTACATACGCACGCCGCGCTGCATGGCCACTTGATAAGGTTTGCCGGGAGTACTTGCACGGTAGAATTCGGCGTTCAGTCCGACCCCCAAGGCGCTGAATCCCCACACGCCCGTTTCGCCGGTCACAAAGTCGCCATGGCTAGCGTGCTGGACCGGTCGTTGACCCACCTCCCACGAAAACGGAGGATTGCCGTGATAGTTGAAATCGACGGTTGCCGTCGGACTGACGCTGCGGACATGCTCGGTCAATGCCTTCTCGAACAGATCGCTACTGCGATAGCGAAACTCCAGAATGTCATCCCAATCAGCGTTCCACGATGGACCGCTAGGCATATCAGGCATGGGCCGACCGAATTCTTGTTCAAAGGCTTGGCGCGATTCCTGGCTCCAACAACCATAGGGCGGTCCGAAGCCTTGGTCCAACATGTCGATATGGAAGCCATCGACGCCATATTCCAATTGCTCCGACAATAGCTCTTGCATGGCTAGCAAATAGCCAGAGGAGCGCAGCGAGAATCGTCCCAGCGGTTTGCCATCTGTACCGATCATTTCCCACTCGGGATGCTCCTTCAGAAAGTGACCCGCCTGCTGAACAACGCAGTAGGCGATGATCGGCAAGTCATGATGTTTAGCTTCATCCACGACTTCGCGCAGTGGGTCGCGATTTCCCAGTCCGGGCGCTTTGGGCAGCAATCGCGAGTTGTAGTATGCATAGTCGCCATCGCGGACCCACATTACCAAATACTGACAATGGGCGGCGACACATTCGCGCACAATCTGCCTCCCATCCAGCTCTGCGCAATAACGCTGGTCCGTAGGATCACTGTAGCCAAATTGCGCACCGGTTGGACCAACTTCCATGCCAACCAGGCAGCGGTGAAACCAAGCCGCCGATGCTTTGGCCGCAGCTTGTTGGGCACCCATCGTCAATCGTCGCGCACTCAACGCGGCGGCCAAACTGCTGAGGAAAAAATTGCGGCGGACAAGGCGTGACATGATGAACATTCTACGTGGTAGAGAATACAAATAGAGTGCCAGGAGACGGCGATTCGCATAGAATAAACTGAGCGTGGTCAAGCGCACTAGCCATCCGCAGCCGATCTACAGGAATTTCTTACGATGAACGCTATCCAGCCGCAGTTGTCCACATCGTTTCTGAAGAATTTTTTCGTCAATCGACGCCGTTTCATGCAATCTGCCGCCGGAGCGTTGGCCACGGCTACGCTGGGGGCGCAGGGCGCTGATTTGGTTCATCAAAAGCCGAAACGCGTCGGGTTAATTGGCGCGGGCTGGTATGGCAAAAGCGATTTATGGAGGCTGGCACAAGTGGCTCCGATTGAGATGGTTGCCGTATGCGATCCAGATCAACAGATGTTGACTGGTGCGGTCGCGATCGCTAGGCAGCGTCAACGATCAGGAAAAGCACCGATCACCTACTCCGACTTTCGGAAGATGTTGGCTGAACATCCGTTGGACATTGTCATTGTAGGATCGCCAGATCATTGGCACGCGCTGCATGCGATCGCCGCCATGGAGGCAGGCGCAGACGTATATTGTCAGAAGCCGATCAGCCTGGATGTCATGGAAGGCGAAGCCATGTTAGCAACTGCCCGACGACTGGATCGCGTCGTTCAAATCGGTACGCAACGCAAGAGCACTCCACATTTGATTGAGGCCAAGCGACAGGTGGTCGACGCCGGGTTGTTGGGTAAGATCGGTCATGTGGATATGTGCTGCTACTACCACATGCGCGCCAACGACAACCCGCCTGTACAGCCGATCCCTGATTTTCTGGACTACGAAATGTGGACCGGACCAGCTCCACTGCGCCCCTACGATGGATTGCCCCATCGACGTTGGTGGCGAACTTTCATGGAATATGGCAATGGCATCGTGGGCGATATGTGCGTCCACATGTTTGATACAGCGCGTTGGATGTTGAGCCTGGGTTGGCCCACACGAATTTCCTCCAGCGGTGGAATCTTCGTGCAGCGTGACGGCAAATCGAATATCAGCGATACTCAGTCGGCGGTGTTCGAGTACGATCACCTGCATTGCAATTGGCAACATCGCACCTGGGGGCAACCCGTTGATCCCGACTATCCGTGGGCACTGTTCATCCACGGCGAAAAAGGGGTACTCAAGGCCAGCACCATGCGCGCTGATTTCCTGCCGCATGATCCTCAAGGCCAGGCGCTGCACTTTGAGTGCCAATTCGAGCGCGAGCAGTTTCCGGAAGACGTGGATGAAGTCGACATTGAATTGAACGCTGCTCCGGCGACTCGTCGGCACATGTTGGATTTCCTGGCTGCGATCCAGTCACGCGGCAAGCCCATTGCCGACATACAGCAAGGCCACATTTCATCGGCCTGTTGCATTTTGGCTAATCTGGCTATGCAACTGGGGCGGCCGCTAAGCTACGATCCGGCGACAAGGACCATCGTCGGCGATGCCCAAGCCACTGGACTGCTGCAACGACCCTATCGCCAACCCTGGCTGCGGCCGAACGTCTAGGCAAGCGACCAGGGCCTCAACGCATTGGCTTAGCGTCCGATTGTTGGCGGATCATTCACCAAGAAATCGCGAGGACCGCGCGTGGTGTAGTAGGGATAGGCGACTTGAGCCATCGGATCGCCGCTGGCCATCCCCGCACCCGCCGCTTGCGCTGCCGCGAATTGGTCATTGTGGCCTAACAGGCCAGCGCCATGCCCCCCATTGTGCCGTCCCCCGCAATGACGACAACCGCGAGCGGTAGCGCAGTTACAGTCGAGGCAGCGTTGATAATCGGTTCCACCACGTTGCCATCCCATCGGGCACGGTCGACAGCCTAAGTCGCCACAGCAATTGTTGCAACCGCGCTGCATCCAGCGGCAGCCAGTGAGAGTGCTCAGTAGCAGCGGTGCTAATAGCAGTATCATCCATAAGCGTTTCATGCGACTCATATCCTTCTGGGTTTAGCACTCTGTACCGCTAACGTCCAAGCAAGGCGATTTGCAGGACTTGTCGGCAACATTCATTCAATCGGGATATCCCGCAGGGTTGCTTTACCCCGAAGCGCCGTCGCGTACAAAGTCAACCTATTGTGTGCGATCTGCCAAACAAGGACAGCAACAGACGGCCTACTCGTATTGCAGGGCTGCTTGCAATTTAAGTCGCGAAGCACGCTCGGCAGGAATCAACGAGGCCAGGAGCACCAGGGCCAAGCCGATGCCGATGGCACCTAAGAACAAAGTGGGCCGGAAGACAAACTGAACGTCGTGACCCAGGACGACCATTGACGATAGACCGATCGCATATTGCACAAATACGCCAAACAAACCACCGGGCACCAGGCCCAGTACACCGAGCAGGCCAGCCTGAATAAAGATCATCCGGCGGACCTGCCCGCGCGTCATAGCCACGACCCGCAACATACCGATTTCGCGAGTCTGCTCCAAGATATTCATGGTCAGTGTATTTACTAAGCCCATAGCCGCTATCGAGCATCCCAGGGCCAACAGCACCCACAGACTGCCGATGACGCTACCGATCATGCCATCGATCATGCCGATCAGATCTGCGTAAGACTGCAAAATAAGCCCTTGTTGCTGGCATAACTGTTGCAAACTGGCTTGTACGGCCATCCGCTGATCGGACTGTGCCTTGATGATTAGTGCGTCATAGCCATCCACCCCCAGCAGGTCATGCGCGTGCTCGCGATCCATATAGACAGTCAATCCGCCACCAATGTAGTCGTTGGTTATTGCGGCGATGGGTAGTTCAATGGTTCCAGATTCTGATTCCAAGGCAAGCGCGTCTCCAACTTGCAGTCGTCGCCTCAGCGCCAATACCGATCCGATCACGACATGACCATTCGCTAAGCCATTCTGAACTTGCTGGTCGGTACCAGCAGTCAAATCAAAAAAGTCGCTGGAATCACCGACGAACGGACGAACCACCAGCAACAGCGATTCCTCGCCAGATTGCACTGTGACAAAGCGCATCGTACTGACCGAGGCGATACCAGGCAGGTGTGATACTTGCTGCTGAAGTTCAGCCGGTAAGTCAGCGGCCGCACCAGACGCAAAGTCTGGTAGACTCGCGCGAACAAAGAAGTCGCCGATGATCGTCCGCGTGTACCAGCGCCGAATATCATTGACGTTATCCAAAATATTGCCGGCCATCCCGATGCAGGTCGCCAAAGCTACAAACAATACGCCCACGGTCAGGCTCGTTCTGCCGACATGTCGCAGTAGTTGCTTGTGAGCCAATCGCGCAGAGACTCCCAGCCAGGGTTCCAACCAATCGGTCAGAGCACCGCAGGCGGGTTGCAATAGACGCGGAATCATCAGCACACAGCCCAGCAGAATTAAGACGACACCCACAATGTCCAGCCCCAACGCCACGCCGCGAGTTGACAGCCAGATCAACAGTAGACCAACAGGTAACGTAACAAAACTGGCTGGTCCGATCAGTCTCTCCCAGCCCGCGTGATTGCTGGGTGGGATGGCGCGAATGGCTTCCATCGGTTGGACTGCAGCCGCGCTACGAGCAGGGATAATCGCGCCCAGCAGCGAAACTAACATGCCGACGCCGACGGCTGCCACAAACGGCCAGATATGCATGGCAATGCCAGGCAGTTCAACCTGCAGCAAAGCTTCGGTGATGCGATTCAGGAATCCGGCTCCATAAAGACCAACCACACAACCGGCTGCAGCTCCTAGCAGGCTGAGCCAAATAGACTCACGCAAGATCATCCACTGAATTTGACTGGGCGTGGCACCTACCGCACGCAGAATGCCCAGTTGCTTGCGACGTTCGCCAACTGACATTTGAAAGGTGTTATAGATGATGAACGTCGCAATCACGATGGAAAACGCGACAGCCATCAACAGGCCATTGCGCGGTGCGAACATGGCCTCTTGTGTCGTTTGAGCCTGAGTGCGCACCGACCGCGCGGTCGCACCGACTGGTAATTGGGCTGCCAGCGTTTTTAGCACGTCGGGTAGCTGCGCCTTGTCGCGCAACACAACCTGTATCTGATCGATGTTGGCACCGGTCTGGAAAGTGCGCTGGGCCGCTGGCAGAACCATATACACGGCTCCACTCAACGTCACCGCCGATCCCCCGGATGGTCGCACCAGTCCGACCACGCTAAACGGTCGCATACCGGCTTTGGTTAATATCTTGACCGTATCGCCCACAGAGATCGCCAGCGAATTGGCAAAGCCTTGGTCCAGCATCAAATGGCGCAGACTCGTGGGCAGCTTGCCTTCGGCCACTTCATAGTCGCGAACCGTTTGGTCGATACGCGGGTCGATACCTAGAATTTGAGCCCGCGCCTTGCGGTCGTCATCGGTAAATATAACGCCATAGCGGACAACTCCAGCGACAGCAGACTCGACCTGTGGTAATTTGGTTACGGCTGCGAGCGTTTCATACGGAAAACCAGCTCCATCGGCCACGATTTCGATATCGGCCTTGCCGGAAACAGTCCGCAACATTTCGCGTTGCGCTTGCCGGGTGGTGGCGGTAGCCAACAACACGGCTGCCACCGCTCCCACACCAATGGTAATGCTCAAAAAAGTCAGAAATGCCCGCAGCGGTCGCGAACACATTTCGCGCCAACTGAATCGACTGAGCCCCATCTAAGCATTCCTGGTCATTTTGTGCGCGCGCCCTAATATTTCTGCCGGCGTTCCATCGCGCTCAATTTCTCCATCGCGAATGCAGATCAATCGACTGGCAATAGACGCAATCGAGGCGTCGTGAGTTACCATAACGATTGTCTGCCCCAAATCATCCACCAGCGAGCGCATGAGTTTAGACACTCGGTCGGATTGGCGAGAGTCCAGGTTGCCAGTCGGCTCGTCCATCAGCAGCAGTGCCGGGCGAATGACCAAGGATCGCGCGATGGCGACTCGCTGTTGTTCCCCACCCGACATGGCAGAGGGCAAATGGTTCAACCGATGCGACATTTCCACTTGATCCAGCGTGTGCTGGGCACGCTGATAGGCAATGGATGAGGCCACTCCATCCAACTGCAAAGGCAGGGCGACGTTTTCGAGCGCATTGAGGTTGGGTAGCAGATTAAACGACTGAAACACAAATCCGATTCGCCGCCGCCGCAGCTTGGTTCGTTGGTCTTCGGTCAGTACCGTCAAATCGACATCTTCCAGCAGGACGCGGCCGGTGGTCGGTGACTCGATGCCGCCCAGTATGGTCAGCAACGTACTTTTTCCCGAGCCAGATGGGCCCATCACGGCTACCAGTTCGCCCGATGCGACCTGGGTCGTAATCCCCCTCAGAACTTGGACTTTTGCTTCGGCCGTTCCGTAGGCCTTCGTAACCTGTTGAGCTTCTAGTATTGGCATGGATGACCCGTGCGTGAGGCAGGTTCGCTGGAACCAGCCCAGTTCTAATGGTGAATTACTGGCCACAAGTGTACCAAGCCAGCAACTAGAAAAACCACCCAAATAGGCCGTTCGTCGCTCAAAAACCGCCCCAAATCAATCTGTTTACAACTTATGGGTGGTGTCGTATTCGATTCTGGCGGCATTGGACGGTTTAAAAACTGGGGTTAGACCGCTCGGACAAGCCATCCATCCTCTGGGGACGGTAGCTAGGTTATATGAGACGGCAGCTGCGTTAGATGTCATTACCGTTCCAGCGCGTGAAGGCTTCCAGGGCAAAAAACTCGGGTAGGCCGATCTGATTGTACTTTTCGGCTGTCCCTTTGTTGCGATCCTCGGCGCGCTGCCAGAATTCGCGTGGATCGGAACCTGGGAACAGGGCCTCATCCTTTTGGCTTTCGTGCATGAAGATCGCCTCGCGCTTCAGTTCCATGTCGCTGGGGCTGAGCGGCACAGCGATTTCTATTTCGTGTAGCGCGTATTCCTGCCAGGCACCCCGGTACAGCAGGACTTCAGGTAATCGTGCACCCGTCTGCCGCCTATGACCCAGCACGGAAAAAATGGCCTCAGCGCACACGCGGTGCGTACCATGCGGATCAGCCAAATCGCCAGCGACATAGATCTGATCGGGTTGCAACCGTTCTAAAAGTTCGCCGATCAAATCGGTATCTTCTTTGCCCATCGGTCGCTTGGCGATGGTGCCAGTGCGATAAAAGGGCAAATCAAGAAAGTGTAGATGCTCCTCGCGACAGCCCACTTGCATAGCGCCGGCACGAGCCTCACTCCAGCGGATGAGTCCCTTAATCTTCAAGATGGTTTCAGGGTCCGGTTGTCCGGGCTGACGATTGTGCAGGCCGTCGCGGACTTGAGCCTGGACCTGGTGCGACTTCTGTTGATCGATTTCAAACAGTCGGTTGTACTCGGTAACTAAGTCGGCCACGCGATAGGCATCGTGATCGAAGACGGCGATATTGCCACTGGTCATGTAGGCGATATGCACCTCGTGGCCATCCTCCACCAACCGAATCAGCGTACCGCCCATGCTGATCACATCGTCGTCGGGATGCGGGCTGAAGCACAAAATGCGCTTGCCCTCTCGTCCGGCCGGATGGTACTGGATGGTATCCTGCATCCAGCGAAATACACGGTGGGCCAGCTTTTGAGCCGGACCGTGGTGGCGCAGCAGTTGGTGCAAATCGTGCTGTCGAAAGTCTTCGTCATCCAGTTTTAACAGCGCCTTGCCGGTGCATTGGCAGAGCCACAAAACAGCGCACTTGATCAAGCGTTCGTCCCACTGGACTTTTTCCAGAAGCCATGGCTTGGCCACACTGGTCAACTGCCCGGCAGCAGGCAAGTCCAACAGGGCGCGCGCGTCGAGATGTTCCTGCAAAAAGGAGGCGGGCACACGATCCGTTATTCCACCTTCCAGGGCTTCATGGATGATGCCGGCCTTGTGTTCTCCCAAGGCCAGCAGCAAAACGTGTCGCGCCGACAGGATCGCCGCCATGCCGACCGTCAAACCTTGCATAGGCACATACGATTCACCGAAAAAATCTCCCGCGCAGGATTGGCGAGTAATGGGGTCGAGTGTGCACAATCGAGTACGGCTCTTGCGAATCGAAAATGGTTCGTTGTACCCAATGTGACCGTTACGTCCGATCCCCAGAATGACTAGGTCAAAGCCGCCAGCGTTTTGGATAGCAGCGTCGTAGTGACGACACTCGGCATCAACCTCTGGCTGGGCAATTGTGCTGTTGAGGTAATGAATATGGTCAGCCGGAATATTGATGTGGCTAAACAGATGTTGGTTCAGTGCCGCCCAGTGGCTACGCGGGTCGCCCAGATCGAGACCATAAAATTCGTCCAGCACAAACGCGATCACATTGGAAAAATCCAGCCCCTCCTCGCGGTGCAAGCGAATCAATTCCCGATAGGTGCCCAGCGGCGTGCTGCCCGAGGATAAGCCCAGCACGGTCGTTTGCCCTAAATCGGAGCGCTCACGAATCAGCCGAGCAATAATCTGGGCCGCATGTCGCGCCAATTCCTTGCCTGTTTCAAACACAAAAGCGGGCATGTGGGTGCCCGTGATGGGGCGAACCCGAGCCGATGGAGGATTCGATGTGGAAGTGGACACCATGTTTTCTTGATGCTCCCGTGATTGCCTGCGACAATTGGTCAGGGGTTGTTGTGGCCCCGGTCAAGTGCTTTATCATTTTACAATAGAGGGGCGGCTCCCAACAGCCAGAACTCAATTGTCGGCAATTGCCCCCATAGCTGGAGTTCGGCTGTGGATTGGTACAACTCGCCATCGTCCAGCTCAGTCAATTTCGCTTTCCGCTTACAGTAGGCCGTCTATGGACCCGAATTCTCCGCAGCGTTGGTTTAATTTGGAAGAACAGTTCTTCAAGAGCCTGGACAATCAACTGCTCAATCAACTTCGCGAGCAATCCGATCGGCAGCAGACTGCCGAGTCGATTATGCAGCTTACGGGCATCACTGATCAGGAATTAGCGGAAAAAATTGCGGGCCTGAATGTATCCGCACAAACTTTGGCCGCTTTCCGGCTGGTGCCATTGGTCGCCGTCGCCTGGGCCAACGATAACATCGACTCCAACGAACAATACGTGATCGATCAAGCGGCCGAAAAGGCCGGTTTGGATCAGGCGGCCCGGCAGCTTCTGGGCCACTGGGTATCCCAGCGTCCCGGCAGCGAGCTGTTGGATACGTGGTGCCAGTACGCACACGCGCTGGCGGGCTCGCTGAACGAGGCCGAGCGGCGATCATTGCAAAGGCAGATCATGGATCAAGCTCAAGCCGTAGCCCACGCCTCTGGCGGCGTACTTGGATTCGGCAGCGTCAGCCCCGGTGAAAAGGCGGTCTTGAATAAGGTCAAGCAAGCACTGAACGGCTAGCGTTGTACTTCTCCCTGCTAGAGATCTGGTTACTGGGCTCCGCCTGCCTTTTCTGGGGCCTATCGAAGCCTTGACTGAACCTGTAAACACGCAGAACGAACTATTCCCAGCCAGAGCTTGAGACGCAGAGCTAAGCACCTGTACACAAATAGTTTGGTGCAACTGAAGAAACAAACATGGATATACAGGATTTACAGGATAATCGTCTATCCGACTTGCGTGTTGGAGACATCACTGAGCAAATCATCGGTTGTCCGTTCGAAGTCATCAATGAGTTGGGACCCAGCAATCCGCAACTCAAATACCAACGATTCAGATAACACTAGTGATTCTATCAGCGACATGCACCCATCTTGTACATCCTGTCTATCAATGTTCACGCGCAATTTTGTTTGAAAACTTGTGCATGAGTGCTTACTTGGCGATGCGTTCGGCTAGAGCGCTATCACGCGAATGCAGCTTCAGCCATACCAGTCGCTCGACGTTGTTGCCAATGGACTCGACCGAACCGTCCAACCGCAGCGCATTGACGATGCCGCTGTGCTGGCTGCGAGCTGTTGCGGAATAATTGCCTGGGATCGGCGAGGTTTCACAGGGCATCCGCATCTTGCGCAGCGCGGCCTGGCTGACCATCAAAATCAACATGCCACAAGCTGTAATTCCATCGCCACGTTCGACGAAGTTCGGCCCAGTCGGATGCGCCCCGGTAATGCTCGATCCCGCCATGCCCAGCGCCCATACCCCACGCGAGTCGATGGGTGATATGCCAGCGCGCACCTCGTCAACAGCAATGATGTTAGACAAACCCTCTGGGAATTCGCTCAGCGCAAACGATGTATTAAATCCGCCAACACCGCTGCCCCAGACACGACTGGCCTTGTTTTGCAGGTCCGGGCTATCGGCCTTAAATCCATCAGGACAACTCCCGTCAAAGGTAAAGCAGTAGGGATTGATGCCCATGTTCATCCCGTAATTGCCTCGGGCGTAGGTATGACCGGTGATTCCAACCAATTGTGCTCGCTCCAGCGGTTGACCATTATTCCCATCGCTGGGGCACTTTAGAGTCGGCTGCTCGATGGCCGCTATCGGGCGATTGACCGGATCATCGATGGCCAAGCGGCTATCCAGTTTGTCGTAGACATTCGACTGTTCCATGTGAGGCAGCAGCATGATCAGCCAGTTGAAGCCTAGTCGATCGGGTTCACTCTGTGGGCTAATGCCGGTTGCCACCCGGTCCAGCACACCGATTGGCAGCAGCCCACCGCCGTTGGGCTCCCCCTTGCCGTGCCAGACCATCGACGGTGGCAGTCTCTTGTGGGCGCTTTCGTAATTACGTAGCGCCAGTCCAATTTGCTTCAGATTATTCTGGCACTGCATCTTCCGCGCCGCCTCCCGCACCGCCTGAACCGCCGGAATCAGTAAAGCGACCAGCAGACCAATAATCGCCATCACCACCAACAGCTCCACCAGGGTAAAACCCAGTCTACCTACCGTCCGCATGATTTATGACTCCACACGACAATTCGGTTACCACGATCAAGCTTACAATACAAAACATGGTGACAGTTTAAAACGCCGAGATACTGAGAGCGCTGAGGCATAAGCGCGGCGGCGACAACACAATCCCCTGTGCTCTCAGCGACTCTGCGTTTCAATTCCCGATTTCCGCTGATTCACCTTCACCATCCTCCACCTCCCAACTCTTCATCTTCTTTACCACTGCCTACTGCCCATTGCCTACTGACTGTTAAAGCTCATCCGTCCTCAGCACTCCCGGCCCTGGCGGCAACTGTTTTACGATTCTTCCGCGCGGATCAATCACCGCCGTACCGCTGAAGTGCGTACACACCAACTGCCAGGTGCGAGTTTCGATCGCCCGCAGCCGGATCGTCAACAACATCCGCTGCGTATACTCCGGATGGTCCTTAAAATCGCCGTCGTATGCCAGGTGACAAATTGCGTCCAGCGGCTCTTGGCAATGATACTGCGGCAACCAGGGAAGCCACGATTCGTAGCAAATCGCCACCGCGATCTTGCGGGTTACACCATTACGATCTTGAAATGTCAGTGGATGGAAATTGCGCCCGGGCTGATAGCGAGAGGCAAGATTTTCTTCTGAAAGTATCCACTTGCGAATTTGAGGAAACCAATTGAACCAATTGGGCACAGTTTCGCGAATAGGCATCAGGGAAATTTTCTCATGGGCATCCACCTGCCCAGATTTGGTGAACAGGCAACCACAGTTATAGTTGCAAATCGCGGGATAGGACACCTTGCCTATAATCGCAATGCCATTGCATGAAAGACTTGTTCCTGCCAAGCAGTTAGTGCCATATTGCGGCAGTAATTCGGCTCGGAAGCGACTCAACGACATAAAATTCGAATTGGCTTTGTCCGATAATGTTTTGGAATCACTAGCCAACTCATGGAGGTTCCCTCCTGGCACAGCCCCTTCGGGCCACAAGATTAATTCGACTTCACCCTGCTTCTTTAGAGTTTTCAGCGTAAGCTCATGCAATGTCTTCCATGTGGGCTGTTTGGTTGACTCCTTGGCTTCGTGATGTGGCTGGATCATCAGGGCTTTAAAAGATGGTGCAGTTACATGAATTTGAGACTCAATCATCCATCCCCCTATCCAAAGTACTGCTGCAGCAGAACAGCCATACGCAGTAACACTCCAGCGACTCCAACCGCGCTGATTCCAATCGGGCCACAGTAGAAAGCTGATCCAAACAACTACGGCTGACAAACCAAATGGCGTAAGGATGCCCGACCACTGAGCGATTGGAGTATTAGCAACCACAAGCGCTGCACTGGTCCCGATCCAAGTAATGCCAATAGCATTTGCGTGAAGCAACTCCGAAATTGCGAAAACCAGAGCGACTACCGGCGCAGCGAAGTGCATGCTCTACGACCGAGTCATTCAGATCGCGGCTGTCGCACTGATCGTCTGCGAACTAAAAACGATGCAGCACATTACATGAATAGACGGTCCATATTCTAAAACTGCCCCAGAAAAATATTGGGTGGCCATCCAACTACTAAGAGAGCCCACAATCATTGATTCAAATAGAACTTGAATCAATAGCCGTGGTGCCAACGGGCCGCGTGAGGCTCCCACCAGCGGTGTTATGAAAAAAAAAGGCTGGCCAGCAAAAAGGAGTATTGGCTACAACAAACAAGAACGTTGCCATCGCACCAAGCAGCAACCGAATGCATGAATTAGGCATCACGAATGGACTCGATTCAAAACTAGCTCCGTTTGCGCATAAACCAAATCCCTGTAAGGAGAAAGACAGCCGACAACATGGCGAAAACACCCATCGCCACTGCTCGAACGAGCGTGGGTGCAAACCTTCTAACGCGCTGGTCGGAATACCATAGTGTTCAGGACTAAATATTTTCAAATCGACCGGATAATTGGCAGAATAGCTGATGATCTTAGTTTGAAACGTATCCTTGCCCGGAAGACCTAGCTGCGCGCGACAGTAATTGACGGTCTTCGGTAACATGGGATATACGGTGTCCGTCTCATCATACTCCACATCGTATAAGTATTCATAAGACTTTGAATCTCTGCTGAACGTGATGTGACAGTGTCGCACTCTAAATGCCGCATCCAATTGCACTTCAATCTTGCTGGGTACATCAAACGGAAACTCTTCAGCAAGCATTTCAAATTCGATCTGGGGGTTATGTGCTATCAAGTTCTCGCTAGGAATTGGATCTGTACGCCTTTCTAAGGCATCTACCAACAAAAAAAAGGGGGTTATGCTGCAGGCCGCATTTAGACACATGATGTCTGCTCGATCAAACCTTGTAGCGATGATTGAATCAGCTCCAGCTGCGACCCTACTCGAGTTTGAAAGTGCATAGTGCTTTCCGACCTGGTTCATTGAAAAAACGAAATCATTGTTCCTGACCTTCAATGAAGTACTGTCATTGCGTCGTACGGTTCTAACCCACTGGTCCTTCAAAGTTGTTAGCTCAATCTTCTCAGAGAAACGTTGCTCAACTTTCTCTCCGCCTTCTGCCAGAAACGAATACGAGGTCGTGTCCTGATAAACCAGGTTTGAACCATGGCGAAGCTCGGAACATTTGTCGCGAACGCGTCGCAATTCCTTCATACACTCTTCATATGAGATTCTGTCTTCTGCGGCCGCAGACGCACAAAGCAATACACTCAACAATGCTACAGTCTTCGCCAGCATTTGTTCCACTACCACTAAGAATGATTCAATGCTTCCGTTCCAGACAACACTGAAAAGATGAGAGCATAGCCAGCCAACTGCGGTAATCGCAACTGGCCGGCATAATAATATCCCAATGCAATAGCTGGGCGAATCGTTGACGGCGTCTTGCCGGTGCAATTTAATCCTGGGGCAGATTGCCAGTGTGATTAAATAAGTATTCTGGAGGGAATTCAAGCATCTAAATCGAACATCGGAAAGTTTTTGCTGGAGAATAGCATTTGACTACTTTGGGGGAATGCCTGGAAGAAGAGATTGAATGAGGCTCGATGCTATGTGAGAGCTAAGGGGTGCGAGTTGATTGTGCGGAGCCAGGGACCGAGTTGCATATTTCATTTTTTTTTGCTTCGTCCTGACCCAGCACCTTTTTGAGACCCTGCGTCGCGACTATTGCTCAAGCTGCCGCTCTTGCCCGGTCCGCGCTTGCCTCTGCGGGGTTTACTGGGCGAGCTGATCTGATAATCCTCGACCGTTTCGCCGACGCGATCGCGCAGGTGAGTTAACTTGTCGCGCAACTCAGCGGCACGTTCGAACTCTAAATCTTCAGCCGCTTGCAGCATCTCGCCTTCCAGTATCTTTAGATATTCGTCGGTGACGACTTGATCTTGCGCCGAGCCGGTCACCATGGCGCGGGCGCGTTGATGAGCGGCTACGGCGCCTTGAATACCGGCTGAAATGTTGCGGCGCACCGTTTCGGGCGTGATGTTGTGCTGCTGGTTGTAATCCATCTGCAACTGTCTTCGGCGTTGGGTCTCCCCGATGGCGGCTTGCATCGAGTCGGTGATTCTGTCGGCATACAGAATGACTTTAGAATTGACATTTCTGGCGGCGCGACCGATGGTCTGGATCAAACTAGTTTCGCTGCGCAGAAAGCCTTCTTTGTCGGCATCTAAAATGGCCACCAACGAAACTTCCGGCAGGTCCAGCCCTTCGCGCAGCAGGTTGACGCCAACTAGGCAGTCGAATCGCCCTTGCCGCAGATCATACAATAATTGCACCCGCTCAAACGCATCTAACTCACTATGCAGCCAGCGGCAGCGCACATTCTGTTGACTCAAGTAGTCGGCTAAATCCTCTGCCAAGCGCTTGGTCAACGCGGTGACCAGCGTTCGCTCGTCGCGCTCGGCGCGCTGTCGTACCTCGGTCAACAGATGAGCCACTTGACCGCGCGCGGGGACGACTTCGATTTCCGGGTCCAACAGTCCAGTGGGGCGAATCACCTGTTCCACGACTTCACCGCCCGTCTTCTCCAGCTCGTAGTTGCCAGGAGTGGCCGATACAAAGACGACGCGCTGCGCCTTGGCTTCCCACTCGTTGAACTGCAAGGGACGATTGTCCAGTGCGCTGGGCAAGCGAAATCCGTGATCGACCAGGGTTCGCTTGCGACTTTGGTCGCCAGCGTACATCGCCCGGACCTGTGGCACGGTGACGTGAGATTCATCGATGATTAGTAAAAAGTCGGCTGGAAAAAATTCGTACAGCGTGTCGGGCGTGGCCCCGGGAGGTTTACCTGCCAGCAGCCGCGAGTAATTCTCGATTCCCGGACAGTGTCCAACCTCTTGCAACATCTCCAGATCGAACCGCGTGCGGGCGTTCAGTCGCTGAGCTTCCAGCAGTTTGCCTTCAGCTTGGAATTTAGCCAGCTGATCTTTGAGTTCCTGGCGAATCAGCCCGATCGCGCTTTCGATGCGCTCTTCGGACGTAACAAAGTGCTTGGCTGGGTAGATGGATACCTCGTTCAGCCGCTCCAACACCTGGCCGGTCAGAGGATTGGTAATACTGATCTGCTCGATTTCGTCGCCCCACATCTCGATGCGATAAGCAAACTCTTCGTAAGATGGCCAGACCTCCAAGCAATCCCCGCGCACTCGAAACTTGCTGCGCTCAAAGGCGATATCATTTCGCTCGTATTGAATATCGACCAGTTGCAGCAACACATCGTCGCGGACAATCGCCTGTCCGACTTTTAGGGCCACCACCATATTGCGATAGTCTTCAGGGCTGCCCAAGCCGTAGATACTGGATACACTGGCCACAATGATCACATCGTTGCGACTGACCAAGGCGCTGGTCGTGGCCAACCGCAGGCGATCGATCTCTTCGTTGATCGATGAATCTTTTTCAATGTACACATCACGCTGGGGGATATAAGCCTCCGGCTGGTAGTAATCGTAGTAGCTGACGAAATAATGCACCGCGTTGTGCGGGAAGAAATCACGGAACTCGGAATAGAGCTGTGCGGCTAACGTCTTATTGTGGCTGAGCACCAGCGTGGGGCGCCGCAGCTCCGCAATCACATTAGCCATGGTGAATGTCTTACCCGAGCCGGTGACGCCCATCAGGCATTGGTAACGCACGTCGTTGCGCAGATTTTGCAGCAACCGATCAATGGCTTTGGGCTGGTCGCCAGCCGGAGCGAACGGGCTAACCAGTTGAAAATTGGCTTCGGGAATCAAAGATCGATCCAGCATGTTCAAGGCCACTCTTGCAAATTATCTAGACGGTGCAGGGCCGTCGGCAGTACTCGACGTCAACGCGGAATTAGTAATGGCCGAGCTGGCTGGCGACGGCTGGGGAGTTGAAGGCTCAGATACCATCAGATAGGCAGATAATTGACGAAGCATGACCGGTCCAACTCCGGGCACGCGTTGCAATTGGCTGACATGCTGAAAGTCGCCATGCTGTCGGCGATGGTCGATGATTCGCTGGGATAATTTCGGCCCCAAACTCGGTAAGGCTTGAAACTGGCCCACAGTCGCCCGATTGATGTCAATTCGATATCCGGTTTCGGTGATTTTGGGGATCGTCTGCTGGCTGGTGTTGGTCCACAGCCAAGTCACCCCACCTATTACTGATACCAGGACCGCCAGCGCATGCCAACTGCCAACGTGATCAACGCCGCGAACCTGATCAACCTTGTCCGCCATCGACCGTTCCAATTCCAGTGCCTTGCCCCGCCAGTAGGTCAGGATTCATAACCGACCTACTATACCACAAGCGATCCACAGCCAATGTAGTGGCCTGGAAAAGTCTTCAGTTTGAAACATTGGCCTGTCCCGAAATCCTGGGACACTAGCTAGGATTCGTAGAATTTGCTAAGCTAAACCGTTTGCTCGGTGGTACCAAGTTCAGTTTTCAAATCGTACATCAGACCCGGAGGATCATTCGTGGGCGTTAAGAAGAGTGGCAAGGGGCGACGAAAATTAGGGCAAAAGAAGCGGCGTATGCGGGCGCGAATTCGCCATCGTAAGAAGTAGGCCACTCAGCCTGCGGTAAATGTAGGGTGTCGTCAAGCGATCCGTGCTGCACAGAAGTCGAGCCAATCGACTATCGCGCCACCAACGAACGGTTTCATGCGCGCTGGTTAGATCGAGTAACACACCCGTATTGGTCAATCTTGGCGTCCACGGTCCAGGAGCTGCGTTCTGCATCGGCACGGATGCTTCAAACGCTTGTGTTTCAACAAGGTCTGCATTTCGTCCGGATCAAACATGTTGTCCCGGCCGACGCTGCACACACCCTACTTAAAACACGTCCGTCAAGAAATGATGACCCCAATGATAGCGCCGCGCATTGGGGTATTCATTGTGCCAGTGCTTGTTGTACACCGGTATCTGCATTTCGGGTGGATAACGATAGTACATGCTGTCGCTGCTGCGATAGTAGTCGTTGCTGCGGAAATTCTGAGGATAGAAAACGTACGGGTAGTGGTAGAAGCGTGAGCAATCGCGGTTACCGGTGGCTGGCCACATCGGTCCATAGCCCATCGGTTTGGGGCCATTACCGCTGGCGTAGCCGCCATCAGCGTAACATTGACCATACGATGCCAGCTTGACTTGTGCCCCGTGTGCAGGCGACGAGACTGCCTGAGCAACGGATGATCCACCATCGCGACGACCGTATTCAGGTTGCTGGCTCAAGCCAGTTTGCTGTGCACTAGCGACGGTTGCGGATACGGACAAAGCGATGAAAGCTACTGCCGACATGCGAGACATGGTACGATCTTCCCTTGGTTTGCTGGCTATCAGGTGGACGCTTCATAGCCTGCGCATGGGGCCAAACGCTGACGTCCTCGACGATTACGATCGGCAATCGGAATTGCCGGAGTTGAAAGAAAAATCGCTACAACCCTGCGCCTGTTCCGCATGAGCTGTATTCTGGGTAAACTTTGACGCCTTGGTGACTGAGGCGCATCAAGTGGGGAGACAGTGTCGTGAAAATCTTATTAACCAACGATGATGGGGTCTACGCGCCTGGCCTGGCAGCACTAGCTGATGCGCTCCAGGATTTCGGTCAGGTACATACCGTAGCCCCGGCCACCGAGCAGAGCGGAGTCGGGCATTCGATCACCTTTTTGGAACCGTTGGTTTGCAAGAAGATTTACGATGGCGATCGGTTGCGCGCCATTGCCGTCGAGGGCAGTCCGGCGGACTGTGTCAAGTTGGGCGTTTCTCAATTGCTGGGCGACGATGTGGATGCTGTGGTCAGCGGCATCAACGGAGGACTCAATGCAGGCATCAACGTGCTCTACTCAGGCACCGTTGCCGCCGCCATCGAAGGCGCTTTCTTTCGCTTGAACAGCTTTGCCGTGTCGCTCGAATACGATCCCCACGCCGACTTTGCCACAGCCGCCCAAATGGCGGTGGGGCTGATCAGACAAATCTTGCGACATCAACAGACGACACCTCAACTTTACAACATCAATCTCCCGACGGCTGCCGTGCGACAATATCGTGAGGGCCATCCACCGCAGGTCAAGATCGTGCCCATGGGGGTCGAGCGTTATGGCGAGCACTTCATTCGTCGCCAAGACCCCAAAGGTCGCGATTACTACTGGGCGACCAACGACCCGCCGCCGCGGCGTACCGACCACGAGACCGATCTAACCGCCCTCGCCGATGGGCATGTAACCGTCACGCCACTCAAATTTGACCTGACGGTCGGTGCACTGATCAAACCCATGCAGCAATGGGGCTTGAATCTGCATCGCTAGTCACTGCCCGTCTCAATGCATGATTGTCTGGTGACTACTGACGATATGCGGAAAACAAGGGCGTAGACAGATAGCGTTCACCCAAGCTGCACATCATGGTAACGATCTTCTTGCCTTTAAATTCCGGCCGCATGGCTACTTGAACGGCTGCCCAGGCATTCGCGCCTGAGCTGATGCCGGCCATGATGCCTTCCTCACGGGCGAGCCGTTGCCCCCAATCAAACGCGATGTCATCCTCGACGGTGATTACGTCATCGATCAAGCTCTGGTCAAGGTTTTGGGGAATGAACCCTGCGCCGATTCCTTGAATTTTGTGTCTACCAGGTTTGCCCCCACTTAACACTGGAGAAGCTGCAGGTTCAACTGCGATGACTTTGAAATTTGGATTGTGGGCGCGAATGTAACGAGCAACTCCGGTAATCGTGCCGCCTGTGCCCACGCCGGTGACGATTGCGTCGATCTGGCCTTGAGTATCATGCCAAATCTCCGGACCAGTCGTCTCTTGATGAGTCTGTGGATTGGCAGGATTGTCAAACTGTTGAGGCATCCAGCCATTAGGGTCATTGGCCAAAATCTCTTCCGCCTTGCTGATCGCTCCGCGCATGCCCTCGGCGGCTGGTGTCAGCACGAGGTTGGCTCCAAATGCTTTCAGTAGCGCGCGACGTTCAACCGACATCGACTCTGGCATGGTCAACGTCAGTCGGTATCCTTTGCTCGCAGCTATAAAGGCCAGTGCAATGCCTGTATTGCCGCTGGTAGGTTCGATGATATGTGTGTCCACTTTCAGTAACCCAGACTTTTCGGCAGATTCGATCATAGCTCTGCCGATACGGTCTTTCACGCTGCTCATTGGATTAAAGAATTCACATTTGACGAACACAACTCCACCATCCGGAGGTGCCAGTCGACGCAAGCGCACTAGAGGCGTATGCCCCACCGTGTTTACGATATTGTTGTAAGCAGTTCCATGCGACATGAATTGTCCTTTTGAATGAAGAGCGGGTACCACTCACCGCCGGCGCTGTATACTTCGAATGGCGCTGACCATCCGATCTATTTCGGCATGAGTGTTATAAATGGCAAATGAGGGACGAACCGTCGATTCCAGGCCGAAATGGCGCAGGGATGGCTGTGCGCAGTGATGCCCAGTTCGCACCGCGATGCCCTGTCGGTCTAGCAATTGGCCCACATGTTCAGTGCTTAGTCCATCAATCACGAATGACAGCAGTCCGGTTCGATTGCCAGCCCCGCCAATCAGTCGTACGCCTTCGAGTCCAGCCAGTTCTCGCCCGGCATGCTCTAGCAAACTGTGTTCATAACGGGCCACAGCCTGGATGTCGAATTGTCGTAAGTACCGCAGTGCAGCCTCCAGTCCGACCGCATCTCCAATACTGGGTGTGCCAGCTTCAAACTTGTTAGGTGGAAAGGCATAGGTAGTTTCATCAAAAGTAACGCGATGAATCATATTGCCTCCACCCTGCCAAGGAGGCAATATCTCTTGAATTTCTGGTCGAATATACACCGCACCGATTCCAGTAGGTGCATATACTTTGTGACCAGAGAACACAAAAAAATCGCAATTCATCGCCGTCACATCAATGGGCAAATGTGCCACCGATTGGGCTCCATCGATGATGTATTTTGCGCCGAACTTATGAGCCAAGCCGCCAATTTCTTCGACCGGCAAAATGGTTCCCAGCGTGTTGGAAGCGTGAGTCACACTGACAACCTTGGTTCTAAGTGACAGCAGACGACGGTATTCATCCATCATCAGCTCGCCCCGATCATCAAAAGGGATCACTCGAATCTTGGCTCCCCGCTGCCGAGCGATGAGTTGCCACGGAACAATGTTGGCATGATGTTCCATTTCGGTCAGCAGGATTTCATCTCCATCCTGCAATGAAGTCCCCAAAACATTGGCAATAAAGTTGATGCCTTCTGTTGTTCCTCGTACGAACACAATGTCATTGGCAGATTTGGCATGAATGAATTCACGAACAGCTTCGCGGGCTGATTCATAATGATCCGTAGCTCGTGCCGCCAGCGTATGGGCCGCTCGGTGGATATTCGAATAGTCCCGCGCGTAGAATTTCGACATGGCATCGATCACAACCTGTGGTTTGTGAGTCGTAGCCGCATTGTCAAACCAAACCAAGTCATGACCATTGATCGACTGGTGGAGCGCAGGAAAATCTGATCGCACAGAGGCAACGTCAAGCGTCTGTGATGGTTTTGCAAAAAAATCTGGGGTTCGTCCGGCGGTCGCGGGAACATGCGCTCCACTAACTAAACGGTCGCTGGTTAATTTACCTCGGCCAAGTTGTTTGGCGAATGAAAGTCTTCGCAGTTCATTCTGTGCAACTTCGGCCTGCTGCAAAGTCACTCGCAAGTGCTCAAAGGCAATGGGGTGTTCCTGAGGTGCGTGATCCGCCCGCTCGACGGCTTCCTGAACCGATTTAGGCAAACTTGTTGTTGACAAATGTCCAGCTAATCGCTGAACCATGTCGGGAGCATTCGACGGGTCGTAATGCAGGCGGTCTGCGCCAGGGCAAGCCGTTTCATGTGCCGGCAGGCGGCTAGTTTCGATTGCTGAAAGAGAAGCCATATCAGGCGCTTCGGATGGCAGACTGGTCGACTGCGCCATGCCCGGAAAACGAGCCAGGACTTGTTCCAAAAATGCCCTGGAACTGTCTTCGCTGGGAACCGCTCCGAAAGCTGTTGTCGGCGGAATGTGCTCTGACATGGTCTAGATTCCCGAACCATGATCAAACGACTTAGGAACTCGTTGGATATAGTCGTGATAGTAGCCAACCTCAACGTTCTCCAAGACGCCTACGGCATCGTCTGTCAGCACAGCAGTCGAGAAGTAGAGCGTCAGTAAGTAGGAGCTAACACCTAAACTATCCAGCCCCATCAAGCGAGCCGAAAGGCTGGGCGCAACTTCGCCTTCAATGCCAGCTTGATGCAATCCCACCACACCTTGGTCTTCCTCGCCCACGCGAACTAGCAGGATATTCGTTGTGCCAGAAGACTGACGCGACTGATAGCGATTGGTAACTTCCAGTTTGTCGCAAGGTATAATGGGGATGCCACGCCAAGAAATCACTGGGAACCCAAACACGCTAACTGTCACTGGCGGTACGCCACGCCACGTACACTCGCGCAAAAAGGCCGCAATTGCCAGGGGGTGAGCCAAGAAGAAGGCCGGCTTCTTCCAGACGAGAGCCAGCAGGCCATCAAGATCGTCTGGCGTGGGGGCTCCATATCGAGGTGAAATTCGCATGGCGGGATCTACGGAATGCAGCAATCCAAATTTCTTGCTATTGATTAGCTCCCACTCCTGGCGCTCTTTGATACCTTCAATCGTCAATCTGATTTGTTCTTCCAGTTGATTGTAAGGACCATTGAATAGATCAGAAACTCGTGTGTGTACTCGTACTACAGTCTGTACCGATGAGAGTGTATATTCACGAGGCGTCGGGGTGTAATCTACAAACGTCTCAGGTATTTCCACGTTTTCTGCAAACCCCGACACTAGGTCGATGTTACGCTCGCCGTATCGGTTTACAGTGGATCTCAATTCTTGATGTTCCGCGATCGCCTTTTGAAATTCTGCCACCATGTTCGGATTCTCGGACAGGAGCAAGTCTAGGTCTTTTCGCGACAATGTGAGCAACACACAGGGTGTGATGGTGCGAATCGTCGCATCGGAAGGTTTGTCCGATGTCAAATCAGACTCTCCAAAATACTCACCGTCCGTCAGTAGCGCGACACGTAAATTGCTACCGTGCATGCCCTTGCTCAGTACCTCCACCTGGCCTTGAGCGATGATAAAGAATTTGCTGCCATCTTCGCCCTCGACCAACAACTTGTTGCCGATCGGTACACTCTCTGTTCTAAAGTAACCGGCCATGCGTTCCAGAATGGTATCGGGCAATCTAGAAAACAACGGTACGCTCCGTAACGCCTGACTGGGGAGCGACGCAATTTCATTCTCAAAGCCGACTGCGATCCTGTCGGCCTTCGCCAGTTCGACCTTGGTGCGATTGACTCGGTACACACCACCATTGACTTGTACCCATGGCAAGAGCCTAAGCAGGTAACGCGGCGTAATCGACATCATCTTAGGTGATGTCTTGGTGGTGGTCGCTAAATTGCGAGCAACGGCGGTAGTGACACTGCGCTGCAAAAGACTACTGGTCATGTTGGCTATTTCCTTCGAGTTGTATTTGCCAGTCGAACGGTATCAGATCGACAAACCGGTCATTTAAAGGCAATGGATCTAAAATTACAACTGCTTCCAATGCAGTCGGACGGCGACATAAAACTTTCTTTGACAGCCTATCGCTAATGCAGGTCTAGCTAACACTATTTGCGGGTTGTCGTCCGCAAATATCACGGACTCGGTGCGTCTATATGGTTGTCGAAGAATTGGTTGTGTTCCTGATTAATCTTGGCCTAACTTGCTTTGACGTTATCGACCAGTCCCCTGAGCATGGTGAGTCGTATATCTTGAAAATGTTGCTTGCTGCGTCAACAGTTCTACTTCATCAACTAGGTATAGAGACGTCATACAGTTCATCGCCAACAAACTGAGTATTGAACATGCTGCCCGTGACGAAGACCGCAATTGCGTACCGTTCGCCCAGCTAAGCTCTTGCTGGTTTAACGAAAGCGGCACACACAACCTAGCGGCCTGCCAGACCACAGACTCGATCTGGCAGGCCAGCGATTTGCAAGCTGTCTCCTCGCGGTTACCCACTACGGAGCCGTTGTGCCAATTTCGCCACCATTTCTGGTAACTAGTCGAGCAAACTCGCGCATGCTGATCGACTGAGCGATAAACCTAACGGAGCCGTCTCCAATGAGTGCGTTCGCACCACCAGCATGGAAGGCGTAGACTTGACCTGTTCCATCGACATTGTAGAACGGGTGTGGGTAGGTGCCCAAATTCTCTCCGTTGGTCACATTGATTGCTGCAGGACCTGGAATCGTGTTTCCATCACTGGACGCACCCCTCAGAATGTTCAGCTCGCTCGCCGGACGGCACCAGCCGCCACCGTTGACTCGTTCGTTGCTATTGACCTGCGCAGTGATCACGAGTCTGCCTCGAACCCAACGATTGGGACGACCCGCTGATTCGGTCAGTTGCAACGTATTGGAAAGACCATCCGAGAAGTCTGCAAAATTCAGTCTCTTAGTCTTTGACAGACCACCATTATCGACTTTGGCAGAATCCTGATCGACCAGATTCAAGGTGAGCAACTGGGGATCGACACCATAAAAACCAGAATAGTCTCCATTGGCAACGATGCGTTGCCAAGTTTCGGGCGCGGGGGCTCCATCCAGAATTTCACCGTTGGGTGCCGAAGGGCATTCATAAGAGGGTATCCGTGTTCCAAACAGCGCTGCATTGGATCTGCCACCTGTTGGAACGGTAGCATCTGACCAATTCTTGGTTTGGTCAATCTGGTTATACAAATTGCCCTGCTCAATAAACGGCAACAGATAAGTTGCCCAGCGAACACGCACAGTGCTCAGAGCATCGGGCCGAACATTGGCAGGCAAGTACTTGTAGGTGTCATGGTGATTGTGCAGGCCAATTCCCAATTGTTTGAGGTTATTCTGGCAGCTCATACGCCGCGCAGCTTCACGAGCCGCCTGAACAGCGGGTAGCAAGAGCCCCACCAGGATTCCAATGATGGCGATTACCACCAGCAATTCCACCAAAGTGAAACCCATCTTGTTCGAACTGAGTTGATTGAACGGACGGTACTTAAAACGGGCCATGATTCTCTCTTTTGTGAGTTAAAGTGTCGGTTAATGCGCGTGAGATGCCAGGATAGCAGTCTCACGAAAGTGGTTTAACGTGTGATCAGCCAGCATCTACTTACTGATCTTAAAATCTTGCAGTTTGTTCTCTCCGTCCTGAATGGTTGCTGTAAGACCAGAGGTTTCAGGCACTGCGAGTTTCGGGTTCAGTCGATTCTTTGGGCCTTCATCGGGCTTGTCGGTGGTCCACTTCTGAATGGTGACTCGATACTCACCAGCCGGTGCACCGTCATGCTGCTTGTAGGTCGTTAATCGAAACTTACCATCCGCGTCAGTTAAGGCTCGCGGACGAATGGCTTCATCACTCAACTCGGTAACTGGATGTAGCACAACCGTTGCATCACGGATTGGAGTTTTCCCCAAAACAACACGTCCTTCGACCGTGTGGGTAACCAATTGAGCAGGCTCATTACTACAGCCCGTAAAACATGCCATAGTCACTATCAGCCAGTATTTCATTGAGCGGTGGGTACACAGTGTTAATTTCAAAATAATATCCTCCTATTCAGTTAAGACCCCAATGTCTGGCGATCAGTCGATTACAGCTCGCAAAATTCATCAAGCACGCAATCGAGTGGCTGGCCAAATGCGATCAATGCTGTGCAGCGAGCCCGAATTCAATCCGTTGACCACGAGTAGGTGATCGCTCATCTCGCTCAAGCAGATAGCTCGCTCTTACGCCTCACAACATTCAGCGATCGGCGTGCCAATTGCAGTAGAAAATTCTGTTGTTCGCAAAATACCGATTCTCCCAGGAGAAACGCGGCTCCACACTGCAAGTCGTAGATACTCAAGAGAAGCGGCTCCATGACATAGGACGGTCAGCCATCGCATTTAACGGCCAGCACCGCATGCAGCACGGGATGTTGTTCCAATGATTGCATTGCCAAGCGGGTTCCAAAACTAAACGACCCCGCGCGAATACGGTATGGCACAATGCAAGAAATCACAGAGATGAAAATTGGTTGGGATTGAACCAGTGACGACGAGGGGCTATCCACGGCCCAAAGTCAGCTTGTTCAGCGTTGGCAATACAGAGATCAAATTTCATAATCTGCCGAGAATGATCTGGCCTGTATGGCTGTCATATAGGCCACGTCACCGACGGATAACTCTAACGACCGAAATCTGTCTTGAGGGACCTCTACCTGAATTTCACCGTAGGTCTCACTCAGGACGGCAATCTTTGCCATGGCTCCGGCCGGATTGATTCTGAGGATTTTTCCCTGCCAGGCCCGTTCGGAGGGCCGACTGCTGATGTCGATCTCATGGGGGCGTACATAGAACTTTACGTTCTGCTTGGCTTGACCAGGGCTGCGCGCTAGCGACTCAGGTCCATCGTGACGAACCTGGACGCGCTGATGGAATACGTTGACATTGCCCAAAAAATCCATGACAAATTCGGAGGCTGGCTGATGGAACACTTCTGCCGGCGTGCCAATCTGCTCGATCTTAGCTTGGTTCATCACTACTACGCGATCAGCGACCTCTAAGGCTTCTTCTTGGTCGTGGGTAACCAGGATGGTAGTCATGTTTAATTCGTGATGCAGCTTTCGCAGCCAGTTCCGAAGTCCCTGCCGAACTTTGGCGTCCAGGGCTCCAAAGGGCTCGTCCAGCAGTAACACGCGCGGCTCAATCGCTAACGCTCGAGCCAGGGCCACGCGTTGACGCTGACCACCGGAAAGCTGGGTCGGATAGCGTCCGCCAAAGGCTTCCAAGTGGATCAGCTTCAATAAATTGTGGACCTTGGCCTGAATGGCATCACGGGAGGGGCGCAATTTGCGCGGTCGTACGCGTAAGCCAAAGGCGATATTTTCGAAGACGGTCATGTGTCGGAACAGAGCGTAATGCTGGAATACAAATCCGACACGTCGCTCGCCGACTCGGTTATCCGCCACATCGTGACCATGAAATAGTATCCGAGTTTGATCACTCGGGTCGGGAACTTCCAATCCAGCCAGAATGCGTAACAAGGTAGTTTTGCCTGAACCGGATGGTCCCAGCAAAGCGATCAACTCGCCATCCTGGACCGTCAAGTTGACATCCTGCAGAGCTTGGTAGCTGCCAAACGACTTCGAGATGTGGATCGCTTCGATGCTCATAATTGATGGTTTTCCATTCTGGCTCGCACAATAGTCCGGCCGCGATCAGCGCGATGCACACGGTCGACAGTCAATTCAAACGCGTGCAAAGTCACGATCATGATGCGCCAGCGGATAATTGCTGTCGAACTTTCCATTCCAACACGGTTTTCAGTACCAAAGTAATCAAGCCCAGTATTGCCAGCAGCGAGGCCATCGCGAATGCAGCAGCCACGTTGTATTCGTTGTACAGAATCTCGACGTGCAGAGGCAGTGTATTGGTCTTGCCACGTATGTGACCCGAGACTACCGATACTGCACCAAACTCTCCCATGGCCCGCGCGTTGCAGATGATCACTCCGTACAACAAGCCCCATTTGATGTTGGGAAAGGTGACTCTGATAAAGGTTTGCCAGCCGTTGGCACCCAACGAGATCGCTGCCTGTTCCTCTTCGGTCCCCTGCTCTTGCATCAGTGGAATCAACTCTCGGGCTACAAAGGGAAAGGTGACAAACAAAGTAGCCAATACGATGCCAGGCACTGCGAAGATGATTTGAATGTCGTGTTTCAGCAGTGTCGGCCCTAGCCAGCCGTGCATGCCAAAAATCAGTATGTAGATCAAGCCAGATATCACCGGCGAAACCGCAAAGGGTAGATCTATGAGTGTGATTAGAAAGGACTTGCCTCGAAACTCAAATTTGGCAATGGCCCAGGAAGCTGTCAGGCCAAACAGGGTGTTCAGAGGAAGCGAAATGGCTGTCGTCAGCAGAGTCAACTTGATGGCTGAGATGGCCGCAGGATCTCGAATGCTGCGTACGTAGGTTTGCCAGCCCTCACGACAGGCCTCCATAAACACGAGCGACAGCGGCAATATCAGCAGCAGTCCTAAAAAACCAAGCGAGATTCCAATCAGCAGCAACTTCAACCATAGAGGATCTTTGCAGGCGGCAGAAGCACCAAGTTTTGTAGCGTTCGATGACATCACGTACCTCCCGTGGTTCGCCGATGATACAGCCACCATTGCAAGATATTAATCGTCAGCAAAATGGCAAACGAGAAGATGAGCATCACGAGCGCAATTGCGGTCGCACCAGCAGAGTCGTGCTGTTCCAACTTGGTGATGATCAACAGCGAAGTGATTTCGGTTCTCATCGGCATGTTACCTGAAATAAACACAACCGATCCGTACTCGCCCAGAGCGCGAGCAAACGCCAACGCAAATCCGGTCAATAACGCCGGCAAAACAGTGGGCAGAATGACTCGCCAAAAGGTTTGCAGCCGATTCGCCCCCAAACTGGCGGCAGCTTCCTCGGTCTCACGGTCCAGTTCCTCCAGAGCGGGTTGAAGTGTTCTAACGACGAACGGCAATCCAACGAACGTCAGCGCAATCGCGACGCCCAATGGCGAGAACGCCGTGGGGATCCCCCAATTATAAAAGTACCGGCCTAACCACCCATTCTGTGAATACAAGGCCGTCAAGGCGATCCCAGAAACTGCTGTCGGCAGGGCAAACGGCAAGTCAACCGCAGCATCTAACAGGCGTCGTCCCGGAAATCGGTAGCGCACCAGAACCCAGGCGACCACAAATCCAAACACACCATTGACACAAGCTCCAGCCAGCGATGTCAGGACAGTCAAGCGATACGAGGCCACGACGCGCGGCTCAGAAATGATCTGCCAAACGCGATCCAATCCCAAGGTGCCCGCATGGAAAACCAAGGTTCCCAGGGGCACCAGCACAATCAGACTCAGGTACAGCATCGAATAGCCCAGCGCGATACCAAATCCTGGCAGTACACTGTATTGCTTGAAACTAACTCCCATCATCGCGCCGTGTTTCTTCCCTGAGTCAATCACTTGGCGGTTGGCTGATAGATTTGGTCGAACAAGCCACCGTCATCGAAATGCGTTCGCTGTGCGGCTTGCCAATTGCCAAAAACATTGGAGATCGTTTCCAGTTTCAATTCAGGGAATTGCGACAGCAATTCGACGGAAATTCCCTCCGTGGAAGTTGGCCGAAAAAAATACTTGGCGGCAAGTTGCTGGCCCTGGGAACTGTACAAGTGTCTTAGATATGCTTGGGCTACGTGTGTTGTACCGTGCTTCTGAACATATTTGTCAACCACAGCCACTGGCGGTTCCGTGAGCAGGCTGATCGAAGGCACCACGATCTCCGCAGAACCGTCAGCAGACTCTTTGAGTGCCATAAAGGCTTCGTTCTCCCAAGTGATTAGCACGTCGCCGAGCTTACGCTGTAGAAACGTGTTGGTCGCGCCTCTTGCCCCGGAGTCCAATACGGGGACTCGTTGGTAGATTTGAGCGACAAAATCGCGAGCCTTACTTTCGGCCGCCGCTAGATCTTCGGCAGGTACGGTGCTCAGTTGGCTTAGATCCCCTAATTCCTGGTGAAGCGCATAAGTCCAGGCCGACAGGTAATTCCACCTGGCTCCGCCGCTGGTTTTAGGATTGGTCGTGATAATACTGACGTCACCACGAATCAAGTCGTCCCAGTCTTTGATTCCCTTGGGATTGCCTTTGCGAACCAGAAATACGATCGTTGATGTATAGGGGGAACTGTTGTGAGGCAGTCGCGATTGCCAATTGGTATCCAGCAGCCTGGTTCGCTGGGCCATCACGTCAATATCGTAGCCAATTGCCAGGGTCACCACATCGGCTTCCAGGCCATCCATCACGGCCCGTGCTTGCTTGCCTGCCCCGCCGTGGGACTGTTCGATAGTTACCCGTTGCTGATGTTGCTCCAGCCAGTGCTTGGCAAATGATTCGTTGAATTCCTGGTAGAACTCCCTGGTCGGATCGTATGAAACATTCAGCAGTGAAATGGGCTTGGTCGAGGCAGTGCTACTGTCCTGACTATCTGCCGATTCCGACGAGCTGCTGCAGCCTAGCAGGAAAGCGAGCAGGCTCGCTCCCAAGTACAATAATGAACTGGCTGTTGGCCGGTTGCTGAATTCGATCATGCTACTTCCCGTTTGTTGTGCGTGCTGTTGACTGATTCACTAGGCTGCTTCTGCTCAGCTCAGTTCAGGGCTGCATCCAGATTGACGGCCCTAGTCTGCTAGAATCGTCAGAGCGCGATACCGTCAGCGGTGCCCTGCCCGAACCGGTCCAGAGAAGCAACTGCTGTGCCAATTGCTGGATGGTCAATTGGTATCAAAATTGCTTGTGAGTTTGGCGCGGTTCAGTCAACTGGAACCGGCGGCGTGCCGGAGGTTAACTCGATCGCATTTAACAGATGGTAAGATGCTCATTTGATCGTCAACAGCCAGCTATTTGTTGCGCATGTGTGCTTCAGCAGGCGGTCGCTCAGCTCGTTTGCAGCTCCCAGCACCGAATGACTCCGTTGAACGGCAAGCGATGAGTGCCCGTTGATGCTCATGTTTTTGTCAAGATTTCTGGCCATCTTATATGATGGTTAGCCGTGAAATGTGCTGGCTGTGGCGTTATATTTGCTGGGTTAAGGGTCTCGTATTATGTCAAGGGTTGAAACTTGAGTGATATTCACCAACTGTTGCTTGAGGTGTGGCGCGAGATATCGCGTCAATTGGAGTTGGCCGATTCCGTTAAGACTATTAGTCGTCTATTGGCTGAGCGCTGTAAATTGCAAGCGATTCGGTTGGATCGTTTCTCAGAAGATGGACACCGACTGGAAACGGTTGCGTGTGAGACGGTCATGGGTAGTCCCCTGCCGGCCCTGATCACTACGTTGAATGACGACGAAACGCTCGTGGTTCAGCAATTGCTTCAGGGTCAAGAGTGTCTGATTGGAAACAAGCCTGACGATTTTCGGCAGCTGTCTCGAATCGTCGTGCCTGAGCCGAGCTTAACGACCCTGCTTTGCCCATTACCCAGCGGTCAGTCCGTAGCAGGTTTGGCGGTGATGGTGCTATCCGACGAAGCCGACCTACGCACATGGCGAAGGTTACTGCGCGAACTGTGCGAACCCTTGGCAGTGGCCTTGGCCAATGACCTGAGATTACACGAATTAAAAGTATTGCGCGAAGCGGCTGATGCGGACCGGCGAATATTGCTGGAGAGACTTGGACGCCATCAAATTCACGATGAGATTGTTGGAGCCAATCGAGGACTGAAAAACGTAATGGAGCGTGTTGAATTGGTAGCCAAATCAGACATGCCTGTTTTGATCCTGGGTGAGACGGGAACTGGCAAGGAGGTGATTTCGCGAGCCATTCATCAACGCAGTCAACGAGCCAGTGGTCCGTTCGTACGCGTAAACTGTGGAGCCATACCTTCCGAGCTGATCGACTCGCAATTGTTCGGGCATGAGAAGGGCAGTTTTACGGGAGCCATGGAACAACACCAAGGCTGGTTTGAGCGTGCAGACGGTGGCACACTGTTCTTAGATGAAATCGGAGAATTGCCCCTGGCAGCTCAAGTGCGGCTGCTGAGAGTCTTGCAGGATCATCAAATAGAGCGTGTGGGCGGTAAGAGTACAATCCATGTTGATGTGCGAATTGTCGCCGCCACTCACCGTGATCTATCGAACATGGTACGTGAGCGCACCTTCCGCGAGGATCTATGGTATCGCATCAATGTGTTTCCAATTTTTCTACCTCGCCTACGCGACCGGGTTGAAGACTTGCCTATGCTTGTAAAACACTTGGCACTGCGAGCATCCGCACGCTTCGGACTACCTGCGGTTGTTCCCTCGCCTGAAGATCTTCTGGCAATGGCCAATTATCATTGGCCAGGCAATGTCAGAGAGCTGGGGGCTGTTATCGATCGAGCCGTGATTCTGGGACGCGGCACACATCTAGATATCGCTGGAGCACTAGGCCTGTCCATACAGTCCCAACCAGAAGTCGACAGTGGTCCCACCTTCTACGAAGTAATTCCCGAAAGTCATGAGACTCTGCAGTCGCGAAAAGCACGTGTCGTAAATGCTCCGATCGCCAATCTAGACGAAGCCATGCGACAGCACATTCAGAAGGCGCTCACCGTCTGCCGTGGACGCATTGAGGGTGAGCTGGGAGCCGCCAAGATACTGGGAATCAACCCGCACACGTTGCGGGCACGGATGCGCAAGCTGGATATCGACTGGAATAGCTTTCGATAGTCCAGAGCGCACCAGTCGCAAGCCATGGAACATGCATCGATGCCTCTCTGATGATCCAAATGAGCGTCGTCGGCGACATCTCAGCAAACCCCTCGACGATGAGGCCATCGTCGAGGGCTGTCGGCTGTTGGGCCAGTGCGTATTGGTAGCGATCATCGTTCTGGTACTGGGCGAATCAAGTTTTCATCGTTTACTGATAATGACTACTGATATATTCCTATCGATTGATCGCCTGAATCTCGTCGATCAAATGATTTGCTCCGTAGACAATGTCGATCAACCACAAAACGTAGCGAATATCAACCCCGATCGAACGGCTGTAGTCCTTGTTCCAGGCAAAGTCGTTAATGGTGGCTTCGAAGCAGCGATCGAAGTTGACACCGACCAACTGACCAAGCCGATTCAGTACTGGGCTACCCGAATTGCCGCCGGTGGTGTCGGTGTCGTACAGCAAGGCTACCGGGATGTCATGCAAGTGCGGGTGCGTGTAGTTGCCAAATCGCCTGGAGTGCCAGGCATCCAGGACGACCGCGGGAGTTATGAACGGTTCAACTCCGGTCGTCTTCTCTAAGGCTCCGCGAAACGTCGAAACTGGCGGTTGAAATACGTCCGGCGTGGGGTGGTAACCGCGAACCCGTCCGCTGGTCAGCCGTAAGGTGCCGTTGGCATCAGGAATGAAGTCGGTCGATTGGAATACCTGCTTCACTTCCAACAGTTCGCCATACAGCTCTCCCAACTGTCCTTCCCGCGTCTTGTGTGATTGACGAATGGTCATGAAGATCGGATACAGGCGGTGCATCCACTGCAGCAGCGGATCATCCAGTTTGGCTAGCGCTGCAGGGTCCAGTTGAAGGCAGTGTGCGAAGAATTCTGGTTGGCTCAATTGACTGACGTCCACCCAAGCATCAACCATCTGTAAATCGACCAGCCATGGTTGGGCTTGATTGCCTGGCTGAGCCCTGTCGATGGCGTGCAGTCTCTCCAACAATCCACGCAGTAGTCGCTGGTCGGTCGGCCCGTGAAAATCGCGCAACGAATTTCTGACCAGTTGCACCGTCTGATCAAAATTCTTGTCGGCATACGGCAGCTCGCGCTCGACATCCGGCTTGGCGCGTTCAGAAGCTGAATCGAACAGGAACCAGGCTGCTGCCATCAGCCGCGGAGCGGTCCGCAATTGCTCCAGATGCATTTCCAGCGGCAGGCTGACTTGAAGCTGCTGATACAGGGCGTCGAGTTTTGGCAGCACTCCACCAAATCGTCGCGCGCGCTGGGGATCAGCCGCAATGAACTTGGCCAGCCGTTCTTCGTCGCGCTGCCGAGCGGCCAGAATGTTCGCTCGCTCCAGTCCCAGCAGTTGTCCCCGGCTGCGTTTTTCGACGTTTTGCAGCGACCTCAGTCGGCTAAGCATTTTTAATTCAACGGCTCGATCATTTGCTCCGGCATTGATCAGCTCGTCCATTTGCCAGCCATATAAATCAACGATCAGTGGCAGCCGCACGCGTTGCTCAGTCTCCACAAAGCTGGCTGTCTGATGCCGCACCGTACGTCCGGGGTAGCCCAGCAAGAATACCCCATCACCTTCATTAGCCCCGTTGGCATTGACGCGAATGACTCGTTTGGGACGGTAGGCTATGTTCGACTCATCAAACATCGCTGAAGCGCCACGGGGATCGGTGTAGGCGCGCATCAACGCAAAGTCGCCTGTATGCCGCGGCCACTGCCAATTGTCCTGTTCGCCACCAAAGTTGCCGATTGAGGCCGGTGGCGCGAAGACCAATCGCACGTCGCGCAGAAAGGTATACAAGAATAGCACATAGGTCTTGCCGATGAACATCTCGGCCACTTCAGCGCGCAGCCCTGGGTGTTGTGCCTCGGCCTCTTTCTCCAGTTGACGACTCTGCTTGCGAATGGCATCCGTTCGGGCCAAGTAATTCATGCCAGGCTCGACCACCGACAGTACTTGCGAGGAAACATCGCGATAGCTTTCGGTAATGCGCACCACATAACCAGCTGCCGGAATTTCGTCGCTCCGCGTCTTGGCTTGAAAGCCATCTGCCAACAGATCGCGATCAGGGGTGCTGGCTTGCTGAATGGCTTCGTATGCACAGTGGTGGTTGGTAATGATCAGACCTTCGGCAGAAATGAAGGAGCCCGTGCAGCCGTTCACGCGGCAGATACCATCGACCAAGCTGACATGCTGGCTGTTAAACAGCTCGTCGGCGGTCAAGTCAATTCCCAAGCTCACCAGGTCCAGCCGCTCGAGTTCGCTGATCGGATACATGCCTTCCTCAGCCCGTGTCACGTCAATCAGCCCAACAGTCCCCGTCAAGTAAAGCACAGTCAGGATGAACAGAAATCGGTTAGTACTTGTATTCATCAAGGCAGTATTCTTGTTCAGCGTAAAATGGAAAGACAGCAGCGCAAATTAACGAAAAAGCGAAATGCTGGTGGGGAGGCTCAAGGTTTCAAGAGAAATTATAATAGCGTGACTTTGGATGAGTTAAACTGCCCGCGTGCTATTCACACAGCGGGGCTGGGCACACACGGGCTAGACTTATTAACGGCTGCTAGGTTACTAAACGCATCTCGAATTCTACTATGTATCGCAATCAACGGACTACTGGCTTGAGGGCTGCCTGGAATTCTGGGCGTCTGAATGAACATCCTGTGGTAATCGCTGTCGGCGGCCTGTTGTTCGCGGGGCTGTTGGTCGCCATGTTATGGCGCGGAGCTGGTCGATGGCAACAGTACGAAGTCATTGACTTTAGCCAGATCGACGCTCGACCTTTGTCCGCGTTTGCTCCCGGCGTAGACAATGTCCGGCAAGTCTTCAGATTCTCGGTGCATATTAAAGGCGAGCTAAACGGCAGTGTCGATGTGTCGGTATATGGCGGACCGCCTGAGCGTATTTCGGACGCTGTTGACTGGAGTTACAGTCAACCCCACGATACCATCAATAGCAGTATCAAGATCACGCCAGTAGGCGAAGTAACCGGCCGGTTGGTCGTACGCTACCGATTCCACTATCACTAAGCACGCGCTCGCCATAAAGCAAATCGCTGAAGTTGCATCCTTCGCCATCGCTGCATGGGAATCATAGGAGAGCCGCATCGGTTACAATGATCGTCAGCGAGCGTGGATCGCCGGTCTAAGTTCAAAGTTTAAAGTCCAGTTCGATCCGTTTCATCTTCGTTCGGCGGTCTGCTCGCGGAATCGCCCTCCCCAGGAGTTATCATGTTGCGCTATGCTAGTCGGTTGGTAGTTCTTGCCGTGTGCGGGCTGGCGGCGTCGCTGGCAGGAATTTCTCAAGGTGCAACGCAAGGGACGGTGCTCTACAACAACCGCACTGTCACCCTCGACCTGGCGCTCGACACCGAACAGGCTTTGTGGCTGACCCCTGCGCAGGTCACCGAGGTGACTGGATACGTACTCAAACCCGAAGGACTGTGCAGTGACCAGAAGTGCATTCTCATCCGTCGCGACCTGGATGCCGAGTTGTTGCAAATCAAGGATGACATGGAACTCTTGAATCTTACACAACTGGCACGTAGCCTCACGCAGCCGGTGGTGGTTGACATTCAGCGACGCATCTGGAGCTTTGGCTCGATCGGCTCGCCGCGCACTGCCGCCGAATCCCCGGATTTTGAGCTGCCCAATCGTCAAGGCCAGTTAATAAAACTGTCTGATTTTCGTGGCAAGAAAGTCCTATTGCTGAGTTGGGCGTCTTGGTGTCGCTGTCGAGGCGACCTGACAGGCTGGGAGGCCATCTACCAAGAGTTGCGGGACCAGAACTTTGAAATCATCGCCGTTGCTCAAGACACGCAGGGAGAAGTCGCGTGCGGCAAGTACTACGATCAGGCCAAAGCTTCCTACACCACGCTGATCGACAGGCAACACGTGGTCAGTAGCTTGTTCCAGATGGTCAATGTGCCGATGGGTGTGTGGATCGACGAAGCTGGACGGATCGTCCGTCCGGCTGAAGTCGCATATTCGCGACCGGTAGCGCTGCTGAACATCAAGGTGGACGGTGGCAGCTATGTCCAGGGCTTGAGGGATTGGGTTAAACAGGGTGACCGCAGCCCCTATGCGCTCTCTACAGCAGAAATCGGCAGGCGGTTGATGTCCGAAGACGACCGGTATGGATTGGCCGAGGCTAACTTCAAATTGGCCGTCCACCTACAATTGGCCGGCGATGCAGGTTCGGCAGAATACTTCAAAGCCGCTCAGTCACTTGCTCCCGACAATTGGAACTATCATCGCCAGCACTGGGCGTTCCAACCTGAGTCTGCCGATAGAATGTGGTTTAAAAAGCTCTCCGAATTGAAAGGCCGCCCCTACTACGCGCCGCTCGATTTGCCAGCAGTCGCAGACGCTCAAAGCGGCAATTCACAGTAACCACGGGGCTGCTAACCACAGGAGAAGCCACCATTGTGCAAGAACCGTCGAAAGATGTGCGATCGGCCTGCGGCATAAGATAGGTCCTGACGGTGAACTGGCGCAAGCCTATCGCCAGTGGTATCGCGAGCCTCAAGAGCGCACATGGCAAGAAATCATGGAAGTCCAGCAGCGTCGCGCACAGCAAGCCAATCAGCCACCTCCTCAGTAACAACACCATGCCTACCTCCAACTCCTGATTGCCTTAGAACACGTGTGGACCACACCGGCGGATATTCCACACAAGGCTATTGGGGGTGGGCTATCTGTTTCCTTCTGGGGTTATACCAGAAGCACCCGAGATGTTGATTTGGCCGTACTGGTACCCAAGGCCAACGCGTTACAACAACTCGATCAATCCCTGCAATCCGGAGGTTTGCGGTCGAAGAATTCTGGTGGCCCCAAGGCGCTCGGTGCGATACAGGTTTATCAGTGGAAGTATGAGATACCGGAGGCTTACATCGAAGTGAATGTCGACTTGTTGCTGGATGACTCTAGCTACTTTTCACAAGCCTTCGCGCGCCGTCGGTGATGTCACATTGCACACGTGCACGCCAGCGTGCAGGTGCTAGCCTTTGAGGACCTGATACTTTCAAGGCCATGGCTGGACGGTTGATCGACTTGGCAGATATTGGCGAGTTGCTGGCAGTCAATCGAGCGGCTTTGGATTTCAGCTATTTGCAACAATGGTCCAAGCAGCTAGGCGTGCAAATTCCTGCGGAACCTTGATAGGATTCCAGCAGCTGTTCTGTTCCAGAATCCAGAAGCAGTGGTCGCTTCGATATTTTCTCATTGGTGGTGGTTGAATGGGTGGTCTCTGAGTAGCGCATGGAATCATAGTAAGGATACTCGGGGCGTACGACCCTGGGGAGCGGTTGTTCTAGGTGGCTGCTGACCCACTCACGTCTGCGTAGGTGTTCTCCATGCGAATCCTCTGTTTGTTAATCTGTTGCGTTAGTGGCTTAGTGCTTGGAGATCTTAGTCCGGCTGCAATGGGTAATTTGGCCACTCAGTCGACTCATGCACAAACTTTGGGCCGGTATCAACAGCAATGGAAATAGTTCCGACGCCAGATGGATGCCCCTTGAGTCATGAAATGGGAATACGAGTAAACATCAAAGCGGCATCGCACCAACAATTCAACCGACCCCATGACGAAGACGGTCAACGCCCAGGTTCACTGGTGCAACTTTCGAGCTTCCTGTAGAAGCAACTGCATTTGATAGCGATTGAACCAGTTGCGTGAATAGGCTTTCGATGCCGGGCTGCCGATAAATACGGCCTGGTCAAGGCTGCGCTCAGCCACCTGCAGCCATTTTCGCGACTCGGCAATGTTTCCAAGCGCGTGATGGATCATGGCCAGTAATATCCAATCGGCTTCGTGAGCACTGCCGTTTTTCAGTTCAATCGACTTCTTAACGGATTCCAGAGCCTGCGGCATCTTTCCAGCGCGATAGAACACCAACCCCTGCGTGTTGTAGGACAGGTGCCGGATCGATTCGAACTGAGTCTTGGTGCACGCGAAGTCAACACGCTCCTCCATCAATTCTAGATCCTGACGGCGCTCGGGAATCAGCGCCAGAGCCCAGGCCAAAGCGTTGGCATCACGCGCGATATTACTGGTGGCTAATCGCTGAATCAGTTCGTCACAAGCGTCATGAAATTCGACCAAGTCGCCCTGCGCGAGACTTAGTAATCCAAAGTAAAACGGTGCTTCGTCAGAGGCTCCAGCAAGTTCAAAGTGTTTCTGTAAGTCGTTTTTGGCTAGATCCCATTGTTCTTGGGCCGCATAGGCACCGGTTCGTCTGAAGTAGTGTCGAGCATTCGTTGGATCAGCCGCAATCAAATGGGTAAGATGCCAGCCTAGCTTGTAGGCTCGCTGCTGCCGTTCCGCTGAATCAGCTTGACTTGCATGCCACCGCAGCCTGTCACTTGAATGACGCTGCCAACGTTCAGTCAGAGTCGGTAGCTGTGCATCGATCAGATGCACGAAGTTGTTGACAGCCCAGACTAGTTCCTGTTGCTGCGGATCGTAGGTGACAGCTGCCACAGTTTGGCCTGTGGATGCCAATTGCAGCGCTTCCTTGCCAGTCTCAGTATCGATCATGCGAAGAGCAGCGGTACCCCTGAAATCTGTACAGGCATACGCCAATCGCTGGCCATCCGGCAGGAATTGCAAGTCCTTGACCTCGCGACTGGGAAGCTGGCAGGTAAGTCGTTTATTTACTTGGGTCATGGAACCGTGAGCAATTACCGCCTCTACTTTGGGAATATCCCATAAAGTGATGCTGTACGAATTGCTGCCGGCCGCCAGACGTTCACCTCCTTTGGTCATACTGAGACAAGGGGCAATGCCTTCGTGACCACTGCAGCTCAAGCGCAGATCGGGATACTGCAAGTTCCACACTTCGATAAGCCCAGATTGGCTGGCAGCCGCGAGCCAGCCTGTGGCCGGTGCAGCAGCTAGGCTGGTAACGGGGGCCTTGCCAAAGGAATGATCCGCGATCATTTCTCCGGTTTCCGTATGCCACAGCTTAACGGAGCCGTCTTGGCCGGCTGAAGCGAGTACAGTGGACGATCCGAAGACCACATCGGTTACTGGGCCATGATGACCGATGAAGGTTTGTAGACACTCGCCCGTCTCGATCTGCCAGAGCTTGACGTTACCATCCAGGCTGGCCGACGCGAGGTAAAGGCCGTCTGCCGATACATCCAACTTGGTTGTCCAGTCAGTGTGACCAGCAAGTAATCGTGTGATCTTTCCCTCTGCCCGATCAAAGATTCGAATTGCATAGTCGCCGTCTCCGGCTCCCACAAACGACAGGTTCTTGGTAACGCCAGTAGCAATTGCTCGGGTGCCGGGAATGACTACAACATCACTGACATACGCGTTTTGCACACGCGACACCTTCGAGTCTGAGTTGGATGTCAAGCTCCAGATTTTCAGTTGAGCATCGAAGCCACAAGTCGCGATCAGATCTCCTGTCGGGCTAGTCGTAGCGTAAAGGGTACCCGGATAGTGCCCCGGAACTGAGAAGCTAACGTGGCCGGTCAATGCATTCCATAGTTCAGTGGAGCCACTGAGCGTGGTGACCAACACAGAGTCACCATCAGGACAGAATGACATGCTGCCAATTCTGCCCGATGAAGAGTAACGTCTGGCCAAGAGGTTCCAATCGCTGGTTCTCCAAATCAGCAAATATCCATCGAAGGTCGAGCAAGCCAGTAGCGATCCATCGGCGTTGAACGAGACGCAGCGAGCGTCGTTGAGATCATCTTGTTCGTAGATCAATTTGCCAGTTTGAACTTCGAATACACCCATCCGTCCATCGCGCCCGGCCGTAGCCAGCAGCTTGCCGGAGGGATGAAAACTGATTTCGTGGACGCTATTGTTGTGATGCACGATCGTCCGCACCAGCCGCCAACCTTCTGTGCGGAAGATTCTAACGCGACCATCGAAACCTGCCGTAGCCAGATAATCTCCGCTGGGGTCAAACTGGACGTCGTGGGTGCTGCGCGCCAGTCGCAGCGCGGTCACATACTGCCCATTCTCCAGGTCCCAGACTACAGTCTTGCCATGCTGATCGCTGCGCCAGCTTTGATCCGATGAGACCAGCCAATGGTGATGTGGGTGAAACGCTAAGCCCGTAATCTGCCCAATATGCTCATTGAATTCCCAGATGATACGACCAGTCTGACTGTCACGGACAATGACCTCGCCCGCCTGAGGTAGTCCCCAACTGCCGCTACCAGACGCGATCAACTTCCCATCCGGGCTGAAACGGCAGACGCGAGTTGCCTGGCGGTGGCCCGAAAGGTCCAACAGCTCCGGATTGCATTTCTTCCATAGGTAATCCCATTCCCAATGGCGCAGCTGCGGATCACACTTGATCAACTCCTGCCGAGCATGGGACAGATTGACAGTGCTCTCTCGGTCAGCCAGCGATATGCTGTTTAAATACAATAGTTTTTGGCTAATGCGTTGCCGCTGACTGGCCAATTCATTTGCCGCCGCGGTCTCGTTTAGTGCCTGTTGTATCTGCACGCGCCGCACTTCCGATTGTTTCAACAGAAACGAAACGGTGGCTAGTCCGATCACAATGGCACAGGCCAGCGCCACCACTAGGCTGCTAGCCAGTGGCTTGCGACGAAAAAGTCGGAGCAATTGTTCGGAGGCTGACGCAGGTCTTGCTAAAATAGGTTCATGATTCAAATACCGCTGAAGGTCTTCGGCCAATTGCCCGGCAGATGTATACCGCTGTCCAGGATCTTTTTCGAGACACTTCAGGCAAATGGTTTCCAGGTCCTTCGAAACACTGGGCCGAAGTGTACGAATAGGCATCGGAGACTCATGGATAACTCGGTGAAGCGTTTCTAATGGAGATTGCCCTTCGAACGGGACATTGCCGGAAAGAAGCTGATACAGGATGGCCCCCAGAGCATAAACATCGACTCGCGATGTCGATGTCTTGGATTGTCCGCTGGCCTGCTCCGGTGCCATGTATGCCGGCGTTCCTAAGATCGATCCACTGAGCGTTGCCTGCGGCTGGTCCAACAACTTGGCCAATCCAAAATCTGTTATCTTGGGAATCAAAGCTGATAGCGCACTGTGCCGAGCTACCGCCACCGCTTGGGCGCGTCGCGCTGCATGATTCTGATCCAGGTGCGGAGACAACGTTTTAATGGGCTGAAGCAGAATGTTGGCTGGTTTCAAGTCGCGATGAAACACGCCGCGCTCATTGGCGTGCTGAATCGCCTGGGCCAGACAAAGCGCCAATTCGGCTGCCTGTCGCGGAGCGGCGGGTGAAGAGTTTTCGCTCAGCCATTCGTGCAGACTGATTCCCGGGCAATAGGCTGAGGCAATATAGGCGACCGGACCTATATTGCCAGCATCGTACACCGGCACAATATTGGGGTGGTCGAGCACTGCGGCAGCTCGGGCTTCGATGCGAAAGCGCATCAGCAATTCCTCGCGCATCAGCACTCCGGCATGAGGAACCTTCAAAGCCACTTCGCGGCTCACCGTTCGGTCATAGGCCAGGAAGACGACTCCGTAACCGCCTCGCCCAATTTCATCCCTCAATTCATACTTGCCCAAGGCTGCGGGGAACGAGTTCGACGCCAGACTCGGCAGGTCGGCTGCCAGAGGGGTTACGGTTGACGCCGTCGAGTTTGCCAGCGTCTTGCGATGGTCGTGCTGGCCAGCAATGATCGAGACCCGTCTGCCGCAGGCCTGGCGCAATAACTTCATGCAGCGGATCTGTTTTACTAACCGAGAGTCGCCTGCAGCGGGGGGCGTATGACTGGCAGGAGCGTCTGCGCCGCGGGCCAGGGCTTCATCCCATTCCAGCAATTGTCGAACTTCATCGTCCGAAAGATGAGTGTCGTCCATCATAACTCGCGCTCGATCATCGCCTGCAGCCGATCGATGGCCCTGGCAAATAGTTTTTGGACGGCGTTAGGGGTCCGCTGCATTCGCAGGGCAATCTCTTCAAAGGAACAGTTCTCTTCGTAACGATAAGCAATCACTAGTCGATAATCCTCAGGCAATTGCTCCAAAGCCGCTTGAATCTCGAGTAGTGTTTCCTGTTGCGTGAACTCACCGCTGGCCGTTGGGGCATCCGACGCCAACCGACTGCGCCAATCGGAGGAAGATGGACCAGCATCGAGGGCCACTTCGCGATCCGAATTCCGCTTTTGTGTGCCTCTATACTTGCGACGAAAATCGGTGACATTGTTCAGCAGCATCGCGCGTAACCAAGCCAGAAATTGATCATGGGAGGTACTCGAAAAGCGCGAGAACGCCCGCTGAGCTTCGATAAAGGTTTCCTGAACAATGTCGGATGCGCCGCCCTTGGCGCGCAAAGCCGGGTCCAGTTCGCGCTCGGCGACCAGCAACAGGTAGGCACGGCACGCCTCCAAAGCCTGTCCTAGAGCATCGTTCGACCCAGCCTGAGCCTCGCTGAGCCATTGTTGGATTCGGTGGACATCTTCCATTCCTCTAAACTCCAATTGTCGCAGAATACGCCATGAGTATGGTGAATTGCTGGAAGAGCATTGCCCCATTCCGCTGTATCGATGTCCTAGATCTACCTTCAGTATAGCATCGCTAATGGCCAAAATCCTCTAAAACGGTTGCTCGGCAGGCGAACTGAATTGGGGGTGCAATCCATCTTCGTTTTCATTCTGTACCACAGGCTCTGCGAAGTACGGCAATTGCCCGCCCTAATCGCTGGGCATCTATCTCAGCAAGAACGCTGGCAATCGCCATTGTCTTAGCCAGACAGGTCTCTTCGCGTTAGTTGATAAGGCGCGCCCGGCGAACTGACATTTGCACGTTTTCAGAAATCTATTCACCTTCTGAGGCGGATTGGTAAGCGAATTTCGCTATGTCATATAGCAGATGGGCAATGTTCGGCTGAAGCAACCGTGGGAACGGCGACCGGGTGTTCGCTTAATGCCGCCCCACTCCTTCGGAGAAGCAGATGGAATGGTGACGGTGACCAGGAGACCTCGCTGCTTAGTACAGTCAATACTGAATTTGAAAGCGAAAACATGATACGACTCTCATTTCGATTATGTCTCCGATTGGCGGGTTGTTTAGCCCTGTATTTGCAAGCGGCGATGCCTGTCAGGGCGATCGACATTACTTTTACGATTGATAATCCGCAAAACAATCCCTCGTATGATCCAGACGGAAGCAAGTTGGCATCGATTGCTCAGGCGGCCGCCACAATGTGGATGTCGCTACGCCCCGGAAATGAGACCTACCACTGGAACATTCACTGGGAAGATTTCGACGGTCCTGCGTTAGCTGTGGCCAACAATTTCGATGGCTCGATCAAATTCAGAATCAACGCTCAGTGGTTCATCGATCCAACCCCCTTGGTCAACGAAGAATTCGGACCGTTTCAAACTAGTTACGTCGACAGCCTTGACTTCGCAGATAAGAACCAGTGGTTTGCAGGAACAAATCCGCCTAATGAACTCGAATACGGTTACACGGCTACCGCAAGTTCTGACTCGGCGACAAATCGGTCTGACCTGCTGACGGTCATGCTTCACGAGATGGGACATTTATCGGGCATTGGCTTTAATTCACTTGTTCCCGATGTTCCTATACCAGACCCATGGATTGGAATGCGCAGCGGCGTGAAGGTTCGCCGTGAAAATGAAGGGCACATCATGCCTGAAGAGTCTCTGATGTATACGACCTTGACGAGCGGTACGCGCATCCTGCCCAGCGCATTAGATGTATTGGTAAATGCCCACGAAAAGGGTGCCGCCTCCGTTCATCTGGATCGAGTAGATTTTTCTCGCAATGCTCTTGCGCCCTCAGATAACAACTGGTCTACTCCTTTCAATTGGATCGGTGGTCAAACACCTGATCTGACGCAGCACGTCAGAATTGGATTTGGCAATGAGGTGGTGGCAGCCTTACCAGCTAACGCAAAATCGCTGGACCTGTCAGGTGCGGCACAGCTGACGGTGTTCGGTGATCTCAATGTAGTCAGTGATGCATTAGTCGATGGGGAGTCAGAGATAATTGTCAAGCCACAGAGCAGCACAAATATCGGAGGCATCCTGGCATTGGATACCGTAGGCTCCAAAGTCACTCTTGACGGCGGACATCTCGTAACTCAAATGTTGATCGCCGATCCAGGCGTCGCGCTGCAAGGTCACGGTAAACTCTCTATTCAGAAAGAGCTGGACAATAATGGCCGAATCTCGGCCAAGGGAGGCACATTGGTCGTCGACTCGAACGCTTCGACCAAGATGAATCTCAGTGGTTCTAACAATTTCGGCAGTATCGAAGCCTTGTCCGGAGACTTGGTCTTTGCCGCCGGCGACTTCGAGAAGTTCGTCGGAAAAATGCGAGTCGCGGAAGGTCGCTCGATCAACTTCAAAGAAGACATCGGCAACCTGTATTTGGACAAGGGTTCTAAGACATATTTTGAGGCTGGCGCACAGAACACCGAGTCTGCTGTGCTTATGTCCACTCACCCTGCGAATGCACTCATCATGCGAGGCAACACGGAAGTTGATTCGGACGTCTACGCCATCATCGACTTCCATAATATTGTGGTGGCGGAAGGAGATTTTGCAATCAAGTCCGGTGGAACAATAGACTTTCGAGGTGCTTCCGATTGGGCACTCTCTCATTCATACTCGTCGGCTGGCACACTCGTATACAACGCTCCCGTGGCTATCAACGCCAATGTCGGAATGACTTTCGGGCGCATCGACCTGGACGGAAAGGATGATAACAATAAGCTCACAATTGGAGGCCACAAAACATGGACGCTGACGACTTCGTTTATCAACGATGATAATCGCTTCCGTGGAGACTTGCAGATTGGACACAATGCCGAATTGAATATGACCATCAACTCGCCCATCTGGCCGCAGTGGGGCTCTGCCGGGCAAATCGACATGTATGATCAGTCGCGCATCAAAGGTTCGTTGCTCAGGAATGAGGGACTGATCGATGTTAAAAAGGGCACGGCCTCGATTCACTCTGACTTCGTGTTTGGCCAGGGGTCTACACTGAATCTAGACGGAGGTCCTGGGTCCTTTGTGACCATGAATATGCTAGGCCAGCAATTGACCTACGAAGGTGGCAGTGTTACTACGTCAACTGCACTGACTCAGGAAACGCTCTTCCAGACCTACGGCAAATCTCATGTCACGGGAAACACGACCATTACCACCGGATATTTCAATTGGGATGCTTCGACCATTACCGATTCCTCAACCCGCGTCGATCCGCAGACCACGTTGACGATTCGCGCCGGTCGCATCGGGCTGCCAGATCAACTGGGCGTACCGACAGTGGAAGGCTTTGGAGACACCATTGATCTGAACAGTGGCCACTTGGACGTGCTGATCGGAGCTGACAATCAGAGCGGGCTTGACTTGCCCAGTTATTGGTCAATTACTGAAAAGGGCCGGCTCAATCTCAATTGGGTCCACCATACACGGCCTTCGGTACAAGGTTCCCGACTGGTCAATCATGGCACTATCAGTGGTCACGGAGCCTTCATCAACCTGCTGGAGAATCACGGCCAGTTGGTGGTCGGCCATGATGACAATACTGGCACTATGGATCTATCCGGTGAGTTCTTTCAATACGAGACCGGCAACCTCATACTTCAGCTCGGTGGGCTTATGCCGGGAACGCAACACGATCAGCTTCGCAGCCAGAACTATGTCCACCTCGATGGACAGTTGCTGGTGAGCTTACTGGGGGACTATCTTCCACAGACCGGAGATATGTTCCGATTGATCGATGCCACGAACAATGGCAAGGTCTTGGGGCAATTCCATCACCTGTCATTGCCAGAGCTTGAAGGTTACTGGGATTTGATTTATGGTGATTCGTACGTTGACCTGCGTTACAGTATGGTCCCCGAGCCTAGCTCGATGTTTTTGCTCTACCTGGCACTGGCTATCATAAACATCCTTCATCGACCTATGGCTCGTCCAACAACTGCCCAGCTTCATTATTGAGCTTGAGTTGTGTTTGAAGCATGGGCTCGAAGTTTGCTAACTATTAGAGTCAACGCGGCACAGAGCTCACGTCGGCGCTGGGATCAAACGACGGCGGTTTGAGCAGTGACGAAGCTTTGGCGCGTTGGATCACAGATCGCATCAAGCACTCAGGCGGTGGCAGTCCTCGCCATTGCGCTGCTTTTTGAATCAATTGAAAAGTCCTGTCACGTTGATACTGATTAGGGCGGCTTCGTTGTCCTGCTTTCTGCAGGATTCTGTTGACGCAATTATCATTCTGCTTATCGTGCTGATAAGTTTGCTATTGGGGTTCTGGCAGGAATACCGCGCGGCGGCTGACAACTACTGTATGATTGCCGTCAATCCGCTACGGTAATCGGGGTACATGGGAGTCAATCCAGAATCGGTCCAGAATCGGCTGGCATCGACGCGCTTGTTGCCGCCGCGTCGTGAACCAGGAGCTAGGGGTTCTGCAGGAGCAAATTGCGGAGGAGGTAGTTGTTGCATTTTTGCTATGTAGCCGTAGAAGTCGCTACGAGCTACGGGATGACCATCGGATAGAAGGTATAACGAGCGCGGATTCTCGGCGGTGATCAGCCAATCAATGGCGCGAGCAATATCGGTGACGTGAATCAGATTCAACAGCCCCTCGGCAGGTCCAGCCAGTGGTTGTCCACCTCGTAATGTGTCCATGAGCGGTATACGACCAGGGCCGTAAATTCCAGCCAGTCTGAGAACGGTCGAGGGGCACTGCCGTCGATGCTCGTTGAACCAGCGTTCTGCTGACCATGCTATGCGTGCCCCCGTGCGCAGCGGCGAAACCCGCGAGTCCTCATCAACTCGATCGCCCGGATCCGTTTGGCCGTAAACTCCAGTTGTACTCAAGTAGATCCAATGTGGTGCGGCGCACTGAGGCGTCGTTCGTTCAGTCAATCGCTGGTGAAGATTCTGCAGGCCAACGACATGCTGATAGTCGTCAGGGGTTGGTTTTAGGCTCAGGGCGGCGGTCGAGACAGCGCGATGCGGTACGCTAACCAGCACATGTGCGACCGGCGGCAATTCAGGCAGCGATGCACAGTCCAGCCAATCACCGATCACGGGAGTTACTCCCGACTGCTTTAGCTGCACGGCTCGTTGCTGCGTCCGCGTCAATGTGAAAATGCTAGAGCTGGGCCAACCGCTGCTTGTCAACCAGCGGACGAGTTCATTACCAACGTACCCACAACCGACGATCAGCAGGCTCATGGCGAGGCAACCCGCTGCATGTCCAACTGGCGCTGCAAGTGCTGAACCACCAGCTTGAGTTGAGGGTCGGCAGCAAACGCTGGCTCAGGCGGCTGGTGTTGGCGACTGCTGAGGCGTGGGTCGCTGCGCATGATCCAGCGCCGATTGAGGTAGATCTGCTGTGGTTCGTCCAGCGACATCGTCAAGGCAGGGTCGGGAACCACCCCCCAAAAATCATCGTCGGTCATTTCGCGAGTGCGATGAATGTTGCGATTGCTGGGCCGCATGAATCGAGCAGTAGTGAACTTGAGTGCCGTCCGATTGCTTTCCAGTTCAAACACCTGTTGCACAGTGCCCTTGCCATACGAGCGATTGCCAGCGACTTGGGCGCGTCCTAAATCTTGCAAGCAACCCGCCATGATTTCGCTGGCACTGGCGCTGTCTTGATTGATGAGTACTACTATAGGTATGGCCGGATCGAGTTCGACGCCTTGAGATGCTGAATAGGTGCTATTGAACATCCAACGTCTACCCTGCGTGCGTACAATCACGCCCTCATCCAACAGCATGTCACAAATATCAGCTGCACTGGTCAAAATGCCACCAGGATTGAATCGTAGGTCGATAACTAGAGCGGCAGCTTGTTCGCGAACGCGCTTCAGCGCCTCCAAAAATTCGTCGGTCGTGCGATCTCCGAACATGGCGATGCGAATGTAGGCGACGCGCGGGTCCTCAGGTAAAAAATAATCCCACGTCGAATCGCCGCGCAGGCGATCGCCGTACACGCTGTCGATTTCGATGTCGGCTCGGGGGATTTTCAATCGAACGGTTTCCGATGAATCCATACGTTGCAGCAACAATTCGACTGTTGTACCCACCGGGCCGCGCATGAATTTGGTGGCTTCGGCAGGCGTCAGATCCTGTGTGGATTGACCGTCGATTTCTAGAATAGTATCTCCGGCTTGCATTCCGGCGTTGAAGGCGGGCGTCTTCGGTAGAGGCGTAACAACCGTTAGTCGCCGCACGGCAGGTGGTCCTTCAATCTGTACGCCGATGCCACCAAATTTCTGCTCGATCTGCGACTGAAATTCTCTGTAGCGATCCGCCGGAATGAACTCAGAGAATTCGTCCAATTTGCCGACCACGCCCTGCATGGCGGCAGCGTACAGCTCTTGAGGATCAACCGATTCGACAAAATTGTCGTCCAGCAGGCGGATGGCACGACCAATTTTACCGCCATATTTCAAGTTTCTGGCTTGCAAGGCGCAGGCCAGACAGACTACGGTTACGATCAGCAAGGTGACGAGATTGCGAATAGGCATGACAAGATTGTGGCGGGGATCGCACAACCCGGTGCTTCAGCGAGGGACGGTCGGGTTCCCCCCTCGCTCTCACAGCGGGCTAGGATTCAATAGGCTGCTTTGGTTTCAAAAATTTGTGAGCCGGTGGATTGGGCAGTGAGTGGTTGTGTGCCATCCACGCTCTGGCGCGCGGCCAGGGCTGTCAGAATTATCGCTTACTGGCCGCCTGACTGGCAAGTCACAAACGGATGCCATCTATTACAATGGCAGACCCCCAGTTTCCGACCGCAGATAGATAGCTCAAGGCAATTGGCAATTCATGGATATCGCTAATCAGTCGTTGGTTGTAGAACTTCAGCAACGCATTCGCGGTGGCGACCGGTTGCCGCTGATGCCAGTGGGAGGCCGCACCAAGTGTCTGACGGGATTGGACGATCAAGTCACCTGCTGCGAGTTAGTCAATCTACGCGGCGTCGTCAGCTACGACCCCGGCGAGTTTCTAATCTCTGCGTTGGCTGGAACCAGCATCCAGGAATTGGCCGCAGCATTGTCCGAGCATGGCCAGTATTTGCCGTTTGATCCGCTGTTCGTGGAGGCCGGTGCAACTCTGGGTGGCACGATTGCCAGCGGAATCAGCGGGCCCGATCGGCTGCTGTATGGTGGCGTGCGCGACTTTGTAATGGAAGTGGCGCTGTTGGATGGTTTAGGGGACTTGGTTCGCGGAGGCGGCAAAGTCGTTAAGAACGCTGCCGGATTTGATATCCCCAAGATGATGGTGGGCAGCCTCGGTCGCATGGGAATTTTGGTCGAAGCCACCCTGAAAGTGTTTCCAGCCCCACAAGGACATGCAACTCTGGTAATCGAAAACGGCTCCCTCGAACAGGCAATTCACTTGGCTGCGAAAATTCAAGCCAAGCCCTTTCCCATCGCGGGCTTGGACATCGACAGCAATCATCAATTGTCACTTCGCTTGGCGGCCCCGAGCAGCTCGCTGGATGGAGCCGTAAGTCGACTGCAGCAATTAATACAGCAAGAATCGCGCGTCCTGATGCATCACGAGCATGAACAGCAAAGACAAGCCGATCGGCAATGGTTGCAGTCGTTGCCAACCGAGGATGCCGTGCTGGTGCGCATGGCTGTGTCGCCAGATGTGCTGGTGCGACTTAGCCAATTATTAGAGCGCTGCATGCTGCACGATCATCGACATTGTGGCGGTGGTACACTTACATGGGCCAAGGTGTATGGTTCGCAGATTTCTCAGTTAGATGAAGGCTTGCGGGAATTGAATTTGTCTGGGGTCGCCGTGCGTGGTCGGTCCAACAGGCTGTTTTTGGGTCAGCGACGCTGGCAGGAGCTAGCTAGTAAAATTCAGCGTGCCATTGATCCATCCCGACGATTCGCTCCTTGGTCCGACGAAAATTCAGGTAGTGGTTCGCGCGATTCGTAGGGTAGAACACGCAAGACCGATACAGATTGGCTGTGAAAGGCACATTTGTCGTTAGTAACAAAACTCAATTCGTTGCAATTGGCATTCTTCCGCGCCGACTCAACACAGGCGTGAAACGATCATCGGAAAACCAGGTACACCGGAGTCAGCATCATCAAATCGGTTCAGGTAGTGGCCCGCGGCCGGGCCGAATTCATTCAAGCGCCCCAGCCGCAAGCGCGACCCGGCTTTGTGGTCGTTCGCACCTCGCATGTGTCGCTGTGCGGCAGCGATATTCGAATGCTTCATTTTGCTCCACCATCCAGTTATCCCTTTCCACCTGGCACGACAGGACACGAAATGGTCGGAGTGGTTCACGAGGTAGCCAATGATGATTCGCCGTTTTCCGTGGGTGATCGCGTGTTAGCACTGGCTCCAGAACATCAAGCTATGTGCGAATACTACCTCGCACCCGAACATCTCGTCATCCCGCTTCCGCAGGGCAAGCCGCTGGAGGTATTATTACAAGCCCAGCAACTGGGGACTGTCATGTATGCCGCTCAGCGTTTACCGAACGTCATGGGGCGTAGTGTGGCTATTCTCGGTCAAGGCTCGGCGGGATTGTGGTTCAACTTTATCCTGCGGCGCATGGGTGCCGCTCAGGTAATTGCTCTCGATGCCGATCCGCATCGACTGAAGTACTCGCAGCGCTTCGGCGCGACGCACCAAATCAACAACGCGCAGACCGATCCCGTCGAGAGGCTGCACGAAATTCTAGGTGGCCATTTGCCGGACATCGTTGTCGAAGCGGCTGGAGAGACTCAGTCCATCAATCTGTCGTTGGAACTGGTCAAAAAGTTCGGGCAAATCTTGTTCTTCGGCTATCCGCGTTGCCAGCACATGGATTTCAACTTTGAACTGTTCTTCCACAAATGTTGTCAGGCCACGACGATTGTCGGAGCAACTGAAGAGGACAATCAAGCGTCCAGTCGTCAAGCGATCGAATTGATTAATCAGGATTCGTCGCTAGCCGAGCTGTTGATTACGCATCGACTGTCATTTGACGATGTGCTGACAGCATACGACATGCACCGCACCCGGGCTGATCATTGCTTAAAAATCGTGATCGAGATGCCTAGTGCTGTGCAATAGCATCCGCCGATAAAGTGGCCATCACAGGCGATTCCGCAGCGCCCAGGCCAAGCCAAAACCGGCCAATACGGTCCCCACCAGTATCCAGAGTGCGGCAACTCCGCCGTAATCCCAATAGCCTTTGATGCCCAACGCAAAGAATGCGCAGCCTGCAATCAGGTTCATCGCTACTAACCACCAGCCGGGTGCCAAGGCCGTGGGTAGCCGCCGGTCGATCCATGGATTCAGCAAGCAGATGATGCCGCACGACAAAACTCCAGTGAAGAGATTTGCCGGAACCAACACTCCAGTCAGTCCCGGTGGACGGTCTGGACCTCCCGACCACTGGATGAAAAAACTCAGCAGCAACACCGCGCCCGCTCCAGCGGCTGTCCAGGCTAGTCCCACCTGGCGCAAGCCCGCAGTCGAGATGGACTGATGTTTTACGAGCAGCAGTCGATAACATTCGCGCAGGATGGCAGGCGCCACCTCAATTGTCCCGTACAGCGTGCCAAACATCGTCAAGAACGTGCCGATGACGTACAGCGGGTACAGTCCAGGGCTCAGGCGCGTAAGGAACTGAGCTTGGAAGCCAAGAAAGCTGCCGTCGCCCGGGATTTGGTGTTGAGGCGCCAGGATCAGGTGTCCCGAAGCTACAAACGCAGTGCTGAAAATTAAGACGGTCAAGAAACTGGCTGTGCAGTCGATGAGCGGCGCACGCATCCAGAGCTTTAAGTCTGCAATTTGCTGGCTCGTGAGTGGCTCTGGATCAGCATCGCGAGGAGTGATGTCTAAGCCCAGTGCGGTAGCGGGGGACGGATCGAATCCTTTCGCTAACGCAGCGGGTTGTGATTCGGCCTCCGTATGCGCCTTCACAGAAGGGGTGTCTATGAGTTCGGAGCCTCCCGCTCTGCCCCACCCTTTTTCACGTAAGAATGCGGTGTAAGCCAAATAGTCATACCCCGCCCCGCCGATGACGCCCACGTATAACGATGCTTCAATCCAAAGCGGTTGCGCGGCGATGCGCTGTAGGGCTGGTCGCGAGTCGTCCACAAGCCACTGCGGAAACTCGAGCGACCGTGGGATGATGAATCCTGTTAGCAATTCAAACCAATCTGGGCGCAGCAACACAAGCGATACAACGACGGCTGCCAGCATGATGGTTATCACCAGCAGTTGTATGTTCTCCAGCGCTCTATAGCCTCCGCGCAGCGCCAGCAGGAATACACCGCATAATATCACTAACCCCCAGATATGAACGGTCGCACCTGAGAGCAGGCGCTTGGTATTGGTCAAGTCCGCGCACCAATCACCTAGCACGCTGGCGTGAAAACTGACCCAAATCGGAATGCACACGGCGGCCAGCAGGAACATCAGTCCAGGCAACCAGCCACGTGGACCAATCGGCAGGTTAACCCAGCGTCTGAGCGGATGCACGCCTGAAGCGACCATGTGTCGAGCTACGGAATACAGCAAGATCCACTTGGCCAGCGTAATCAGCGCAAACAGAAACAGAATGCGATAGCCAAAGATCGCACCGGCGCGCGACGAGAAGATTAATTCGCCGGTACCGATCGTCAGTGATGCTACAATGGCCCCCGGCCCAAAGATCGTGAGCCAGCGCAGCGGATTGCGCGACAGCAGCGCAGGCAGGGGCAATGGTTGTTCTGGGGCCAGCTGGTTGGTCGAAGCTGTATCATGCATGGGTCATGCTTGCCCGACTACGAAGATCCTACAGTGCAAGCCAAATGACTTCCCCTAGTCCGCCGCTACTAGTATCGCCTAAACTGCGATCGGCGCGACGCGGCCAGTCGCAAAATGGCACCTGTTGCAGTCGCTGCGCCAGCGGCTGGGGTAAAAGCGGGTGCAACTGTTTGAGCAGCATTGGCAAAAAAGATAATTCGCTAGATTCGGGCTGAGTAAATCCAGCAGGGCCATGTTCAGCCGACGTCGCAGCCGAGTCGACTCGCGAAAATAGCAGTGTCCCTCGACGCATTCCGCAGCCCAAGCGCGGATCGACTGCTCCACAGCCAACAACGGTGCCGGTAATCATACGCAGGGCCAGCCCCAATTCGATATCGCCATGCACGACTACCGTGCCATACCTCATACGGCTGGCAGCCCAACAGCCGACATTACCACTGACGAGCACAGTTCCGCCTCTCATGCCATGTCGCCGTCCCGGCGCTGCTGCCGCCAAATAGTCATCAGCATTGCCAGAAATGAGAACGTGACCCCCGCGTAAGCCTCCTGCCGCATACAGGCCGGCATTACCTTGCACGGTCAACACTCCGGCTTTCATACCGTCGGCTAAAAAATGTCCCACCGAGCCAACGACATGCAACTGACCACCGTTCATCGACTGCCCGATGCCATCGCAGCGCGCTAGGTCGCCCTGCAAGATCAAGAGATTGCGATTGCCGTCGGCAATATCGAACCAGTCGCCAACCGTTGTCCGCTCATCGTCTGTCGTCACGACGTGCCGAGCAATTTCTGCGACTGACAGGGATTGCAGGCGATGTGGCACGATGGCTCCAAGCTGCAATCGCAGGCCATCGGGAATGGTATGCTTGAGCATCAGCGTCAGGGCGCTCACTGTAACACCTCGTACAGATGGAAGTGGTACTTGCCGAGTTTGCCACCGTAGTTTCCGGCAGTAATAGCTTGTAAACCGTGTTTGCGACCTTCAGCGCAGGCGGCGCGAATGCCAACCTGCATGGCCGCCACCACATCAGATTCGGTCAGTCCATCGATCACTACCTCCAGCGCAGCGGTTACCGAATCTGGTAGCAGGGTTGGAGCGACATGCCGGAGCGTCGGACAAAAAGCGACGTTGGTGGAGGCCGAGAGTCCCCGATACTTGGAGCCAACTTTTGATCCGCTACGGGCTACGCCGCCCGGAAAGGGAATAATTACGCGCGGCAAGCGTTGCACGGCTTGCTGTGCAGCTTGACAAGCTGTCAGAGCGCCCTGCAGTGACTGACTCAATACTACAAAATTTCCGCCACCAACTGCGGGTTGTCGCGCGGTCTTGTCCTCGCACACGAATTCACCGTCCATTACCGGCACGCGCCAAATACGTCGCTCGCCAATTCGTTTGGATTGCTGGTATCCATCACCAAAATAACGTACATGGTCTCCCATAGAGATCAGTTTTTCGCCAGTCATGCCGGCGAAGGCACTGGTTGAAGGGCAAGTCAGCACACATTGCGAAATTCGGCGGGTAAGCTGCTTTTCCAATTCTTTGCCGGAAATCGAAAACAGCAACACGGTCACTCCCGGCCGACCATCGGGCGATTGATCGGCTGGTATTTCGGATTCGATTCCCGCCTCGCAGCCGCAACCAATCACACTGGTGGCAAAGCCAGTCATCGACTCAGCCGCACGCCGTGCCCAATAGGCATCAGCCGCCGTGATAATCACGCGTGTGGCGGTCATCGGAAATGCTTCGGCGAACGTATCCAGAATATCAACGTCGTTAATCTGCATGTAGTGGATAGTAGCTTGTTGGAGCGGGAATGTTGTCGCGCGACCTATCGGCAGGTGGTTAAGCCAGGACGTTCACGCGGCCCGCGGGGTACGCGGTTAAAGTAAGCAGTGGCTAATCATGTGGCTTTCAATGTGCATGAGCTGATACAATCATGGACGACAGATGTTGCGCGGCTCAACTGGGCAGCCTGGTCGTCGCAGATTTCCAGAGCTTGTCGCGGCAAACGCAAACACTGCTCTAATTGGGGACTCCAGCTATTTACACTGGCTGAATCGTAGTCTACTTGCGCGCGCCAGCGGTTGCGTGGTACTTCAAGTTGCCTGACCTGATCGTCCTCGATAACCGGCTGCCCAGATTTGAATACATAGGCGGCATTGCGGAAGGTGGTCTCCCAATCTCCGGCAGGCAAATAAGCCGCTAGATTGGCGTAACAACCCGCGACCAGCGAGCCCATGCCGCCTAATCCTAAGATTCTTGCCGGAGCGGCTCGGGTCACAATAGCGATTTCGTCCAAAGTGTATTGTCGAGTTAATTCGCGCAATAAACTGCGTTCGGCCGCAGCCGGATGAATCCGCTCCAACATCGACTCTCGAAACGATCGATCCATCAGCAACCGAATCAGGTGAGGATAGCCAGTAAATGGTCCGCCGTTGGGATGGTCCGTCGTCAGAAAAATCCGCCATGGATCGCGAACCAGCAGCATCAATTCAAGGCCGATTGTCCACTGCAAGCTATGCACGTACAGCGTGTCTTGATAGCGAATCGGTACCACACCGCATCCAGCTTGGCATTCGATGTCGCTCAGCAAGCTTCGTTGAGGACGCGCGTGAGACAGGTTGCGAGTTTGTGCCATCGTGTCAGCCGAGATCGTAACGGTTTGACCGAACAACACTTGTCCAACATCCAAACTGACATTCGGATGGGCATTTACATATTCGGCCAACAGTTCCGCTCCGCTGCCCATGCCGTAGTGGCCTTGGTCAGTGTAGCAATGAAATTGAGCGTGTGTCAGATGTACTCGCCGGCCTTCGGCAGCATTCAGCGACTGTAGTGTTGCTCGAATGTTGCCGGGCATTCCTAAGTTGCTGGCATGCAGGTGCAGCGGATGAGCCAGTCCCAGATCGTCCACTGCCGCTGACAGCCGTTGAATAATTTGACGAGGGGTCACGCCGTAGCGCACATGAGGCATATCGACGTCCAGTTGACGCTGGTTGAATTTGAAGGCGTTGATGCCACCCGGGTTGACGACTTTGACCGCCAGTCCTCGACTGGCCATTAGCGACCAACCGACCAGGCTGCGCAAAACCACATCTTCCAGTTTTGCTCGCCCCAATAACTCTAAGAGCCAATCCTCGTTGCCTAACACGACATAAGCACCATGGTCCAACAACGGCGTGTCGCACAATTCCATATGCGTGTGACGCGCAGAACTCAGCAGCATGGCTGGTTCGAAACAAGCGGTGTACCCCATACGTGCATATTTTTGCCCCGTGACTGTTGTGGGCCAAACCGTGCGTTGTTCCGGTGACAGAACCTGAGACATCAATAGACGGGCTAAATTGACTTTGCCGCCGCCGATATGCGTGTGAATATCAATGCCGCCGGCCAGCACCCAGGCCCCCCCCAAGTCGATACGCTGCACGCCAGGCTCGCGCGCAGCAGCTACAAATCGGTCACCGTCAATGAACAAACTGGTGATTTGTCCATTCTGCGGGTGTAGCGGATCGACAATTCGGGCATTGGCCAACTCGATCATAGCCGACTCTTTTCACAGAGAGCCATCTCCAGAGTCGTTGTTAGCAACCGACATGCCCGAGGTAAATCGCCGGACAGTTGATGGTTTGAACTCATGGCAGGCGCTAGATGGTGTGTCGCGCCGTGGTCGCCACGTATCAAAAAGCCGCTGTCTTCAACGCCAACAGCGGCCACCATCTGTCGGCCGGCGTGTAAACCATCTCGAAACGCCATCGAACTTTCGCTCAAAGTGACCTCTGAGCGCAGTGGCGTAAGCGGTTCTGGCGAGGGTGTATTGCGGACCAGCACGATGCCATCGAATTCTCGCTGCCAGTCAGACAACTGAAACGCTGACAGATAAGTAGGACAACTCCAATCAGTGCCGCTGTAGCTGGCAGTGGCCGAGCAGCCCGTCAGCCACATTAGAGCCGCCTGCGCCGTCACCAGTCCAGGCTGACTATCGAACGCGAGCAGTTGGCAGCGGTTGGAAGAATTGACCACGCGGGCTAAATTCCACAGGTGATGAATCAGCAATTCATCATCTGGGTTGTTCAACTGCGACACTTCCCAAGCGATCGTCGAATTCGAAGATTCGCGCAGTGCGCAAGCTAGATCTACGATTTCAGCGGATGTCGCGTCAAACGTTGGTTCACTTGTTCGTTGCAATAAACTGGCCACACGTGAAAAATTTCGATACCAATCGGCTCTGGGCCACAACAGGCGGCGGGTGGGGGCAGGAAGCGCCGGATGTTGCTGCCCGTTCTCGACATCGATTTGCCACCACCGGCAGCTTTCGGCAAAATCGAAACCATCTAAGAGCTTCGGACTGCGTTCGATCCAACTACTGCCCAGGGTGATCAAGAGCCGGCTATGTCGAGATGCATCGGCCAATGTCGTTCCGAACCAGCCATCCCCGGTCATTACGCGCTGTACGGCACTTTGGCCTGAGGATTGCGCCACATGGATTGTGCCAAAGTGTTTCTGAGCAAGCAGGACGGCGGCGCGCATCGTTTGTACATCCGCGCCGTCGATCCAGATCAGCGGGCGTTTGGCGGTGGTTAGGACACGATCTATCTGAGCGCAAACTGACTCCAGCGGAATATTCGTTCCGCAACCAAGCGCAGCCTGGGAAGTTGCCGGGCGATGCTGATGGAACCAAGCCACGCGACGGCCACAACTGTGTACCGAATTGCTCTCGGCCTGACGATCATCCGCACACAGCAGGCCGCAAATGGCACATATCGAAACGGGATGTTTCGTCATCGTGACGAGCCACGGCTTCTCCGAGTGTTATTGCTGGAGCTATTAAGTTGGCCGGCCTGCTGCGCTCTGTCTGCGGCTTCCGCTTGGGCCTTAGCCTGGGCTTGCGCTTGCTGAGCTTGTGCGTTGTCTGACTTGGGAGTCGTCAGGATGGTTTGTAGTGCATCTTTAAGGGCATCGGGAGTCAGGCCGTCACCTAGGGCCACTACTTTGATATACCCCTGATCCTTGGCCGCCTCGTCCAAATCGCTGATCGTAGCCAGTACAACTTTCAGCAGCTCAGGTCCTTGAGCGGAAACGATAACCCGGTTGCTTACTTCGTCGGCTGCCAGCGACAGTCGGCCTTTGTACATGAAATCCATACCACCGGATTCGCGCTTTGCGTCACCCTCAGCATCCTTTTTCTCAAAGGCTTTGTCGTTTGAACTGAGCAGATCGCGATAGGCCTCTTTCACCGTCTCGATGACCTTATCGGCTCGGGAATGCTTGAGCGTCACGGTCTTTGTGAACCGCATGAGCGATTCTGATACCGGCTTGGACGGAACGTCCCACAGCTCAATCAGCTCGCCAATGGTCTTTAAATCGCGTCGGTCGGCATTGCGCACGACAATGGTTCCCGTATCTTCATCAGCGACAAAATCAATCTCTGCACGCTTGCCCAGTTGACGATCGTTCTTAGTGCTCTGTGCGGGTCGCGAGTCGTAGTCCCACCAGTAGGGGTTGCGGGTTTGTTGAGGTTCATCCTTCTTTTTCGCAAAATATTCTTTCAAGTTCAGCCGAATCCACGTCACTGGAGCATGCTTGACCTTAAATACATCGTATTCGCGACGCGGGGGACGCTGATCCTGCATCCAGATTTCCAATTGGTCCAGAGCATCGGTATCGTCGGATTCGATAACCAAATTGCCGCGCTCATCCAGTCGAATCTTAACGGGTGGCTTGCCAGTGGATGGACTACTTTTCGCCTGGGCACGTGAGTCATCGTTGTCGGCGGATTGGCTGGTCGAGTCATCCGAGCTACTAAACGGATTGGTCGTCCCAACCAGTCGCAATGTCGATTGGTGACTCGATCGATTGCGGGAAATTGAGTCCCGGTCGTCGGCTGGTGCCGCGGGTGACTTATTCGAGTCTGCTTCGTTGGCGGGTTGATCCAAGAATTCCGAGTCATCCGGAATGATCATGGAGTTTTCGTAGTTTTTCTCCCAATGCTCTTTAAGCTGCTTGAGATACTGAAGTGTGTCGCGCGATCGCGATGCGTCGATGACACGCACGGTGCTGGAGCGGCCGCCCGGCTGGGGAATCTCGCCCAGTTTCACCAGCAGCTTCTGGACTTCGTCGTATTCAATTTGATTAACCCACAGCAGCAGTTGATTGTCTTGAATATTGGCCGTCACCCTCATTTTTTCAGGTTTCTTGTCGTTACCACTGTTGCGCGAGCCAAAATTCCAATAGTCATAGCGATTCTGCGTCTTTTCCTCTTCGTCGCCACCCAACAAGGACCGAACTGTGTTGGCCACAGATTCAGAATCCAATCGGCGCAGTTGAACGACCTCTAGCGACCGTTGCGATCCGTCCAAGCGGTCGATGACCCGCTGGATCAACAATTGATCGGCCAGCGATGCGAAGGCGGTCACCGAGCGATTCTCTTCGTTGACTTGAAGTCGTGTGGCTGGGTCCAGTACGTCCATAGCGTTCAGCGAAGCGATCAGCTCTTGGGGTGACAACGAAATCAGGCGGAATACTTTCATGCGAATGCTGATGCGCTCAAAGTCGGTCGCCAATTCGTTGGGTACGTCGACGCGCTTGATAAACGATTCAATCATGGCTCGCTTGTGGGGCGGTGCGTGGACGATCAGGGTGTTGTTACGATCATTGGCAAAAATCAACACGTTCTCCGGTCGCTGACGTCCGCTAGCACTTGGTTGCGCACTGGGCTTGCCTTGTCGCTGATTTTGCTGTTGTTGCGCAGCCATTTGTTGTTGCATCTGCTGCTGCATCTGCTGCATCTGCTGTTGCATCTGCTGCTGCATTTGCTGCGGATCGACACCTGGCGGCATAGTGCGTTGCGCCGACTGGTTGGCTTGGACCCCTAAAAATGCTTCTAAGTCAGTCTTGACCCGTGACGCTCGAGCAAACGCCAGGTGAAACTGCTGGGCCAGGTTTTCCAACGCGGCAGCGGATTGCTCTTCAGTCAAAATATCGTAAATCTCGCGCAAGTTGCCGGCGGCATCCATAGCTTCGACGCGATTGGTCGAAGCCAGAGATAGCAGTTGGCCGTTCTTGCTGATTAAACTGCCAAATTCGTTTACCACATCCTCAGGCAGCAACCAGCTCAATTCGAACGTCGTTCGCACAAAACTGTGTGGCGGAGTGGTGGCCAGCTGCTCTGGTCGAACGCGAGGTACGATCGATGGGTTGAGACCTTCGGTCTTGGCCACCGTCAAGGCGCGGTCGTGTTCCAGCAACGTGTATCCACGCAACAACAGCGCGCGGTTGATGGCGTCCTTGGTTTCCTCCAATGTGTACGGCTGGCGCGTAGACAGGTTGATGTAGTCGCCTGGCAACTCCTGCCAATCCAACGATTGATCCGAAACCGTCGCCAACCATCGCAGCACATCAGGCCAGGGTTGATTGCGAAATTGGAACTCGATTTTGCCTTCATCGTTGGGTTTGGCGGATGTCAATTCTTTGGGATCGGCAGGTTGCGAAGGCTCGCTTGTTCGCACAACGGGTTTTGCGCCGTCTTCTGGCTTGGCAGCCTTGGCGTCCGGAGTTTTGCCTGGTCGCGCAGTTGAATCGGCTGCCGGTTGAGGTGTATCCGCTGGTGGCGTATAGTTGGCCGGATCGACCCCCGCATCGGCCAAAACTTGATCCAGTCGGGCAAGCGCTTCCTCTTCCGAGATTTTTGCGGCCGGCGCGACGATGGTGTTTTGAGCATGCACAGATGCTTGCGGTGCGGCCAGTGCAAACCAGCAACACATACAAACAGTAAACAGTGGACGAAGAAACAGTTTCATAGATAAGCTCAGCTACCGAATGCCGCTTGTGATCGTGTGAGATCTGCACCAACTGTTATTATGGATAACCAGCCGCTCCAAATCTACCAGGAATCGCCTCCAGAGTTACCCAGCTTATGAGCCCAGGCTCCGGAAAAAAACTAATAATCGGCATAGACGAAGCTGGTTATGGCCCCAGTTTAGGGCCGCTACTGATAGGCGGCTCGGCCTGGCTGGTTCCCCATGGACTATCCGACACTCAGTTTTCCTTATGTCTTAGCCCACAGTTTGCCCCATCCGCCTGGGCATCCGGGTGCTCTCATGTGCCACTAGGAGACTCCAAAAAGCTGTATCGTTCCGGCAGCGGTTTAGGGTCGCTGGAATATGGTCTGCTGGCCATGGTGGGCCTCTTAAAACCTCCAGCAGGTGGCACCGCCGAGCCTGCGAACATGGTTCAGTTGCTACAACACTTGTCACCCGGTTCAGACGATTGGTCAGAGAATCTGCCGTGGTATGATGCCCTCGCCGGTCTGCCGGTGCCCGCCAGCGCAGCTAGCACCGCCGACGAAGTCAATCGACTTAACGAATTGGCTCGCGCTGCGTTGAGAGCGCTGAACATCGAGTTGTTGGCGGTACGAACCAAAATCATTAGCGAACCCGAGTTCAATCGGCAGGTCCAACGATTCGACTCCAAGGGCCGGCTACTGTCACAGGCCAGTCTTCAATTGGTGGCCGCGCTAATGGAATGCGCTCCTGACGTTGAAATTGAAGTCTATTGCGATCGACAGGGAGGACGAACGAATTACCTGCCAATGTTGCTGGAGTGGATGCCCGACAGTTGGTTCACAGAAATTCAAGCGACTGTCGCACGCTGCAGTTATCAAGCAATCGCCCCTCAGAAACTCTCGCTACACTTTACAATCGGCGGAGATGCATTTGCACCCACCGCCTTGGCTTCGATGGCTGCCAAGTATGTGCGCGAGCGTTTGATGGAGTCGATCAATCATTTTTGGAGTCGGCATGTTTCAGGACTGCGCCCGACAGCCGGCTATCCTGCTGACGCGAAGCGCTATCGCAGCGCGATTCAAGCGGCGGCTCACGCCCAATGCTTGCCTGAACACCTTTGGTGGCGCTGTCGGTAGTTTAACCTTGCTACTGCTCACGTAATGTCCAGGGTGAGACCAGCGAGGCCAAAGCAAGCTGTGCACGAGCACCCAATTCGCGCGGAGAGAAATCAAGGTCGTAACTTCCAGTTTGGTTGGCCCCGCGCCGGCCCGCCAACTGTGCTGACTGAACTGAGCGAACGGCTCTACGCGACGGTGGCTACAGAGCGCCTAGTTGCTCCAGTAGCTGAAGGCATTCCTCAACTACCATTTCGCCAGTGCCGATCTCGGCAAAGCTGTGCAGGCCCATCCAGGTCTGATAACCACCGTTGGCAAATCCCTGACGACTGGGCAAGTAGCCAACATAGTCGTTCGATAGCCCACAAACAAAGGTGTATCGGTGCGGCGAGCGGCGTTTGATTTCCAGTCCCAGCACGGTGAAAAATTCAGCGGGCACACCTACTAGATAAATTTCGCCAATGCGCATGGCTTGCAGCCACATCGGTCGCGATTGTCCCTGCAGCGGCTTCAATTTCAGGCGACTCTCTCGAAACACCCGGGCGATGTCGTCGGCATGTTGCGGCGCGTACTTGCGACAATATGCCAATACCGCGCGGTCTTCGGTTTGTTCATCAAACGTGCGAAATTGAAACTGCACTTCGGCACGTTTGGCAGCTAGTCTTGTTGATTGCAAGGGTTGGGCCTGGTCAAGCGCGTCATTGAAGGCCGACTTCAGGCGTGTGACCATCTCGTCGCAGTTGAGAACCAGATTGTGAGTCGACCCGGCCGCACCCGACAGGAAAGTCACGGGTACGCCGTGTTGTTCGGCCAACTCTTGCGCTGCTAGGCCATAAAAGCTGGGCGAGCGTAGGCCGCTACGCGTGCCAATGCAATGCGTCGAGTGATTGAACACTAACCCTGTCAACATTCCGCTGGACTGCCGAAAGGCGATGACAGGTAGATCGACATCGAATGGATCGGTTGGTCGGACAAAATCATCGCGCGGGCCAATCCAGTAGATCAGACCATCTTTGAGCAACTGGCGGCTGTTCTGGCCAACCGTTGCTTCTTGCCCCAAGCGAAACAGGCCGCGACTGGGTGGCGCGCTGCGCGCGGCCACATCGGCGTGAGCTGCCGCTTGGACGATAGCGGCCACCGTGCGACGGCAAAATTCTTCGTCGCGCTGGTAGTCATGCACCGTGACGGTTGATGGAGCATGATGCGTGTGGCTGGCATTGATCAGAATGTTGTCAAACGGGATGTCGCAGGTCGCCTCGATGCCGCGTGCGGCTTGATCCATATAATCGCGATCCATCATCAAGATGTCGACGCCCACGAGGCACAGCTTGGTCTGTCCGTGAATAACGATAGCAGTCGCTTGTAGCTTGCCCTCTTGACCTTGGACTTTTCCCGGGCCGATGCCACCGCCGATTACCATGTCGTCGTCGGCCTGCATCGCAGCGGTAGCCGAGCCGACACGCCAGGGAAACGAATCGTTGGCTGTGGCACTGGTTTGTTGCCCACACAACATAAGCCAGGCGAATACAGCAGACAAAATGCAGAGCTTTGGCTTCATCAGGGTGCCAGTCATGACAGGGGGCAAGGCGATGTAACTAGTATAGCCAAATCACAGAGGCCATTGGTGGCTGCGGAACGGTGCGGACGGCGCTGTCGGCGAGTTATTAAAGTGATCGACCCGACGATTCGAAGGCGGCCTGAGCGGGCTGCTGCAAACGGGTGGGTGTACCCAGAGCGAGCCGAGAGCCTCCAAGCGTGTTCAAAGGCAATGAATCTGGGACCGCACCGGCCTAACAGATATGAGCGAAAAACAAAAAAAGGCGCCCCCTATAGGAGAGGACGCCCGGGTGGGGAGACCACAGTAGTTAAGAATTGCGGTGAGGGTAAATAATAGACACTGCGTTGACTCCCAAGCCTTCAATGCTGATAGGCGGCTCCTTTCTAGGGGTGTTTCGTAAAATGCCAAACCAGGTACTTACGTCATCGTCGAACATCTCCGCCTCGGCTGCATCCGCAACCGAAGTGGACGAGAACTGAGACTCGCTCTTAAGCTATCCGCGTGCCAAGTCGCTCAAAAATTGAGCGCCAACAAGAATTAACGTGTTCTCTTCGACTTACAGGTGAGTCAGCGTGTCACTAGTGCCATGTTCAGCGATACAGAGGCACATTGAAGATGTTTCAAGCTGAGAATAAGCAACCATTTTGAGACAGCTCATCCTCGTTTGAATGTGCTACGTTCTCGAGAAAACGGTCGCCTCGCTTTTCAATTCGACGCAAAATGGCCAAACATGGCCACACAAAACGTTGACCGCAGAAGCTGAGTGACGAAAGACGACCAAGAATCTTCCAGAATCAGATCGAAACGATTAGGTATAACGTACGTTCTGATATTCAAGTTCAAAAAAAGCGGGCAGCAGCCCGTCGACTCGCAGGAGTCCCTCGGTGGTTAACCGGAGGCAGCGGTCGTCGCGCTGAACCCAGCCGGAGTCGATGTAGTTCTGCCATGTCGATTGGAATCGCTGCCAGATGTCAACGTGGTGCTTGTCCTGAAAATAGTCTAGCTCCACGTAGCCGCGTTTGAGCAACAAGATCAGCTCGCGGATCAGTCGCTGCTCTGGAGTGGTTACCAAACCGCGCGCCAGCGGCAGCCGATTGTCGGCCAAGCTGGCTAAATACTGCTGCCACTCCGACAGGTTCTGATAGTGGACCCCTGATACGTGGCCAAACGAAGCGATGCCGGTTGCCAACAGGTCGGCTCCGCGCCACAGGTTGTCGCGATAGCTGAAGGCGACTTTGCTGGGGTCTTTGATCATGGTATAGGCCGAGCTTTGCACGTAACCGGCCTGAGCCAGTGTCTCAAATGCGTACCGAACCCAGGCCCGTTTGGTCGGCCAGTCCGCCACGGGGGACTCGGAGTGTTCATTCAACATTCCCGCCGAGTAGACGGTGTTGAAAGGTAGCTCCATTTGATAAATCGTGACGCTCTCGGGGGACAGTTGCAGGGTTTGGTCAATATTGCGTCGCCAATTATCCCACGTTTCCCCGACCATACCGGCGATCAGGTCGATGTTGACGTTGGGAAAGCCAGCCGCCACGATCCACTCCCAAGCGCGGTGAATCTCTTTGGACAAGTGGGCGCGGCCGTTTTCTTCCAACACGGCATCATCAAAGTTTTCGACACCTAAACTCAGCCGCGTTACGCCCAATTCGCGCAACGTTTGCACCTTTGGCTGACTGAGTGTGCCCGGTTCACACTCGAAGGTTACCTCTTCGGCCTGATCCCAACGGATGTTGGCTCGCAGTCGATCGACCAGGCTGACCAACTGCTTAGGCGACAAAAAACTGGGCGTTCCGCCACCAAAGTACACAAAGCGAAATGGTCGCTGACCCATCACCGGCAGCGCGCTGACCAACTCAATTTCCTTACACAAAGCCTGGACATAGTCTTCGATCTCATTGGCGTTCTTGCCTGTGAAGACTTTGAAGTAACAGAACTTGCAGCGCTTGCGACAAAATGGAATGTGCAGATACAGTCCCAATGGCACATCGGGACTGGGCGGCTGTGACATCGCATGCTGCACTTGCGGCAGTACATCGGCGTTCCACTGGGAATAAGGTGGGTAGTTACTGATAAAGTAACTGCCAACGTCGGTCTTTAGGGTTTCTGTACTCATTGCCGATTTTCGCTGCCTGGATTGTATGCTAAGTGGCCTGTAAGAATCTACCAGCAGTCACCGCCGCTAGACGGTGAAATTATAGTTTGCCCACCGTCTGCCGACGGTAGCTAGGAAATTCCGGGTCAGGACGATGGCGAACCGAAGCACAAGATATCACCACGATCCGAAGCCACCACCAGCTTGCCGTGCGCCACGGCAGGTGAGCCTAGAAACGATCCTTTGACTTCGAAGCTCCACACTTCCGTGCCAGTTTTTAGTTCCAACAGCATTATGCGACCATCAGAACCGGCCACCGCGACTTTGTCACCAGCAATCACCGGTGATGATTCGACCCGCCTGCGCAATGTCTGTTGCCAGACAACATCTCCAGTTTTCATATCCAACGCAAACAGCCGGCGATTCCCACTGGCGGCAACCACCAGTCCGTCTGCCACCGCCACATTGTTGCGGAACTCGTTGGCCAGTTTTGAATCTTCGAACATCCACAGCGGACGAAAGGTGTTGGTTGCGAACGCCCAGATCTGACCTTTGTGGTTGGGGACCAATACCACTTGGTCACTGATGCTGGGTGTGCTGCCGGTGGGTGCTTGGATCGGTATTTTGTCAGTGGCCGACTGACCGGTTCGCACATCAACGATATGCAAGTGTTGATCGCAGCCACCCAGAAACGTCAAATGACCTGCTAGCGTCGGCCCGCATTGAAGCTGATCTTCGGTGTCGTATCGCCACAGCAACCGCCCGTTGCGGCGATCGATGGCCAGCAGGCTGCCGCTTTGCGAGGTCATTAGCAAACTGTCACCAAAAAAATTCCCCCCCGCATCAATTTCGCGCTCTGCATTGTAGCTCCACAGCTCTTGGCCCGTATGGGCGTTATGCGCTCGAATAACGCCATCCAAATCGCCGATGTAGATGGTTTGTTCATGGTAGGCTGGTGAAGACATGAACCCAGTGTCCAGTTTGAGTTTCCACACCACCTGGCCAGTGTCCAAATTCAGAGCTAGCAAATTCCCGTCCGCGTCGGCCGCAAATACTTTACCTGCGGCAATGATCGGCCCGGAATCGAACCCGAGCCCTCCCTGTCGATGCTCCCACAACAGCTCCAGTTGATCGGCCAGTACTTCGGCGGTCGCTCCCGTGCCCTCGGCCGTGCCCCGTGGCAATGGCCAGTCGGCGGTGGTTATCTGAGACCATCCGATCAGCAACCAAGTCGCAAGGGTCAACCATCCATTGAACAATTGCCAATTACCCATCTTTTTTAACACCTTCTAACTCGCTTCGCGCCGCGCCATCGTTTGCAGGTAGATTTCACGAAAATCGGCTTCAGTTAGTGAGCGGGGATTGAATGCTCCCGTCCATTGATCGGTAGCATCGCGCGCCAGTGCGTCTAATGAATCTTCGGCCACGCCTAGACGTTGCAGTTCTGTTTCTAATCCTGCCAGGCGAACCAGTCGTCCCACGAGTTCGGCCAAACATTCCACGCTGCCCGCCGGACCTTTGAGGCTGGCTAGATCGCGGTTGCACTTTCGTCCCAACTCGGTCCGCGAAGCATCATGCCACAAGTCGTCGTACCACCCAGCAACTTCGGTACCGTTGAAACGAATGACTTGAGGCAGCATCATGCCTACCGCCTGCCCGTGGGTTACTCCAAACTGTGCGGTGAGCGGATTGGCAAGTGCGTGCGCCGCCCCTAACATGCTGGTCTCGATGGCCAGTCCCGCGAAAAAGGCCCCCAACTGAACCTGGCCCCGAGCCTCCAAGTCTGATGGGTGCTGCAAGACGATTGGAAAGCCGTGGCTGAGCAATTGCCAAGCCTGGCGACTATAGCAGGTGCTGAGCGGATTGCGGCGCTTACACACGTAAGATTCCAGCGCGTGACTGATGGCGTCAATCCCGGTCAACGCGGTCACGCGAGGCGGTTGAGTGACAGTCAGCTCGGGATCCAAGACAGCGATACGGCAGGCAGCCCGCCGGTCGCCGCAAGCCATTTTTCGCCCGGTAGCGTGTTGACTGATCAGCGCGAAGGATTGTGCTTCGCTACCAGTTCCGGCCGTGGTTGGCACGGCGACCATCGGCAGCAGCGGCCCGGTGGCCTTACCCACACCCCAATAGTCTTCCATGGTGCCGCCGCAAGAGTACAGAAAATTGATGCCTTTGGCGCAGTCCATCGAACTTCCGCCGCCCAGGCCAATGAGTAAATCGGGTTGGACCTGTCGGGCAAACTCTGCGCCCGCCTGAACATCAACCGTCGATGGGTTCTCGTGGACATCTAGAAAGGACTGGACATGTAGGCCCGCAGCTTTCAATAACTGGACTGCTCGCTCATGATGTCCGGCCGCCACGACCCCGGCATCGCTAACCAGTAGGACTCGTGTCGCACACAGTTCGGTGGCAAATTCCCCCAGTCGAGCGACCGAGCCCTGGCCGAAGACGAGCCGCGTTGGATGCTGAAAGTCGATACTGTGCATGCGTCGGAATTCGGACCGTGTTATAGAACCAACCAGCCAACCGCGATCGTTTACAGCATGGGTTCGGCGTATCCCCCTGTTGCGGTTGCAGCCGCCCTATTGTAGTCCAAAGGTATCTGATAAACGTATCCCCCTAGCAGCAGGTTCTGATCAGGCATCGCCAGCGTAATTGGCGATGCCCAGGGCGATTTCTTCCTCGGTGATGCCGTAGCTTCTAAGCAAATTCAGCATCAAGGTACCCATGCGAGCTTGGCCAATTCTGACCGAACGATCCAGTTGGACAGGTTGGCGCGTTTTGGCTTGGGATGCGGAGCTAGTCGTTGCTGCCTTGGCGAATGGTTGCTTGCGAACGATATGCACTGGTAACCTGGGGCGCGGATTCACCGGGACTCGTTGGTCAGCCTGCCAAGACGAATCCAAATCGGTCCAAGCGAATTCCAGTTGCCTGGGGGTAGTCGACCGCAGAGTGGTGAGTGAAAGTGACATGGTTGAAGTGCTTTCCAAAAAACTCAGGACGAACATGCGCATCGGCCAATCGTCGATCGGCTGAAGCCAGTTTCGCAAGACCCTGGACACGTTAGGTCAAACCTTCAAAAAAATCGCAAATTTCCCTGGTGGCCATCTTCGGCTGCTGGTTGATCCATGGAAAATAGATGCCTTCCAATGTCGCTTTGCGAAAAAGCTAGCTTGGGTTCATCGAAGAATCAGCAGAACAGAAACGAGCCGACCGATGGAGAAGTACCATCAACACCCCAACGAACCGCTGATACCGAATTCTGAAATACGCCGCCCGCGTTGCCCAAGCTGCGACATGTTCGTGGACCAGCAGCAAGCCCAGCATTGCATGCCATTTTGCAGCGATCGCTGCCGGATGATCGACTTGGGGCGTTGGCTAAACGAGGAGGTTGCGGTACCCTGCCAGTCTCAACAAGAAGATTCGAAGGCTCCGCCGACGGGAAGACCGGCGTTGCCTCCGGGTTGGCACGACGCGTAGTGCTTTGATCAGTTTGAGTTAGTCGCAGCTACGTTCGCCGGAACGTAGAATCCTGGTAACATCAGATTGGAACCGAGTCACCAATGGAAGAAACTCCTTTTGAAGATCGCGTAGTATCGCGAGCTGAAATCGACTGGGATCGGTCTGCCTGGTGGTGGTACCCGATAACCCGGGCGATTCACCCGGCGGTACGCATGACGAGTCTGTTTGTGAGCTTGGTGGCGGTCCTACTGATTCAACAAGGGGTAGGCCTAGCCGAGCGCTGGTTTTCGCCAGGTTACGATTGGGGTAGTGTGCTAGTCTGGTCCGAACGATACGGAATCCATTGGCCAGTGCCTCAATGGATAGACAATCTTCCCACGCTGTCCATCCAGCAGTTGGCCTATGCTTCGTTTTGCCTGGTGTGGATCGGAATGGTTGGGGCGCTATTGGGCGGACTGTTGGCGCGGCGCGCGGCCGTCGAATTAGGCCAGCGAACCATTGCCGACTGGGGACGAACTGCCAAGGTCATCGCCAGTCGCTGGATGAGTTTTTTTTGGGCGATTGCAATGCACTTCGTTGCACTGCTTTGTCTGCTGCTGCCGATTGTCATTCTCGGTTGGGCTTCGCGCTTGGGAGATGTGGCAGCGGCGGTCACAGGAGTGCTGCTGATTGTGTTGAGCATTCCGTTGATGTTCGCTGTCGGCCGATTGTTGATTAGCTTGCTGATCGGGGTTCCGCTGAGCATTTGTGCCATCAGCATCGAAAACAAGGCGGACGCTTTTGAAGGTTTTAGTCGATCCAATGCCTACATCTTTCAAAGGCCGGTTGTTGTCGCGTTGCTTGTAGTAGCCCTCGGCGGCCTAGGGCAAGTAGGTGCGCTGCTGGTGCAATGGACAGTGCAGGCCGGTTGGGGATTCATTTCCGCAACCTACAGGTGGTCGGTTGGCGGTCTGGCTGACGATGCGAATCGCTATTTGCAAGCTGGAGGCTGGCTGGCTGAAAATCTGGTGCTGGCTTACGGATTCAGCTTTTTCTGGTCCGCGTCGGTTGCCATCTATTTAATTCTGCGGCGCAGCGTTGACGGCACGCCTCTAGACGAAGTTTACCAGCCAGAGTCAGCGATCGAAAAGCATCCGCCACAAATTCCAACTACCTCGCAACCCGCGGAAGCTCAGCAATCCGAGATGGATAAATCGGACAGCAGCGAATCGTAGGCCGAGGCGATCATGGGCGCTGCTCGATCCAGCTCTTCTTGGCTTGTGGTCCAACCGATGGAGATGCGTACCACGCTGGCGATTTGCGATTCCGTCAGTCCCAGGGCTGCCCAAGCGTCGGTTTGTGGAGTCGTCCGTTTTCCGTTGTCGGTAAAGGTTGGTCCCAAGCAGATTTCGGGCAGCCTATGTTGTAACTGATGAGCCGTAACGCCGGGGAACTCCAAGGCCATGATGCCCGGCAGTCGCTCGGACGAATCGCACAGCCATCGCACGGGTCTACCGATCAGCGTCTGCAATTGTTCATGAAAATTCTTACTCAGTGCGCTCAGGCGCTCGATCGATGCTACCAGACCGGCCTGTGCCAATTTAGCAGCCTGCCCCAGCCCAGCGATGGCCGCGACGTTGGGTGTACCGGGTCGCAATCCGGCTTCGTGTCCCTCGCCGTGCAGCATATTCTCCAGCGGTACGCCCAGTCTGACATACAGCGCGCCGATACCTTTGGGCGCGTGAAACTTGTGTCCACTCAGACTCAACAGGTCAACATTCAACTGAGTTGTGCGGCAGTCGATCTTGCCCACCGTTTGCGAGGCGTCGGTGTGTAGTAGGATGTCTCTGTCAAAACATAGCTTGGAGATATCAGCGATCGGTTGGACGGTGCCGAGCTGGTGGCTAGCGTGAGTGATCGAGACGATGCGCGTCTGAGAACACAGGACTTCTTCCACTTGATCGGGTTCCACCAGCCCGTGACGATTGCAGCGCACGATCGATACCTGCCAGCCTTCGCGCTCCATTTGCGCACATGTCTGTCGGACGGCCGCATGTTCCAGATTGGAAATAATGCAGTGTGGAGCATCGATAGCTGGGCCGATGGCCCGAGCGACCCCTAAGAGTCCAAGATTGATGCTTTCGGTGCCGCCAGACGTAAAGATAATTTCATTAGGGTGACAGTCCAGCAGGCTGGCCAGATGGCTTCGCGCATCCTCGATCGCTTCTGCAGCAGCCCGACCGCTCCAGTGGTTGCTGGACGGATGACCATATAGATCACCTAAGAACGGTAGCATGCTATCACGGACGCTGGCCAACACGGGCGTGGTCGTAGCATGGTCAAGGTAAATGGGGTGCATCGAACTCGGTCGCCAATCAATTGAAGTGAATCAACTGCATTCCATCTAAATTGGGCTGACCCCATCTGTCGTCTGCCTACACTGACGGGACGAGTCAAAAACAGACCTGTCCCGTCAGTCTGTTTCGATTGTCCGGCCTGTAGGCCAGCCCAGACTCCGCAACTACCGCCCACCTAAGGCGGTGTGTACAATGTTTTGGGTAAGTTTCGAGGCCAGCATTTGAGCGGAAACGCGAGGGTTGGAAACCAGTTTGCCGCAGCTGTGGTCGTGAGAGGTTTTGCGTAGCCCAGGGTCGCCAGACCGTGGCAAGGCATGGCCCCACTCACTGGCGAGGATAGCTACTTAACATGGCGTGATTCTATGATTAGAAGCAATGGGTATTATGGTCGAGTTGCGTTGATTTTGGTCTGCGCTTGGTTGAGTCTGCTCAGTATTGCAGTGGCCTGTCAAGTCCCGGTGTTCCGCTATGCCCTCGAACGTTGGAATCCTGATCGTTACCGCGTGCTGGCCCTCAGTCATGGTCCGCTAGCCAGCGACTTGGCGCAAGAAATCTCGAGACTGAGCGGCAATAGCGATCGCCCCTCCGTCGTTGATGTTCAGCAGGTCGACATCACCAACACAAGCGATCCAAGTATTTTGGAACTATGGAAGACTTACAGCCAGCCCGACAAAGCGCCCATCCTGGTAACGCTATATCCCAAAAGGTCGTCCTTAGATCAACAAGCGCATGCCTGTCCACTGACCGCTGAAGGCGTCAGCTATGTGCTGAATTCACCGGTGCGCCGCGAGCTCACGCGACGATTAACCGATGGCCAATCCGCTGTTTGGATACTGGTTCAGTCGGGAGACGCTCAAAAAGACGCTCAGGCGCTCAACACGCTTGAGCAGCAATTGGAAGCCGATGCACAGAAGCTGGAGCTGCCCACAGCGGATGCACTGGAAGTGGAACCGCAAGTCTTGGAACAAACCAAGATCAAGTTGCGTCTTGCCTTCTCGGTGATTACGGTGAGTCGTCAGGATCCCGCCGAGAAGTTCCTGATTGACTGTTTGCTGAACAGCGAGGAAGACTTGCGCGATTACCCCGATGAACCGATCGCCTTTCCGGTGTTTGGTCGCGGCATCGTACTCTACGCGCTGGTCGGTAAAGGAATTGCAGGTGAAGTGATTCACATCGCCTCGAAATTCATCATCGGACCGTGTTCCTGTCAGGTCAAAGAACAAAATCCAGGGTTTGATCTGTTGCTAGATTTTGACTGGGATGCTGCGGTGGGCAGTACGCTGGTTAGCAATCCGATTCCTGCTGAGCAGTCGACGCCGCAACTGCTGACGATCCCTCCGGGCAAGAAAAAGTAGGCTGTGGGCGCGTATCTATGGTTCGCCCACAACCAGCGATTGCTGCTTCCGCCAAACGTGGATGCGTTTGGTGATCACTCACGATAACCACCTGCGTTCTGGCGAACGTGGCTACAAAACTCAAAGAGGCCGATTGCATGTTCGACTGTGTAAACACGATTCACCGCATAGCTGCTAGTTGCGGGCTGTTGATCGCCGGGTGGACTTCCGTTAGCCGCGCGGCTGAGAATTGGCCGATGTGGCGTTACGACGCTCAGCGCTCGGCGGCTTCGCCCAATCAGTTGCCAGACGATTTGCAGCTGTTGTGGAGCATGCAGCAGGCGCCACGCGAGCCGGTGTGGGATGACCCACTGAATCAGGATTTGATGCCCTACGATCGAATCTTCGAGCCGATCGTTATGGACGGCAGGATGTTCGTCGGATTCAACGATCAAGACAAGTTGTTGGCAGTGGACACCGCCAGTGGCCAGCCGCTGTGGACCTTTTTTGCTGAGGCTCCGATTCGTTTGCCCCCGGTTGGCTGGCGCGATCGCGTCCTGGTGTGCAGCGATGACGGCTTTTTATACTGCCTGCGCGCCGAAGATGGCCAATTGCTTTGGCGGTTCAGCGGTGCGCCAGGCCGACAACACGCGTTGGGAAATCGGCGGCTGACGTCAGCTTGGCCAGCGCGAGGCGGTCCCGTGGTACGCGATGACACCGTCTATTTTGCGGCGAGTATTTGGCCATTTATGGGCACCTTTATCTATGCATTGAATGCTGAGAATGGACAATTGCGGTGGGTCAACGACAGCACTGGGGCGCAATACATCAAACAGCCACATAGCGCTCCTTCGTTTGCGGGTGTCGCTCCACAAGGTGCACTACTGGCCACGGAAAACTATCTAATTGTGCCCGGTGGCCGCAGTGTGCCTGCCGTTTTTGAGCGCGCGGATGGTCGGTTCAAGTACTTTGAAATCGAAGCTGGCGGAAAAGGCAGCGGAGGCTCGTTTGTGGCAGCCGACGCAGTTCATTTCTACCTGCATACGCGGCATATCGGAACGCGCGCATTTAACATCGAGACCGGAGTCAAAACGGCCTTTATGCCGAACCAGCCAGTCATTTGGGGAGACTTTCTGTTTGCTGCTTATTCATCATCGGATCAATCCCTGATTAGGGCTTATCCCGCTAACCTGAATGACGATAAGTATCGTGATTCCGTGTGGAACATCAACGCTCCAGCCATGTCCGACTTGATTCTCGCCGGCCAGCACTTGATTGCAGCCGACCAGCAGACGGTGACAGTCATTGGCCTGCCTGAAGTGGCTAGCGGGAAATTGACTGGTGGCCAAATCGTTCGGCAGTTTACAGCGCCCGAGAATATTGGCCGGCTGCTGGTCGCCGATCACAAGCTATTGGCTGTTTCCGAATCAGGGACGATCTATGCTTATGGCCAGCCAGCAACTTCGGCAGTGAGCGAGCAGACGACGACTAAGAGGTCAGCCACAACCCAGCCAGCCGAGCCACAGTCCATTGAAGCCGCAGTCGTGCGTGTACAACACATGATTGCACAGACCAATGGCGAAGGCTATGCGTTTTGGTTCGGAGAGTGTGACCCAGCTTTCATTGCGGCTTGGGCTCAGATTAGTCCGTTTGTGCAGCTGGCCGTTGTCGATTCGAATCCGCAGCGCGTCGATGCTGCGCGACGGCAATTGGATGCTCTTGGGGCTTATGGGACGAAAATCACTGTGCACTGCTCCGTTCCCCGCAGCTTCTCTCCGCCACAAAATATTGCGCATAGCGTATTCGTTTCGGAAGAACTGGCGAGCCAGTGGTCCGACGCCGACATCCAGGCCGTGTATTCAGCAGTACGACCATTCGGAGGAGCTATGCTGATAGAACGGTCTGATGCTGCGCTGATACAGCAAACCGCCGAGCACCTCAGCAAGTTGCAATTGGAGCAGGCGCAGCTAACAATTCATCCCAACGCGGTTGTGGTCCGACGCGTGGGTCCTTTGCCTGGTTCAGCGGACTGGACGCATCAGCATGGTGACATCGCCAATTCAGTAAAGTCAGATGACAGTCGAGTGAAAATGCCGCTGGGAATCTTGTGGTTTGGCGGCAACAGCAATTTGGATGTTTTGCCCAGGCATGGCCATGGTCCTCCGCAACAAGTAGTCGCCGGCCGCTTAGTCATTCAGGGACATAATTGCCTCAGTGCTCGTGATGTGTATACCGGTCGTGTGTTGTGGCATCGCGACTTCGACGATTTAGGGACATTTGATGTGTACTATGATCAAACCTACGAAGATGCGCCACTGGATACAAAGTACAACCAAGTTCACATTCCCGGGGCCAACGCCCGCGGCACGAATTACGTTGTCACCGAGGATCGCATTTACTTGGTGATGGGCAACACCTGCAAGATACTGGACGCAGCATCGGGCCAAGATAGAGGTCAGATCAGCATGCCAACGGACGAGGCAGGCGACCAGCTGGAATGGGGTTTTATCGGAGTCTACGACAACGTGCTGCTGGGTGGGTTGGGGTTTGCAAAGTATCGTCAGCGTCTAGGTCTGGAAATCGATGGAGACAAGCTCCTTAAAGGCAACAAGGCAGCCTTCGGTTCCAAGAGTTTAGATCGCGCCGCCAGTCGTGCACTGCTGGCATTTGACCGGCATAGTGGTCAGCTGCTGTGGCGCGTCGACGCTCAGCACAGCTTTTGGCACAACGGCATCGTGGCCGGCGGTGGCAAGGTGTACTGCCTCGATCGCCATCCGGCACAAATCGAGGAAGCTTTGAAACGCCGTGGACAATTGAACAGCCAATCCAATCGCATCCTGGCGTTGGATGCACAAACCGGACAGGGCCTCTGGGAGGTTCGCGAACATGTGGTCGGTACGTGGTTAGGATATTCGCAAGAGTACGATTTGCTATTACAAGCTGGCGCACGCGGCAGCGATCGGCTGGCCGACGAAATTGGCAAAGGAATGCGCGTCTATCAAGCCGCTACCGGGTCGCTGCAATGGGCGCAGGACGATCTGTCCTACAGCGGCCCGTGCATCTTGCATCATCAGTGGATTCTGACCAACACCAACGCATACTCACAATCCGCCGGTGCGTTTGATATTCGCACAGGTCAGCCACGTATGATCAAGAATCCATTGACCGGCCAATTGCAGCCATGGAGAATTACGCGCGCCTATGGTTGTAATCAGATTATTGCCAGCGAGAATCTCCTGACTTTTCGTTCAGGAGCTGCCGGCTATTACGATTTGTTGACCGATGCCGGTACCGGAAATATTGGCGGATTCAAGTCGGGATGTACTTCCAATTTGATCGTGGCCAACGGCGTGTTGAATGCTCCGGATTACACACGGACCTGTTCGTGCGCCTATCAGAATCAGACATCGCTGGCGCTGGTGCACATGCCAGACGTCGATGTCTGGGCGACCAATTTGACAGCTACGTTGGCCGACGCCGACACCGCCATCGAGTCGGTAGGCATTAACTTCGGAGCGCCGGGAGATCGGCGCGATGAAGACGGCGTGTTGTGGATTGAATATCCTCACTCGTCGGGCGATCCTCCACCACTTTCGATCCGTCTGAATGAAGGCGTGCGTTTCGTTCAACAACATTCATCCGCTTTTTTGGGTGCAGACAATTCCTGGGTGCTGTCTTCAGGAGCTGTGGGGGCAACACACCTGAGGATCGGGCTAATTACCCAGATCCAAAGCAGACCGGCTAAATCCGGCAGCAGGCCCAAAGAATCTGACTCCGATGATGAGTTGCCTGCAGAGGTAGCTTCCGTCACGGCCGAGGTAACGGATTCGACTAACAATCAATCGGTCGCAGCACATGCTTACGATATCGAATTGTATTTTGGAACAACATCCGAATTGCATGATGGTGGCCTGCCACCTAGCTTCGAGGTACGGTTGACCGATGTAAATCAGTCACAACAGGTCACGATGAAGTCTACTGCACTAACGGCTGGACTGGACCAAATCCAACAGCCTGCGGCTACTCGCAGCGGGCTCCATGCACATTGCCGTTTTGAGAATGTGCTATTGAGCAAGGAGCTGAACATCGAATTGGTAGCCAAGCCAGGCAACGTTGTTATCAGCGGCGTTCGATTGGTTCGCACCAACAAACCTCGCTAAGTCCTGCCGATTCCCGCCAGTTATGGTGGAATTGGCAGTCCGTCTCAAGGCTGCCGGTGCAGTTTGCCGATCTGGTTAGCATTTCGTGCTGCGCACATTGTGCCGCCACAAGGTCATGATTGCTAGCATCGGTTAGCAGTCGATGGAATTGCAATTCTGGATGATCAAGGCTTCTGCGTCACCAGCTAAGGAAGTGGTTTTGCCATGAATCAACCTCGCCGACTTTGGATTGGTGCCTATGGAATCGGGTTAATGTCAATAATCCTATCCAACGCATGGGCTCAGGAAGAACTGGTGTTGGAGTTGGAAGATTCAGGAACGGTCGTCAAAACGGAAGCCGCAGTAGTCAAAGGCGAAGTCATTCAGCAACGCTATCCATCGGGCCAACTGCATATAACTCGGCAAGTTATCCTGGATTCCAATGGTAACTTTGTTAACCATGGAGAATATCAGGAGTGGAGCCAGCGCGGTGATGTCATAGTTAGCGGAACGTACAAGATGGGCCGGGCCGATGGAGTGTGGATTCGATTCTGTACCGCTGGTAGCTCGAAGCTGTTCGAAAAAGAGCCCTACACAAAATTCAAATCGCCGTTTCAATCTTCAGTCGAGTTCAGCGATGGAAAGATGAATGGAATGTGGACAATCAGCGATGCTGAAAATCGCACGATTAGCCAAATCCAACTACTCGACGGATTGCGCGATGGACCTGCAATTTGGTACTACCCTGGCGGACACGAGTTCGTGCTCAGTCATTATCAGCAAGGACTGCCACACGGCGATTTAGTGCAGAAAGATGCCAAGGGCAATATCATCAAGCAGTTGCGGTATACGGCCGGGCAGCGCGTTGAGAGAAAGCAGGAATTCTTCGCCGACAAAAAGCCTAGGATCGAGTATGAATACTTGACTGCTGCACAAAAGCTAACCGCGCCTGACAACTGGCACGAAAATACGCTGGCCTCGTATGAAGTCCAAAACGTAGAGATTCGACACGGCGACTATACCGCCTATTTCGAGAACGGAGCTGTGCGCTACCAAGCCAGCTATCAACACGGGCAGTTGCATGGAAAGTTCGCCAGTTGGTATGCCAACGGCCAACCAGAATCAACCGGTCAATACGCTGCCGGCCAGCAAGTAGGCAAGTGGAATTGGTGGCACGACAATGGCATGCGCAAGGCAATTGCCGAATACCATCAAGGGCAGTTATCGTCAGGTGTACTAGCCTGGAACGATCAAGGCATTAAGCAATCATCCAACAGTGCACTTCAGGAGATGACCTTGCCATCTGCTCAGTCAGAAACTAGGTTGGCAGACCAACGACAGAGCGCTTCCAAAAAAGTACCTGCCCGACCTGCCAGTGCCATACTGCCTAGAACTTCCAATAGCTATCGCCCGTAACTCGCGATACTGTCGGGTGCGGATCGCTGCAACTACGCTCGCCAAAGCGTGAGATGCCGCATTGCTTGGCTCTTGGCCATTGCTTCATCTCTGGGGCCGACCTTACTCAGATGGCCTGCCAATACTAGCCACCCAACAAGAAACCTTGCCGACAATTGGTCGGCAAGGTTCGTTGGTTGTCATTAGTCTGATTAAACAGTTCAGCTCTGAGCTGTCTAGTACTTCATCATGATTTCGTCTGGAGCTTCACTGGTAAAGGTCTTCCAGCCGCCGTCGACGATGGTCTCGCCCAATTTGTTGATGGCGCGATAATCGCGATCGCTTAAGCGTTTGCCGGTATATCGTCGAATCGTCTCGATGCAGAAGACATCCGCTGCATCTTGGATGACCTCGTTGTTCTGACGAGCCGCGTACAAGCTGGTACACAGCACGACGATCATCGACTGAATTCGCAGCGACAGCTCCGACATCTGGCACTGGCGGTCAGCCAGCTTCAGCTGATGGCGCTGCATCAAGCCGTCGGTCTCCAAAGCGGTTTTCTGCAAGGCGATGCAGGCAAACTCGGCATGATTGCGTAGTCGTGAAGGCATCGTCGGCAATTCCGGTCGAGGAATTCGAGACAGCTTGCGGCCCGCCAGCCACTTAACATAAGGGCCCATCACGCCACGTAGCGCCCACAAGTGCATGGGGTTGGCGGGATTCATATTGCGAATGCCTGCCGCGTGCAGAGCCTTTCCTACGGGCTCGAAGAACTGCATACCGTGATGTTTGACCAACGACTTGAAGAAGGCCATGCCCAGCATCTCGCCTTCACCTTCGTAAATGCAAGGTGCCAAGAATTCATGCACGTTGTCACCTAATAGATGGCCGTGCAGGAACGAGCGTCCGCCGTGGGTCTTCATAAACAGTTCGATTGCGGCCTCCTTCTGGAACTCGGAGCCAAAAATCTTGGCCACGATACATTCCATTTCTCCGCGATAGCCTTGGTCGATCAAATCGGAACACCAATGCACCAGAGAATCCGAGGCGACGATCATGCCTGCTAGCTTACTCAATCGTCGTCGAACCAATTCTCGCTTCGCGATCTTTTCGGCATAGGTAACACGATATTGGGCCCACGGAATCATGCTGCCCATCATGCCGCGCATGACCCCAGCGGCGCCAGCACACAGTGCGATGCGACCCAGGTTCAAGCCGTGGTAAGCAATGGTCAGGCCATTACCGCGCTCGACATGCAGCAAATTCTCCTTCGGTACGCGGAAGTCCTTGAAGATGATGCCTTGGTTGAAGGTGTGTTTCAAAGCATGCAAGCCGTACTTACGAAGCTGAAAATTGGCGTTCTCTTCCCGAGGCAGGTCGCAGATGAGAACAGCCGGTTGATCTTCAACCAAGCACACTAAGCCGACGGTTCGTCCAGGCACCACGTTGGTGATGAACAACTTTTCACCGTTGACGACATAACTGTCGCCATCCAGCTTCGCCCGAGTTCGCAGGGCCGTCAGGTCGGAACCGGCACCCGGCTCTGTCAAAGCAAATGCCGACAAGCGGCGACCGCTGGCTAAGTCCGGCAGAAACCGTTGCTTCTGCTCATCGTTACCAAACGTACGTACCGGATCGACGGCACCAATGCAGCCGTGAACCGAGGCCAAGCCACCAATGGTTGGGTTCACTTGTGCCATGCGGGTCAAAAATGTGGAAAAGCTACGGATCGAAGCCCCTGACCCACCATACTCTTTGTCAACTAACAAGCCCCAGTAACCGGCACTGCCCAAGTCTTCTAAGACTTGATCCCGAATCTTACTGCGCTCGTCCAACAGTGTATTGCCGTCGCGATGTTGTTTAACAACCTCGATCGAACGGTCCATCACCTGCTGAATGTCGGCAGGTGTAGTGAATTCTTTGCTACGGAACAGATCCACTGGTACGCCTTGATCCCATACGGCGCGGTGAGCCGGGCTGTTGACGGTTTGATACTGCGGCTTGAACAGCTCTTCGACTTGATCATCCGCACGGTCAATGGCTCCGGTGCGTCGAGCTTCATCATCACTCTTGCCTCCCAACTTGAGTGCGGTTTCGGCGAACGATTCCGCTTGTGGCGAACTGGACTTGTGCGGTGATTTCAATTCGGTCGACATGGAAGGCTCCTTGAAAAACAGGTGTCTGGGGGACAGACGTGGCGACTATTTCACAGATGTCCCGGCGGTTATGACAAACTCAATTTACGCAACTAATTCAAAAATCGTGGCAATTCCCTGCCCAGCACCGATGCACATCGTGGCTAGTCCAAACTGAACTTGACGCTGCTGCATTGAGTGCAGCAGCGTTGTGGTAATCCGCGCGCCGCTAGCACCCAACGGGTGGCCAATGGCGATTGCTCCCCCATTAACGTTGACTTTATCCATGTCCATGCCCAATGTGCGAATGCAGGACAACGCTTGTGCCGCGAACGCCTCATTCAACTCGATCAACCCGATATCCGAGAGCTGCAAATTGGCTCGCTTAAGAGCTTTCTTTGTAGCTGGCACCGGTCCGGTCCCCATCACACACGGATCAACACCGGCGACGGCTGAAGCCACAATTCGGGCGATGGGCTTAACACCCAATTCACGAGCCCGCTCGTCGGACATCACCAACAGGGCGGCGGCACCGTCGTTGAGAGGTGAACTGTTGCCCGCTGTTACCGTTCCAACCTTGGGCATAAACGCAGGGTCAAGACCCGCCAGTATCTCCATGGTCGTCTCGGCGCGAACGCATTGGTCGTGGTCCAACAACATGATCCCGCCCGATTCATCATGACCGTAAATCTCAATCCGCTCAGCATCAAACCGGCCCTCAGCCTCGGCTTGGGCCGCTTTTCTATGGCTCGAACATGCAAATTCGTCTTGCTCTTGACGGGAAATACCTTGCGACTGAGCCAAGAATTCGGCGGTAATACCCATCATCATCGCAGCTTTGGAGGTCGTGCGATACATCTTGGGATTGATGTCCACGGCGTGCATCATCGACACGTGATGCATGTGCTCTAGCCCGCCCACGATGTGTACGTCTTCGGCGCCAGCTGCGATAGCATGCGAGGCTTGATTGATGGCCTGCAAACTGCTGCCACACAGTCGATTGACCGTCGTCCCGCCTGTGGTCACATTCAGTCCGGCAACCAAACCAACGGTTCGCGCCACATTCATGCCTTGCTCGAGGGTCTGCTGGGTGTTGCCCATGATCAGGTCTTCGACGTGTTCGGCGGCTAAGCCCGTTCGGTCGAGCAATGCCTGAACGCAAGAGGCTGCTAAATCATCGCTGCGAATCAAGCGATAGAAGCCTCGTTCCGGGTGTGCGCGGCCAACAGGGGTCCGCACCGCATCAATGACTACTGCATTTCTCATGTTCGCGATTTCGCTCCCTGTTTGGTTCTAAGCCTGAGATTTTTGATAGAAGGACTTGCCGCTAGCGGCTAATTCTTTGAGATATTTGGTTGGAGCGAATCGCGGGCCGACCGCCGCTAACGGTTCCAGCATCTTCATAATACTGCCAATGCCCTGTCGATCAGCCCAGAACAACAACCCGCCTTTGAACGGCGGGAAGCCTATTCCGTAAATTAGCCCCAAATCCACATCACGTGCATCGCGAACCAATCCGGCGTCAAGCACATCGCTTGCCTCTAGCAGCATGGGCAGAATTAGCCTGGCTGTCAAAGCATCACCACTAGGCTGATTACCGGAACTCTTAATGAACGGCTTCAGCAGTTCTTGAACCGCCGGATCGGCCGTTCGTTTACCTTTCTTATTCTTGTAGGAATAAAATCCCTGTCCAGATTTATTCCCCAGCCGTCCAGCATTCACCATGGCAGCTAAAATGGGGGTGTCGATCATTCTTTCTGGCAGTTTGTCGTGCATGACGCCACCGGCATACAGAGCAGTATCTAGCCCGACCATGTCGTGCAGTTCCAATGGCCCCATCGGCAGACCGAATTTCTTGGCGGCCTTGTCGATGGCGTCCATGGGCACGCCTTCGGCCAGCAATTGCAAAGCTTCGTTCATGTACGGGAACAGTAGACGATTGACCAAGAATCCCGGACCGTCCTGGACGACCACCGGGAACTTGCCCAATTTCTTGACGTGAGCCACAGCGCTGGCGATCGTTGCGTCGGAACTCTGTGGCCCCCGAATGACCTCCACCAACATCATGCGGCGAACCGGATTGAAATAGTGAATCCCGCAGAATCTTTCCGGATGCTTCAACCCCTTAGCCAGTTCGGTAATGGGAATCGTGGATGTGTTGGAGGCCAAAATCGCATCGGGTCGCAGCACAGCCTCCAGCTGATTGAACAGCTGCTTCTTGACTTCGAGCTTTTCGACCACGGCTTCGATCACCAAATCGCAGTCGGACAGTTCCGACAGGTCGCTGGTTGATTTCAATAGCGGCGCGAACTCTAATAGCTGCTTGGGGTTGGGGGCCTTACTGGCCTTGTCAAACGATACTTCTTCCAGCGTGCCACGGACTCCCTTGCTGAGCGCTTCGGGCATCGTATCGGACAGGAAAGTGTTGAGCTTACGCTTCAAGTGGGCACCGGCAATGCCTGAACCCATGATGCCGGCACCGATCACGCCGACCGTTTGGATTTTGGCGGGTGCCGATCCACCAACAGCACCTTGATCCTTCTTGTTACGGTCCGTGATGAAGAACACATTCATCAACGCTCGATTGGCTTCACCGCCAAATAGTTTCGCCAAACCCTGAGCTTCGACTTCACATGCCTTTTCGATGCTCTGGTTGTGAGTTTCCAACATGGTCTCCAAGGCCACGACCGGTGCTGGGTAGTTGCCCTGGGTCAACTGACTGATCATCGCTCCAGCAGTCACCTTGAGAAAGGCGAGTTCCGTAGGCGATAACTTAATGGGCTGTTGCCAGCGCTGGCGATCCTTCAAGTAGCCCCCGCGCGCATGCTCTAGCTTGACCAGCCCAATTGCGGCACTCAAGAGTTTGTCCGAGTTGACAACGGCACTGACAATACCCAATTGCAAAGCGGCTGCGGCCGAAACGGTCTCACCGCTGGTAATCATTTCGATCGCATTGGATAAACCGGCAATGCGCGGCAGTCGCACGGTGCCACCCCAGCCTGGAATCAGCCCGATCTTGACCTCAGGCAAACCGATTTCGGCTCGCGGACTGTTAGAAGCGATGCGGCGATCACACCACAGGGATATCTCCGTACCCCCTCCCATGCACACACCATCGATGGCGGCTACGGTTACGAACGGCATGGCCGAAAGTCTGGCAAACAGAGCCTGTCCCTTGCGACACATGGCTTCGGCGTGGGATCGATGATCGCCAGGTTGCTCCATGGACGCGACGAATTCGCCAATGTCAGCACCGGCGATAAACATGCCGGGCTTGCCCGAACATAGAATCAATCCATGAACATCGTTGCGGGCCTGAAGCGTATCGAAGTGCTGCTCCAGCTCCTTTAAAGTTGGTTGTGCCAAGATGTTGGCGCTGCGGTCCGGATTGTCCAGTGTAATCAGCGCAATGTTGGGTTCTGGAAAAGTCAGAGTCGTCGTAGGCTTTCCGCCCATGCCAAACCTTCTCTCTCAAAAAAATCGACTATAAAAGTGAATCGTTACCCCTCAGATCCAGGACTGGGGCTCAAACATCGCTCCGTAGGCAGGGGTATACACGATGGACCCCACGAAAAACCGCACCTGGATGATACACCGCCCGGTCAACCACACTCTGGGCGAGCCGCAGCTACCGACTTATGTGTTCTCGGCCAGCGCAGCTAACGTGAACCATGCATTGGGCGCGCATTGCTACCGAAGACCACTGTGGACCAAAAAAACGAACCCGGATTGTAATTCCGTACAGTGGAATTTGAAGGCCCAATATTGCCCAATCAATGAACAATTTTTCCCCGACGGGGGTTATCGTTAGCTGATGGATTGCCGCAGGGCTTGTAATCTCCCCCTAAACCCGCCAACTCTACCACCCGGCCCTGATGAACCGGGCGTCCCTTAACAACTACGCAGTTGCCAGCGCACCGCGTTACCAGCCGGCGTGCCATGGGGCAAGCTGCAATTCCTCTGGTCGCGGTAGGGTAAAGCAGGTACTTGCGCCTCTAATCCGAAGGCCAAGGGCTCACCGCTTGTGCGGTGAGCACTTGGCGTAGTCGATTGTGGCTGGCCAGCCGTTTGGGCCAACCACTTATTCGGCGATGTCAAGATGTTCGGCCGAAGCGGCTTCCCGAAGCTTGCTCAACGCACGGGCTTCCAGCTGGCGAATGCGTTCCTTGGTCACGCCCAGCTCAGCACCAACCTCTTTGAGTGTCAACGGCTCCTGCGAGTGATTTAGGCCAAATCGTCGAATGATGATTTGCTGTTCACGATGGTCTAAACGACTGAGAATACGATTGATTTGAACGATCCGCTGTTTCTGCGCCAGTTCCTCGGCCATGTGGTCGCCACGCGTATCCACGTGACCTTCAAATAGTTCTTCGCCGGCTGTGCGGAAGCGGTCTTTGTGACGGTATTCGTCGGGGATCGATCGCGCGAAGTTCTTCATGATCGCCCAGCTGGCATACGTGCTGAACTTGTTGCCGCGTGCAAAGTCGAACTTCTCAGCCGCTCGGAACAACGACATGTTGCCGTCACTGACCAAGCTGAAAAAGTCGTCATTGTTCTGCGTGTGCCGCTTGGCGATGGACACCACCAGACGCAGGTTGGCCTGCACAATCTGGTTCTTGATATCGACCGACTGACGGTACAGGTTTTCAATTTCCTCCATCACCGCTGGACTGGGCTCGGTCGTCGAAAGTGTTTGTCGCAAACCGAACGCCAATGACTTCAAAAAGTTCATCTTGCGGAACAGGTGGTATTCTTGCTCCCGAGTCAGCAAAGGTACGTCGTACAGCGATGCCAAGTAAGTCGGCAAGCCACTGGGAGCACGCATCTTGCGCGGAGGGATGATGACCTCAGGCAAGTCGGACAGCATCTCTTGTCGAGCTTTGACCGATGGCCGGTGAAAGCTCGGATTGTCGATGAAATCCAGTGGCAATTGCAGGATGGCCAAGGCACGCTGCTCGTTGACGATGCGAATGATCGTGCTTCGGCTACGCGCGTACTTGCGAACCAGCAGACCCACGCCAACGCCGCGCTGATATTGTTGATAGATGGTCGCCTTGTCGCCATCGGTTAACAATTGACGCGCGTCGGGGAATACCGCTTGTTCAGGGTTAGCCTTGTCATGGTTTTTAAGCGTGTAGCGAATGGTCTCGATGCTGCGTCCCATGGCTGTGGCCACTTGACGAGAAACCTCCGACAGACTGGCACCACCGGCTGCAATGGTCCGAGCACGTTCGATCACCTCGGCGCGTTCGTCTTCAGACAACTGGCTGAAACGCTCGCCGCGACGAACGCGTTCGCGATTGCGAGACACGAATCGCTCGACGCTGCTATGCAGGAATCCGACGCGCTTGCGACCCTCGGTCAAGAATCGTCGACTGACCAATCCCTGATCGCGCCATCGCGCAATGGTTTTGGTCGAAACGTTGAACATCCGACTGAGATCTTCCACCGAATGAACCGGCTCTTTTGCCTCTTCGACCAGCAGATTCAACGAATCGGTTACATCTTCCACGAATAGTCGCAGGTCGTGCGCAGCATCTCCACCGGCTACCATTTTCCTAGAGTTTTCGGATGGCCGAAAATCGGTAACGCGAAAATAAATGAACTCGTAGGGGTACTCGCGTGCCAAATCTAGTTCGCTCAGCAGACGTTCCGCCCGCTCAGCTTGTTCCAGCTTCTTGGTTCGCGGCGCGTACTTGACCTGGTGGTCGCGCAGCTCTCGCAGCAATGATACTCGATAATCCTGATGCATGTTAAAACCTTTCCCTGCATGTAAGTCGATGTCAATTCCATCCCTGCGGTTTCCGACCGCCGACATTCGCTTACGGCTGGGTAAGAGTCCCTTCCTGAGACCCCCAATACTTACTCCCGTCCCCCGCTACCTCGTTCCCATACAGCCTGTGGATGGATCCAAAGTTCCAATGCGTCAATTCTGTTGGTAAACCGCACAGGTTTGCTAAGGGGTTACCGCCAACCTTCTATTGTTGCTTGCCTTCACTCCTATCTACGGAGTCAGTTCGTTTCGGAGTTCACTTTGTTTAGAGCGTCCCGGAATACAGAAAGTTCGCAAACAATGCCAAGTTGAACATCTTCCTCGAAAATGCAAATAGGGTACCAACCGCCCACCCCAGACCAATCAATTCCAGAATTCTTTCGTAAACTATTGTGGGAAAACAGTTTGCGCTGAAGGAAAATCGGCTGGTGCCGCCAGGCTCTCCACCTTAGTCTTGTAACAACATCCTTCCTTGGCACTTTGTTGCACAACTCCTCTCATTTTGATACGCGAACAGCCATTGTGTCCCGGCGGTCTGCGGTAATTGGATACTGGCCTTTGGGGTCGTAATTCCCGTTAGGAAGAGATGCAAGAACCAGACAGCCCAAGCTCTGACCAAAGTAGCTAGGTCAGACCCCATTTTGCATGTCATTATGGCAAGTATGCGAAGACTCTGACGCTTGCAGTGCCTCCGCTGGTTAGAACGACCACACTTTGCCGAAGCTAAACCTCGTCTGCCGATATTTTTCCTGCGGCCGAATTGCATTAGCGCAAGCCTCCGACCGCGAACTTTAGGGATGTGGGGAGAACTTTGGGGACACAGCCTTCATGCTAGCAATCAGACCAGACCTGAGTCTAGTTCGATTGGACTCCAGTTTTTCAGGATCCGGATTTCGCTTGTTCGTTCAAGGAGAATTCAATGTACACAGGGTTAATGGGCCGTGCGTTTCGCAAGTCTCAGGCGCATCCTGGGTCACAGAGCTATGCCCGCACCAGCCAAAATTGGCTGAACGCCATTCTGGTGGCCTGGACACTGGTTTGTCCTGGACTCGCTAACGGGGCTGAGGTTCCTGCGCGACGGTTGCAGCAACCGGTGGGTGTCGAGCAACTGGACACACGCGCTAAAATCCAATTGGAATTGCACGGCCAGCTTTTCACTAAACAGGCGTCGGACAAGAAACAACTGTCGGAAAAGACCGCCGAAATCAAAGCCAAGGCGACACAAGATTATTACGAACGGGTCGCCTTTCAAGATGACCAGCCTGTAGCCGCTGGTCGAGAGTATCTGTCTGCTCAACTCGACAACTGGATTGCAGGCAAGGCAACCACCACTCGGCTGCGCCCCGAATGTGCTCAGATTTTCGTGCTGCCTCAGTCCGGTATTTGGGAGCAATACTGCCCGGAATTGCCTCTGGAACGACGCGAAGTGGAACTGTTGCGTTCACCGGTCAATACGCAGATGCTCGAGAAGCTGTTACCGGTCGAGCCAGCGCGAACCAATTCGCAGTGGACAGTTTCCGAGGAAGATGTGCGCTGCCTGTTGAATCTAGAGGCGGTTCACAAGTCGAATTTAGTCGCCAAGATTGCCAGCGTGGAAAAAGGAGTTATCAAAATCGACTTGCAAGGCGACATCCAAGCCACAGCTAACAGCGTTTCCACTGAGTTGCAAATTCTCGGTTCAGCACATGCGACACTCAGTTCGCGCTGTGCCATGATTACCTGGTTGGGTCTGTCCATCAAAGAAAATCGCCAGGTTAGCCAAACGCAACCCGGCTTTTCCGTCACGGCGCGCATCCAAGTTATACGCCAAGAACAGACCATTGGTGTGCAAGCTACTCGCAACCAGTTGTTGCAGTTGGCTGGTTCAGATGATCCAGCACGGTGGCTCGTTCGTTTGGAATCCGTGCCCAGCCGATTCGCCGCCTATGTCGGCCGCGATTGGTTTATCTTCGTCGACGGTGGCGAAGATGCCGTGCTCCGCATGGTGCAGGACAATCAGGTAATTGCTCAATGCAACATCGCTCAACTGCCACGCCTGGAGGCCGGCTCGCAATTGACTGCCGACGGACTGCAAGCCGACATTCGTCAGGCTTTAGGCGAGCGGTTCGCAGAATTTATCGAAATCTCCGAAAAAGTGACGTCTGCTAAGCTGCGTTTGCTGCGGGCTGAAGTGGCAGGCAATCAAGAGGGTGTGCCGGTACGTTGGATTTATGCGCATCTGTCCAACGACGGTGGCCGACGCATGGCATTGGTGTTCACACTCGGTGCCGAACAAGCCGAAGCGTTCGCAGGTGCCGATTTGCAAATGCTGGACAATCTTGAATTCCTGGATTGGCCGACTGACCCAACGCCTCCATCGTCAGAAACCGCCCTAGCTGCACCTACAGATCCTGAGAAAGTTTCGTCGCGCAGTTCACATCCGTCCAAACGGTAAATGAGGTCTTCTACCGCTAGCGGCCTTCGTAGTTGAGGTCAGCTGTATTCGTAGCTACCGTCGACTGGACAGTAGACGTACATGGTACATCTCCATCCTGTGGCGCGGGTAGCGACCGAACAATCCTCCCTCGCGCCTCTGTACGACTAACTATCGAAGTAATAATCAACCAAATTCCGTTGGCTGCGCAGTTCGGTCGACTTCCTACTCAGTAGCCGCAACACATCATCTGAATCTTGGCTTTCGTCAAATCCGCTATCGCCCGACGAGCGGATGTCGTTTGCACTGGAGCGTTGCGACTGCAAATGCACATCGTCAGTCGTGTGCCTGATCAAGGCGCCAGGTTGCTGAGACACTTCCCCCAGATGCTCAACCAGCGCTTGTTCGATCCGTCGTTGTTCTACCCGCTGAACGATTTGTCGTCCCACCGTTTGCAGCATCTGCTCAGGAGTAACCAGCATGGCCCAATCGGTCCCGGCACCAAGCTGAGTTGGCGTCCCCGTCGACGGTGGAACATACTCACCCTCGGGTGCCAATTCTCCTTCTCCGCCACTACCTCCGCCTTGTGAGCTGCGGTTCAGATAATTGATCACCAAGAGTGCATCGGAAGCTCTGACAAATTCATCGCCATTGACGTCGTAGAAGGGTGGCGGATCAATTCCGGCTTCGGCCAAGGAACGTGGTCGATCAGAGTTCAAGTAATTGATGATCAACAGCGCATCGCGCGCCGTAACGCGCCCGCTGGCGTCGACATCCAAATTATTGGTCGGATTCTGCCAGCGGCTGGGCAGGATGCGTACCGCGACTTGAGCTGTATTGGAGCGGGTGCCATGGTTATCGGCGACATTGTAAGAGAATACAAATTCGCCGGACACGCCAGTCGTCGGTGTAAAGCGAATGGTTCCATCGCCCAAGACTTCCGCAGTACCTGCGTTGGGCGGTACGACGATTTGAACCGAGGCTGGGTCCAGTGTTCCATCGCTATCTGAGTCATTGGCCAGTACCGGAATGATCACGGCTTGATTTCGGTAGGTTTGAGCCACGTCATCCACGGCCACCGGCGCACCGTTGGTGGCCACTGTTACCAAGGCTTCATTGGACAGGCTGCCCTCCATGTCGCGAACGCGATACCCAAAAACATCGCTGCCTTGGAAGCCAGCCGTGGCCGTGTATTCGACGATGCCGGTGCTGCGAACCGTGACGCTGCCAAATAGCGGCAGTCGCGTGATTTGAATACTGGCTGGATTGATCAGCGAATCGGGGTCGCTGTCGTTGCTCAGCACCAGGATCGCGACTGTTCCACCGATCCCTACCACGGTCGAATCGTCTCTAGCCACGGGGGGGTCATTCACCCCACGCACCAAGATCGTGACCGTTGCCAGATTGCTCTGCGCACCTGCCAGGTCTACAGCCCGATAAGTGAAGGTATCAATAATCGTTTGACCGGCAGGTAATTGTTGAATTGCCGGTACGCCGCGAGGGTCATACGTAAACGAACCATTGGCGTTGAGTACCACGGTGGCACCAAACAGGCTTTGCAAGCTGCCCGCGACGACACTCAGTTGGTCGTTCGGTAGATCGACATCACGATCGTTTAGCAACAAGCCTGGAGCGGAAATCTGCAGCAAACTGTTCTCGTCGACCGAATAGGAATCATTTTCCGCAACCGGAGCGTCGTTCACCGGGTTCACGGTGATCGTGAAAGTGACCGGTTCTGACTGATTTACATTGGGCGTCACTCCCGAGCCGCTATCGATGGCTCGCACTGTCAGCACGGCAGCGCCGTTAAAATCCTGTGCCGTCTTGAAGGTCAGCACGCCTGTGCTGCTGACCGTGGGCTGAATGGAAAACGCGGCTGGATTGTTGACGCTGACCACAAAGCTAACCGCCTGTGCGGCTTCGTCGACAGCTCGCGGAGGATTCAGCAGCAACCCCGCGGCTGGTGCAATGCCTGTTGCCCACGGTTGCGAATAGGTCGGGCTATCTTCGTCAACGGCGATGTCGCCCCCCGAAGTAAACACGGGTGGGTCGTTGACCGGCAAAATTGTGATCGAAGCGGTAAACTCAGGCGATCGGTGGACATGATTTCCGCCGCTCGGGCCATTGTCCTGGGCCACAATGCGCAGGACGGCTGTGCCCACCGCATCGGGTGCAACTTGGAAGGTCAGCCTGCCATCGCTCGAGAGAACTGGCTGACCGCCCGCTGAGAAAAGTTGTGACTGATCGGTAGTCACCTGGAAGCTGACCGTCTGGCCGATTTCATCGACCGCTGACGACGGGCCGGGCCGGATATTGGTGGCCCACCCAACTACCGTTACCGGTGGTGCATCTTCCAGCACCAGTTGATTGGCGCCCAAGCTGAACTCAGGGGGATCGTTGATACCGTTGACCGTGATCACAATCGAGGCCGTGCCTAGACGTTCGGGCACGCCGTCATCGCGCATGATATACACAAACGAATCGGTGCCGACATAATTTTCTGGAGGCGTGTAAGTGATCGACACGATATGGGCAGCTGCTCCGGAGCCTGCTACCACCGACGTAATCCTTCCACCCCGACTGCTGGTACTGGGGACTTGTGTAATCTGCACAACCTGCGAACTCTCGTCGGACGTCGGTCCACCTGAGGCTCCAGCCAAAATGGCCGTGGCTTGCAGTACCAGGGGGGTATCTTCGTCAGTCGTGGTATTGAAATCTGGCGCGACCGGTGGATCATTCACCGGCGCAACGTTGATGGTGAACGTTTGCCAGTCCGAGGTATTGCGATTGGGAGGAGCGCTCGGGCCGCTATCGCGCAAGCGCACCAACACACGCAACAATTTGCCATCCAGGGCGGCGTTCAGCGAGTTAATATTATCTGCAATTCTGAACGATAGATTGCCTGACGGTGTCATCGACGGAGCTGTGGCAAACACGCTGGCATCCAGTGGCTCCAACTCGAACTGCACCGTTTGCGTGATTTCGTCTAGTGCCTCGACCGGGCCCGGTCGAATGCTGCTGGCAAACCCGCTGACGATGACCGGACCTTGATCTTCCACCACATTCACGGTCGCCGGAATGGTGAATTCTGGTGGATCATTGACGCTGGCAACACTAATGGTAAACGTTTGAGGCGCAGATACGTTGCTGTTAGGCAGTGGTTGGCTCGGACCATCATCCATCAACTGTACGACCACCACCGCCGTACCATGACGATGGGGCGCGGAGGTGAAGGTCAGCGTGCCATTAGGTGACAATTGTGGCAGTCCACCCAGCGTGAAGAGAGCCGGATTGCTGACGGACAGCGTCGTAAACTGCAGCACCTGGCTAGCTTCGTCAATGGCAGCCGGCGGCCCCGGTTCAACGCCAGTCACGAAACTTGTGAGCGTCGTCGGTAATCCTGGCCCTTCGTTGACATTGACTTGCGTCGAGGAAAGCTGGAACAGCGGCGCGTCATTGATCGGTTCAACGACGACGGTAAAGGTGGCTGCGGTTTGATTTTGGTGCGGCAGTCCTCCTGTTCCAGGAGCAGGCCCATTGTCAGTGGCCACAATCCGCACCTGCAGATCGAGCCCCATGTCGCTGTTGACGTCGGCGGCTGTTTGATACGTCAAACGCCCGGTGGCTTGATCAATCGCCGGTTGAACCGTAAAGGCGCTCGGAGTCAACGCCTCGACGACCAGTGTCACCGTTTGCCCCAGTTCATCCACAGCCGTGATCGGCCCTGGTCGCAGGTTGGTCATGAAATTATCGACGGTTACCAAGCCTTGATCTTCACGGCTGGTGACTGCATTGCTGGACAATGCAAAGCTGGGCGCATCGTTGACTGGATGAACAGTGATCGTGACGGTGGCCGGCACTGGACTAACCAAACGTCCATCCGTCGCACGATAGACGAAGAAATCGGTGCCCGCAAAGTTGGTTCTTGGAATATACGTGAACGTTCCGTTACGCTGCAGGATCAGCGTACCGTTGGCTACGCCGATCACCGGGTCAATAATTGGAGTAAACGGATTGTCGTCATGCACAAAAAGGTTTCCGCCGGGAACCAACTGATTCTGTGGCACATCGGCATCCGTGTCGTTTGCCAACACGCCAGCGGCAGTTAAAGAAACCTGTAATAATCCATCTTCATTCAGAGCGTAGGTATCGGCATTGGCCACCGGTGGCGAGCCTGGAGCGATCTCGATCAGGTAATCTTCCACCTCACCGCCGACGCCCACGCCGCCCGCTAGCAGACCGCCCGATTTGCTCAACCGAAATCGGGCCGTTGTCAACCCGGCCCCGGCGTGGGCGGGCGTTGCTACATTCAGCAGGTTAGCACCTGCTACGACTGGTACGCTGCCGCCGAATAAACGTTCGTCGGCATCGTTAAAATCTCCGTCTCCATTCCAGTCGATCCAGGCGTCCAACATGCCCGCCCCGCTAGAGATGATCGTGACCGGTACCGGAGCCGAGCCGACATTGAATAGTCCACCAAATCGCACACCATCTTCATCGTTGCCAAGGATGCGCAAGGTTCGCGCGTCCTGCATGAACGCCCCACCTAACTGAAGCAGTCCAACCGAGACCTGCGCCTGAATAGTATTGGCGAAGGCTTGTGCCACCTGCGCCGCAGTAGCCGTGGCTAGATTTACTTGCACCAGCACATTCCCCGGTGCCGCTGTCGTCGCATTCAGCTCGAAGACTAGGCTACGTCCCAGGTTGTCGGTGATGCTCATCGTCTGGCCGTTGGCCAAGCTGGCTGTCGAAATTGGAAACACCACATCGACATTGCCCCGCGCCACGCGGCTGATCGCTGGAGCGCCGGCGAGGTTAAACTGATGCAGCGAAGATCCACCCAAGCTGACCACGGCTCCCGACGCCATTGGTGTCAGGTCGCTCAGGCGAGCTTGAAGCTGTGCCTGATAAACGGCGGCTGCAAATTTTTGGGCCACGACGCTAGCTGAGTCGGCTGGCGCTAGCGCCACGATCACGCGCGAGGCATTGCCCGTGGCGGTGCCGGTGGTGTCGAACCGGAATTCCAATGGCGTGGGACCGGCGGTGATAGTGATGAATTGGCCATTGAGCGCACTAGCTGCCGGCATCGTCAGTCGTGCCGGTCCAGCCGTACCCTGAGCGACTCCGCCCAACGTGCCGATATTGACCTGCACGCCATAGTCATCGCCATCGGCGGCAGCCGCTGGTTGTCCGTCCGGCTCAGCCCCCACCCATGAACCCAACACCAGCCTCCCGGCGTCGATGGGCAGAATGGTATGCCGAGCCCCATTGCCGCCACCAGCCTCGACAGTCGGAATGTTGACGCCACCTGCATCGCCGTAATCTAGTTCAACCTCCGGCATGATGATGGTAAATTGCGTCAGACCGGTAGCCCGATTAGGAGCCAGTGCATTGCCTGCCAAATCTTGGATCGCGCCGACTGCGGTCACGGGCAGGAGATTCGAATCCGAGGAGCTGGCTTGACCGAATATGGTCAACGTGCCGTCGCTGGTCAGTAGGTACGCAATACCGGCCGCACCCAAGCGGCCCGCTAGTTGGGACGCAATTTCGTAAGCCGAGCTATTGATCGTAAATGGCACAGGACGATTGCTGCCTGAGACCACACCGTTGAGATCGAACTCAAACACCACCGCAGGCTGTTGCGGTCGCGTGACCGTCAACCGCAAGCCATCGGTGACAGTTTCTCCGTCAGGAATGACAACCTGTGAACTGGCTTGATTGCTCAGCGTGATTTCATACACACTATCGTTGCGCCAGATACCAGACCGCGGAGTCAATCTGAGCGTACGATTATTGGCGTTGTAACCGAACGTGTAATCTGTGCCAGCCCGCAGTCGCCGACCGTTTTCGGTTAGTTGCAGATTCGCCGACACAACCGAAGCCTCGTCCGGACCGATGCCATTCAGGTCCTCTAGCAGGATGGAGAAAAACTGTAGATTACCCTGCTGAAGTCGAATGTTAGTAAGGCTGCGATCGCTATCCAGCAACGCGGCGTCATTGTCTTGTGGTTGTAGCAGCACCGCGATGGGGCCTGCAAAATCAGCGCGTTCCACCGCCCCGCGATCCTTAAATACGTTTGCCCCCATGCCTGAGGGTGAATTCAGTGTGGGATCATCGACACGCAATTGGCCTGTCGCGTCGCGGTCGGGTGCCAACATGGGACTCAGCGGCAGCCCTAAGGGGCTCTTGACCTGGGTCAGTGCTGCCCGCTCCTGCAGTGCCTCTAGCGAAGCGTCGATAGCTTGTGATCCCGCAGCCAGATAGAGCTGGCGGTTTAAGGTGTTGGCAAACAGCGGATCGTTGGCATTCAGCACGATATTAAACGAGCCAGCGCTCACGCCGCTGGTATTCACACTGTTGCCCTTGAACAGGTTCGCACCCAGTACTGCTGTTGCGCCGCCCGCGGCCTGGACGCCGATTCCAACATTGGGATTGGAAAAGATATTATTCAGCACGGTCGGAGATGCCCCGCCGTCGATCAGCAGACCGACGGGATTGGCATGAAACGTGTTGTTGATTACCCGAGCAATCTGCACGGTGGCATCCGTCTCCGGGTCACCGCTGATTCGCAAACCCACCCCGGAGTTATTGGCGAAAATGCTATTCATAACCACCACGCCCGGGGCCAAGCCCTGGACGTTGCGGGTCGGAAAGTTGATGGGTGCACCAGGGTAAGGCCGGTCACCGACGCTGCCATACGGCTGACTCCGATCGCCAGCCGACAACAACACGCCGAAATTGGCCGTATTGGTGAACAAGCTACCCGCGATCAAGAATTGTCCCTGTGGACGCTGCCGCTCGACGTCCCCCAAGTCTTCGCCAAACCCAGAATCATTGCCCCAGCGTAGCGGATCGAGGAAAGTGTTGGCAGCAAAACCGAAACCGCCAGCTAGATCGGTTGCCACCTTGCCGTGTAGTTCGATGATTCGACTGTCCGACTGGCCGGCCGTTTGGCCACGCACGGCTGCTGTGACGTTGAGTACTGACTGTGCGAAGGCTGCATTGATAGCCGCGACAATTGCTCGAGCAATTCGTTCAGGTGAATCGGCAGGACTGATTACTACCGGCATGTTACCAGGCTGAACACCAGCCGCTGGATCGCCTAGCCCTAAGACCACGTCATACTCGAATGTCAAACTGCGCTGAGTATCACTCAGGGTAAAGGTAGTGCCGTCTACAATGCGCCCTGGAGCATCGGGTCGAACCTGAATGCCCAAACTCCGCGACAATCGATCATTGGTGTCGAAATCTCGTAGAAGGCTAAAGAAATCGTCGTTCGTACCGTAATCAGCCGCAGTCCGAATGGTCAACTGGAAATCCCCCTCCTCAATCTGATCTGTTTCGTAAATCGTTTGAGCGTACTGCGGATTAGGCACAAAGGCGATTAAATCAGTCGGAGCGTTGAAGACCATCTCCCCGCGTTCGGCAAAACCGATAATGATGTCGTCGATAAACACGCCTCGACCCGTGTTGTTGGCAGCACGCTCATCCATGTGCGCGAAATCGCCCTGACTCGTCGGGTTGTTCAGGTCAACACCGAAGCGATCCCCGGCACGTTGAGTCGTAACCCCTACGGCGCTTCCGTTGTTTGTAATCCTGTAGCCGTAAAGCCGCAGGATATTGTCGTGGAAGTGCCACGTGGCCAGCGATTCAGCTGGAAAACTAGCCCGCATCACTGGATTACCAAAAGTATCATTAAAAGCCACGCGCATCGCATCCCGCACTGCCGCTGCCGTCATCGCGGGGGTGATTGGAATGGGAACCGCGTTGCCCGTCACCCCTGGCAGTCCGCGCAGTACGCCGGTACCCATGGACGATACCCCATAAGCACCCCCGGCGGGCAGATTTGCGACGGCTAATGTATTGGGGTGAAGCGGGTCGATCGTAATTGCCGCTAGGCTGGCGATGCTCAAATCAACCAATTTTGACGACAGCCGATTGGCGATGGTCGCTGAGCCATCGGTTGGTAGATAAAAAATGTTGTTGCCGACATTGCTGGTAGTCGAAAAGGTAAGCACGTTTCCGTTGATGGTGACCGAGCTCGCACCGTCCAATAAACTGGCTCCACCGGGCAGCGATAACACCAAGCCATGTTCAAATTCAAAATTCTGTGGCGTCTGTCCAGGCAACTGCACCGGAGTCATCGTGAAACCTGTGCCGTCTTGAATTCTAGACCCGGCCACGACAATGACTTCCACACCTCCGCGAAGAGGGTCGCCGGTGGCAAACGAACCTGCCGTGCTGAATTCGAATCTCAACCGAACATTGGCTTTACCGGCTAGTGCTGCCAGCGAAACCCGTGCCTGTCGCCATTCGCCCACGTCGAACAATTCCTGCGACGGAATAGGATTGCCGTACGGATCTCGATTCAAGTTGATATCGTTATCCAATTCATCAGTTGAGCCTAAGCGATTGGCTCCTCCATCAGCCGGAGTGTTGTTGGTAGCCAACAAAATCCATTGGCCATCTTCGCCTGCGCCATACACTCGGAAGGCATCACGCATGCGTTCATTTTGATTCAAATCACTGTTCTGTCCCTCGGTGTCCAACAAATAATTGAAGTACAGCATCGGCAAATCGTCCGAGCTGTAGCTGCGCAGATCGATCGGATTGCTGAGGATCGCGCCGTGGGCACCGCCGGGCATGTCGTAGCTGTTGTTGATACCGAAGTAGAGCGCGTCTCCTCCAGAAATAATTTCGGGTTGTGAATTGTCGGGAGGAATGGTTCGACCATGGCCCGGTGAATCAGCCTCTAAATCTGACACGTGCCACAGGTTGCGTGATAAGGTTGAAAAGTCGATGCCGTTGACGGCAGCCCCCAGTCCATTGGGACCAGTGGTTTGGGTCCGAAAACTTGCTCCGGCGAACACCGGCAGAAACTGACCAGCAGTATTGAAGGCATAGACCCTGCCATTGGCGGTTGTACCAAACAGCATATCTTGGTGAAGCTCGCTGGGGCCGCGAGTTAAACCCGTGAAGGAGACTGGTCCAAATTGCGGATCAACGATAACGGTAATCGGCGCGGCTACGCTACCGAACGACCTGTCGCCGTCGGTGGTCGCCGCAAACAGCTCGCCTTGATTGCTGACGGCATAGAGAATACCGCCAATTTCAGCTAATCCGGTGATGGTCCCAGTGCTAACAAACCGGCCAAATTCGATCTTGTTCGTACCGGCGTGACTGAACGCATTTGCGTCAGCGCCAGTAACGCCGTTGACTCGTTGAACGCCTTCTCGATCGGCTCTCCCATCGGCATTGATGACAGAACCATCCTCAGGATTAATGCGATAGACGATATTGCGCGTGAAGGTGCTAGCTGGGCCAATTCCCACAACGTTTCCGCTAAGCAGATCGACGCTAGCCGTATTGAAGCTGGATTGATTATTGCCCCGTGAGCCAACAGCAAACATCAACGTTTGATCGGAATTGTTGGTGTAGAAGGTCAGTGCCTCAAATACAATACCATCGCCCACCGGATTGTTGATCAGATCTGCAACCTGATCCCGTGGCTGAACAGCAAATGCGGGCGGTGCAGGGAAAAACGCGGATTGTTGTGTCGTGAAGGTCTCGATGCCCGAAGTGCCTGGGGACGTAAATGCATTGGCAGGCACAGTGGACGAATTCAACTGTCCAACGGTATCAATTTGCATAAATATGCCGGCGTTTTCGTCAGTGGCAAGCGTGGGCGGTGGAACTGCGAATCCCACCAGTTGGCCGGTGGGTGCCAGTGCCACGTCATGGACTCGTGGGAATTGACTGACATCAGCTACCTTCGCACCTGTAAAGGCATTGGCAAAATGAAGGATGCTATTCAAGCCGGAGGCAGAATCGGTGACCACAAACGCGGTCACGTCGGCCAGCGTCCATTCGACTCGATTTCCGTCTATGTCTGGGTTGAACGAGACCTGTAGAGGGCCGCTGGAAGTGGCTCCGCTCGGACCACCAAAGCGATCGACGGAGATACGGCGAATAGAACTCAAGGGCTCCACCTGCACTAAAGAGGTGGCGGATGTGTCATAAAACTGCAAAAGCGGTGCAGCAATCTGACTTTCATTGGTTACCAGCACTACATAATCGCCTGCTGGCAATTCGACAGGCCCGATGTAGGCGTCGCGTCGACCACCCGAACCTCGCGTCAAATCGGTCAGATCACTGCTGCGAGCCGGAGCGGACTGATCGTCGGCGATATTGGAACTGTTGCCTATGTACACCAGCTGGCCAGCGCTGTTGAAGACCCACAGCTTGGTGCCTGGGCGACCAAATCCATTGGCGTAGTCAATGTCGAACACCACAGAGATATGGTCCGTACCATCCTCGGGATTGATCACCTGAATCGAATCGCGCCCAACAGAAAATGTGAATGAGCGAATTTCGTTCGCAGTCCCAATGGAGCCCGCCACCGTTATCGACGCTCGATCTGAATTGGCGATGTTTCCCAAATTCGTGACGCCCAATACGGATTCAGCCAACTGCCCCAGCAAGGGTGAAGATGCGGGCATGCCATAGGCTTCAACGCCAGTTGCTGCGTAGCGGATGTCGGCATACTGAATCACTGAGCCGGCGACTTCATCGGTCTGCTGGCGTCGAATCTGCAACCTGTAGGTCCCACTAGTCTTGCCGTCTCGTAGTTTGCTTTCATCTTGCAGGTCTGGCGAATTGGCCGGGCTGCTGCCACTAGGCACGTTGCTGCTACGGACTCGCACATAGTAAGTTGTCTCCTGCCCCGGCGTGCCTGGCAGGATGACTCGCATTCCGGCGTCGTGGGGATTGAGCGAATGGAAGTCAGCCGCAATGGGCACTCGAGAATTGCGAGGCGCGAAAGGATCGGCGTCCAGCCCCAGCACCTGAGACGGAAGAATCTTGGATGGATCGTCAATGACGTACCGCTGCGTCGTGCCCAGACTCTCCAGCAACGAATTGGTACTTTGCGCCAGCAGCAGGCCAGCGGCATTCAGCAGTTCCACCACTGAATCCAGTGAGCCCGACGTGCGGTCCACATCCAACCAAACTAGGCTGCCGGCCGTGCCGGTGAAGCTGTACACATCCACATCACCTGGATTGGCGATGACGCCGTCGATGCTAAAGCCCAGTCGCAGGTTCTCATCCCCACCACGCAAGTCCGCCGCCAGTGCTCCCACGTGCTGAGCCGATTGGACATCGTCGTTCGCCCCGCGATCGCGCAATTGGTCGCTCTCCAATTCGGATACCATGGCCACATTGCGATCGTTGGCGTAGGGTTCAAGGCGAATGCTGCGCCAATCACCGGGTATGCCAGAAGATACACCGTTGTTGTTAGTGTCGCGCAGCGGCGCACCGTGGGCATCAAAACCGGCACCCACGCTGTCGTCGGCTAGGCTGGTGATGATGACTGGGAAGCCAGGTGTACCCAAAATGCGAATCGCACCGCCAATGCGATCGGTGATGTCCAGCGGCCGGCCCATGGCGGTGAACCCCGCGCCCGACTCCATTTTCACGATCAAGCCTTCGTCGACTCGACTTCGCAATGTCAAGCCGCCGTAGGTGTGAAAGTCAGGCACCTTGACCTCACCCTGCACGACATGCACGATGTCGGTATCATCCCAAATCGACTCAGTCGTCAAGATTTGTCCGCGCACCCGCATGCCGTTAACGCCGTTGTTGGACAGTGCATTGCCGCGCACCAGCGGTCCTTGATTGCTGGTGGCCAGCGGCGATCGAAGGCTGTTGCCTGTCTGCCTGCCAGGGTCAACAACATTGACTGCGTTAAGCGCGTTGGAGTTTATGCTGATGACGGCCGTACCCGCAGTCGAATTATTTCGAAACGTGTTGCCAATAATCACCGGTTGGCTACCAACCACGTAAATCACGCTAGCATCGTGGGGGCCTCGTCCGTCGCGAGCCCCACCCACATCGCCTCCCAATCCCGATGCATTGGTCTCGAATCGCGAATTGGCGATGCGCGCTGTCGATTGATGAATTTCGATTGCATTAACGCCAGTGAATCCTCCTGCAACCGAGGTGACACCTCCCGCAAACGTAACTAATGAATGATCGATGCTCAGTGACGATAAATGTCGCGCCAGCAAGCCACCCCAATCGCCGGCTCCGGGATTTCTGAGAGTGCCATCGTTATCAGTATCGAATACTCCACCAGCGCCATAGCGATCGTCCGCGCGACTGGTAAACACAATGGGGCTGGCCGCAGTGCCCTCGGCAATCAATTGAGCCCCCATCGAAATTTCGATGCGCGCATTGGATGATTTGACAATCACGCCCGGAGCGACTTCTAGTCGTGCACTGAGCCGGCCACGTACCAGGTTGGACTGATTGGGTTGAGCCAGTGTAGCCCCTAGGATCGTGCCGATATCTTTGTACGAGCCGGTTGCGCCGTCCAAGTTGGCCACCAAGCGATAGGCTCCGCCACCGATGCTCCGCCATAGTTGCCTGCGGACAAAATCGCCGCTGACGGCTGGCAGGCCGTTCAACTGCACTGCACCGCCACTGCCGACTACGGTCGCGGGTGTGGCCGCACTGGGCAGTCCTTGATTGCCCCAGCGATCCACAAAGGTTACTTTGTAAGTCACTTGGGCTCCGCTGGCCAAACTACCGCCTGTGGAGGTAGCTGTCTGAGTCAACGACACATTGGGCAGAGAGGTTTCACGAAATCCACCACCCGGCTGCCCGCTGATGATCAGATTTTCCCCGATGACATGCACGATCTCGGTATCATCAAACTTGGCCGTGAAGTCCAATGTATTCAGCGGCTGACCGGGCTGAGTGGTCGTGCGCACGAAGATGCCGTTGATCGAATTACCAGAAAGGCGATTGCTGCGAATGTGTGGCCCAACGCGATCGTAATCTGACGAAAACGTGGCGGCCAATTGAAACTGAGGGGTGCTGAACAGCGTCTGTGTAAAACTGTTCGGGTCGGCCGACAGGGCGGCATCGGAGTTGGAGCTGATGAGGTTGTTCAAAATTGTGGGTCGATCGCGATGCATCATGATCGGATTGACTACAGGACTCGGGGACAGGACAGTCACTTGACCACCACCGTAACGAATATGCGCGCCGGCCACGTAGTTCAGGAAAATACCATGTCGCTCCCAGTGGTTGCGGCCCTGAGCCAGATCGACATCGCTTTTGAAATTGATACCACCCCAGTCGCCAGCCGCTGGAGCTGTCACCAGCGGATTGGTGTCGATGCCCAGCGATTCATCTTTGTAGCTGGTGAAGTACACCGGTCTATTGGGTGTGCCTAAGACTTGCAGCGCTGACAGACTATTGTCGACAGAGGCGGACAAGCTACCCGTGGTAACCTGACTGCCTTGCAGTTTGAATATTGCTCCGGCGTCGACCATCAGCGCCACACCTTGAGGAACCTGCAGCGTCAAACCGTCCTGCAAGATCGCGTTGCCTACACCACCACGACCGAATTCATAGGCCGGTACGGTCCGCACATCCTGGCCGCCAGCTGAACCGGCTACCCGCACGATGTCCCCCGAACGCGGGCGGAGTGCGGCCGGCCAGGTAGCAAAATTCAAGTTCTTCATCGGTTGAGCAGCCGAGCCGTTGGTCGTCGAGCCGGTATAAGCCTTGTCGACGTAAATCGTCTTCGGAGTCTGTTCACCGGTGCCCGCTGTCGGCGGCACCGCCCGGAACCAGAAGTTGAAATTGCCGCCGGCGATTCCGTCTCCGTCACCGTCCAAGGGCGTACCCAGCATGTCTACGATAGTGGCCGCTGCTTCAATCGCCGAATCAAAGCTGAGGCGAAGCTGATACTGACCCTGGCTAAACGCGCCGCTGCCGGTGTTATGTACCTCAGGATTAAAGTCCTGATTTCCGGAACCAGTGACGCTCACAAAGTAGGTAACAGCTATGTTGCTAGTGGGCAGAGTCACATCGATGTAAGAGTCGGAGCCGAAACTCTTGTCGTTCGAAGCCACCACTTCCAAGCCTTGGCTGGTCTGTCGGAATAACGTCAAGTGTGTATCCAAGTTACTACTATTGGCCAGTCGCTGAGCGATGGTCTCGATGCGCATGCGGCCCGACTGTCCAGCCGGCAAGACAAACGAATAGGTGTCCACATCCCGATTATCACGGCGGTGCAGACGTAATCCGTGGGTGACGTCATGATCACCAGGAAACGCAAAAGCAGTCGGGCCGCTCAACTCCGACTCGCTCCCCATGATGGTACCTGCAGGCAGATCATACGAGTGAATCAATCCGAGCAAGTGACCAATTTCGTGCATGGCGACCGTGAAGAAGCCGGAACCAAAACTGTTGTCCCACGTCTCGGCACCATCCATGATGGCCAACCCACCTCCAGCCACACCCGCCACGCCTCCCGGACCACTTTGCCTTCCGTTGGGCCACATATCACCCACGACGATGGTCAGTCCAGCACTTTCTGATTCAATAAAGTCGATGCCTAACTGTTGCGAATAGAATTCGAATACCTCACGCACCCGTTGCTTTTGTTCGGGAGTAATCGACGTGAACACAGGCTGGTTGGCCGCGTCATTACCATACGAACGATTCAACGCAAAATTGTACGAGATGGTGCTGATCTGCGGATTCGAATCGGCACCCGCCAAATGTATTTCGTCCTGTATGTCTCGATGTCCAGGTTCAAAGTTGCCACCCGGAAAATCTAGCGGCAGTGCAGCACCAGTGGTGGTGATGATTGTGCCGTTGGCTTGCAGAGAGGCCGAGCCGTTCAAAGAGCCTAGACTAAACGCATTGCTGACAGTCGCGCCGACATCTCCAAATTCATTGAACTGAACGACATTGGGTGGATTGTTAGTGGATGACACCGGTGCCCGCGAACCGACTCGCAATCGAAACGTACCACCACCAGGCATCAACGAGTCGATGGGCTGAGCAAATGTTAGTTCCGCCATGTCGCTGTGGCGATCGTACACCACCGATGTCGGGTAAAAGACGCGATCGTCTGTAGGTTCGACCGTATCGCCAGTGAATATCAATTGATAGAAAGCTGGATCCTGCGCGCTGGCCGGATTCAAGTCATCGTCGTTAAAGTAAACGCGAATGATTTCACGGCGAGGATTCAGCGCCCCATTGGGCAGTCGATCAACGGGCTGAGGTACAATACCCAGGACCTTGGCCCCCAAGTTCAGTCGAAAATCGACCGTATCGAGCGTGCGATCACCGGGTGTGGAATCAAAAACGCGCGTCGTAATGACCTGCCCACCAAGGCTTCGCAGGGCATCTCCCCCTCTTCCCGAAACTTGTACGCGATACAGTCCGTCGTCGAGCGTGCTTGCCAACCGCACGATGATGACATTTGAACTGTCACCTTCGCCTCGCCAGACTGGCAGATTTAGAATGTCGTCGCTGGTCCCAAACGCGCCGTCCTTGCCGGCACCGATGATTTGGATTCCATTGAGATTCGTACTGTCGACCGCCCCATTAAAACGCAATACCAATTCGGTAGGAGCTTGCTCTAGGACATTCAGGCGATTGAAATTGAAAATGATGCCTGAATTGGGAGCCACAGACAGCAGTTGCAATCCCTCCGGTGGCGTGTCATCGGTGGATGATATCACGCTGACTCCGGTGGTTAGCTTGACCTCTTGTCCGGCGATGTTGTAGGTCAGCTCGACCATAAACGCCGTGTATCCAGACATGGGCCGATCGACGCGGGCTACATAATTGCCGGGAGCCGTCGGACTGAGAATAGAACTTGTCCAAATCACACTACTGCCAACGACAGCTTGGCGAAAATCTCGGCTCACCGGATTGGTGGCCTGCCACAACCGGACTTGGGTGGGTGAGTCTTGCGTGGTGACTTCAATTGGTCCTGATGGCCGGATGTTCCAGTTGTACCGCGGCAGGCTTACGCCGGCGACCTGCGCCTGGTAGAACTGGCCCAGTGACGTAAATGCGTCCTGATTCAAACTATGTCCGGCGTTTGGCAAATAGCGAACGGACTTTTCGCCTAGCAAGTCGTGGTAAAAGAACTGATCGGAGTCAGGGACAAAAAACTCATCCCCAGTCCCATTGATCATGAATTTGGGTATCGTCAGTCGATCCAGGTATTCGTAGGGATCGACGATCTTGAGCAATTCTTGACCGCGCGGATCATCAAACCGATCGAAAATTCCCTCGTTGACATAGTCGACTACGGCGGCAGAGTAACCGCCGACAATTGCAGCCGTGACACCTTCATAAGCCCGCTTATGGTAAGGCATCTGTTCATCCATGTTCAACACGTTGATTACCATTGGGGCGATGGCAGTAACGCGCGGATCAACCGCAGCGGTCAGCCAAGTCGTCCAGCCGCGCTTAGAAGCACCGCTGACCACAAAGTTCGTTACCGCGACATTGTGCTGTTGCTGAGCGACGGTTTGCACGGTGTCCATGGCACGCACCGCGCTCTTGACCATTGGCAGCAGTGCCGGCCACTCATCGTCGCCGCCATCCAGATAATTCCGATAGCTCTTGGCGATGATCGCATCTTCAGAGCGCGTGAAGGATTCGCCAGTAAACTGCAGTGGCTGATAGGGTACATTCGTCAGCGATGACACGACTGAACCGGTGGCCATGGCCATGTTGGTGGCAAACGCCAGTTCAGTGCCGGACAGACCGCCTGTACCGAAGCCGCCGGTACCACCGTGCCCACCACCGCCGATCACCAGTAGCGATTTGTTACTGGTAACACTGTTGGGTACGATAATCGACAATCGATGCTTCCACTGTTCCCAGGTGGTCTCGGCTGCGCTGCGCCAAGTTTGACTGGTCATTTCCACTAAGTACTGGGTGAATCCGATTCCGGGCGTAGTCGCAATAATGTTAAAACTGTAACTGGGGTCAGGCGCAGCGACGTACACATCCAGTGCGGTCAAGCCGCCTTCACCTTCGGCCAGTAACGCGGCGCCCTCACCTTCAGCGCGCAGACCAGCCGTTATCGAAAACGCCAGCCCATTATCCGACGACCACTGGGCGTATTCTTGCTGAATCAAGTCGAACCAGGGGCGCTGGGCGATCGAGCCTCCGTCGGCACCAGCCCACAACCGATCTAACTGGCTTTGCAATTCACCGGATACTGATTGATCAGCGCTGGCACCTGCGTCGGCGGAGGCTTGAGCGGCAGCGTTTGCCGACCAGGCAGTAAACGTACCGTCAGCGAACACAGAGCTGCTGGAAACATGCGCACTGACATTGGCCAGTAGATCAACGGCCAGCAGCTCGCGGCGCTCCAGCGTTTCCATCAGAGCCCGGCGCATCCGCCGCCGGCGATCGGTTGTATCTTGAATCTGACGTCGTCGGAACCGTGGGCTAGTCATGCGACCGAACCTTCAAAAGTGAAATCTCTATGAAATTACTGAAGTGCCATTCTAGGGCGAGCAGGCAATGCGAATATGCCCGTAGCCACCGTCACCAGACGGCGGAAATCGAGTTCGTTCACCGTCTGGGGACGGCAGCTACGAATTCGCTGATCGAATGACATTTCAGCTCTCTTGGGAATTAAGAAACTCGTCTACCAGTTCGGCCAGCGCCACATCGGTCGGCTGCAATTTCTGCAACTTGGCTGCACGTTGCTCCAGCCAACTTAGGTCTGTCTGTGACTCCGATTGGTTGGATCCTGCGGAAGTCGCCAAACTCGGACCAATCACTTCGGTAACCGGCAGAGAGTGCAGCAGATAACGCTGGTTCTCCGAATGGTGCGAAACCTGGAAGTCGAAGGCCAGCGATCGAGTGTCCACCGCTGACGATGGACTTTCGCCTTCACCTCCGCCGGTGCCACCACCGGTACTGCGCCGGTTGAGTTCATTGATGACCAGCAGCGCATCGCGGGCGGTGATTCGATAATTGCCATCGACATCATAATAGGGTGGCGGTGGACCCAGCGAATCGACCAAAATCGGCTGACTGCGTGAATTCAGTAGATTGATGATCAACAGCGCGTCACGAGCCGTGATGCGGCCATTGGCATCAACGTCTAAATTGTTCACCGGGTTCTGATGCGTCGAAGGCAGAGGTGCATCGATGATCATCGTGACCGTGACCAATTGGCTTTGGAGCTGTCCGTCCGACGCGCGATAGGTGAAGCTATCGGTTTGTCGGGACGTGTCGTCGTGCCGATAGGTAAACGAGCCATTGGGGTTCAGCGTGAATTGTGACGCGTGCGCTGGACCGCTGACCAATATCGCCGTCAGTGGCGAACCTTCGGGGTCGGAATCGTTGGCCAGGACTCCCTGGGCGGCAGCTACCGTCAAGGTAGAGCCCTGAGGCACGCTGTAACTGTCGTCTCTTCCAATGGGCGGTTCGTTGACGTTGGTAACGGTCAGCGTCAGCGAATCGGTGACACTTAGCCCGGCCAGATCGGTTGCGCTGACCGTGATGACCGAGATGCCAAACTGATTGGCAATCAGGCTCATGTTCAGCACATTGCCACTTATTGACGGTGTGACCAACAGCGGATTGGAATTGGAGATGATGGCAAAGGTCAGTTGGTCGCCATTGGTGGCTACATCGGGATCAAAGAAGCGACTGGGGCTGAGCGTGATACTGGGCACCAAAGAATTCTTGTTAACCGTCAGACTGCCCAAGGGATTCACCACGCGCGGAGCATCATTGACGGGACTGACGGTCAGTGTGAGCGTGTCTTGCGCCTTCAAACCAGCCAAATCTTCCGCCTCGACCACGACCAGTGCCTGCCCGTTTTGATCCTGTAACGTCGCGATTTGCAGTAGGCCGGCCGATACCGAAACATTGACCAGCGTGGGAGCGTTGTTGCTAATTAAGCGATAAGTTAGCTGATCACCGGCCACCGCTATATCGGGATCATCAAACACACTGGCCAAGTCGATTGACATGGCCCCAGAATCTTCAGCGATCGTCAAGTTCCCCAAGGCCGTTTTGACAAACGGCGGATCGTTGATGTTATCAACCGTGACAGTCACGGTTCCGATGGCTCGCCGCGACATCAACGGACGGTTGGGATCGGTGCTAAAGTCTTCGATTTCATAGGTAAACGTGTCCGTACCAGCAAAATGCAACGGCGGTATGTAGCCAATGCTACTGGTTGCCGGAGTCCAGGTTACCAATCCGCCAGCGGCGCTGGTCGAGTTGACGCCGACCACGCGCACCGCCTGCCATAACTGTTCGTCGGCAGGACCGGGTGATGCCAATGAGGCCAGAGTCTGACCGCTGAGCGACAAATTGGTTGGTGCCGACGGACGGTTCTCTTGCATCTGCGTGCTAAACTGTCCCGGCAACGGCGGATCGTTCACATCCTGAACCGTTATCGTAACTGTGGCGGTGGAAGTCAGCGGTGCCGGAGCGCCAGCCGTGGTGCCATTATCGGTAATCGTGTACCAGAACGTGTCGACACCAGTGAAGTTGGTCGGCGGCGTGTAGGTAATCACGCCGGCCACCAATGTCACACTGCCGCCGCGCAGTGTGATCGCCTGAACTTGGGTGACGCTGATCGTTTGATCAGTTTCGTTGGGTCCGGCAGAATCGTTGGCTAACAATACCGACTGATTGACAGCCAGAGGCACATCTTCGTCGGTTTCCAGATTGTCTCCCACTGCTACCGGTGGATCGTTGACCTCAATCACGTTGATCGTGACAGTACCAATATTGTTGGAGTTCAACGTGCCGTCATTGACACGGTAGGTAAATAAATCCTGGCCGAAGTAGTTGCTGAGCGGATCATAAGTAAACGTACCGTCTGACCTCAATTCAAAAAATCGGGCATGGGCCGGACCTTGAATTAAGGTAACGCCCAAGGTATGACCATGAGGACTAACGTCATTGGCAGCCACACCATCGTCGTTACCAAACCCAGGTGTAATCTGTCCCGTAGCGTCGGTGGTCAGCAGCGCAGTATCCTCAAACACGTTATACAGATTGTGGACAGCTGTTGGAGGCGTGCCCGGAGCGATGAATATCCGGTAATCTTCCACTTCGCCATCGACGGCCAGTCCCGTGGGTGCCAGTGAACCGCGCGTGCTGGATCGGAAGCGAACGACCGACGGAGTCAATTGCGTGAGCGCTGGTGCCGAGGGTGGTACTGTGATGTGAAACGTTTGCGTCAAATTATCTGAAGTAAACACCACCGACTGCAGGATATATTCGCCTGGATCATTCCAGTCGCCATCGGCATTCCAGTCGAACCAGGCATCCGCAAATCCGGCGCTGGACAGGGTGACCGTTACGGCTGTTTGGAAGTGGCGGTTAAATAGGCCAGCAATTTGATAATTGGTGCCGAACGTCACGCCGTCGTCATTGCTGTCGGCGGAGGCGTCTGGACTGGGTTGACCATCGGGCTCCGCCGAGATATGGCTGCCCAGCAGGGCGCGATCACTTATCAAATGCCGCGCACCATTGTTGGCAAACAGCGTAGGGTAGCTGCCCAGCGTAGTGCTGAGAGGGTCGGGTGCGTCGCCAAAGTCCAGTTCGACACCCGGCATGAGAATGGTAAATCGCGTCTCATCATCCAGTTGATTCGTCTTCAAAAAATTACCGGTCAAATCAGCGACTCCGCGCAGGAAGTAGCTATCCAGTTCGGGGCTGATCGATCGGGCTCCCGAAACCAGCAGCGTTCCGCCACCGCGATCAATAGCCTCCAAAGTATTGCCGGTCGAAGTGTTGATCGCAGCAATCAGCGAGCGCTTCATGTCCTCTGACGTAAAGCTGGCATCGGGGATGAAGGTCACTCGATTGGCCCCGCCGGGTACTCCTGAGCGCACCAACGTCGGCGCCAGGCCGGTAACGATCGAGTGTCGCGCCGAGTCGTTCAATTGCAAGATGTTGCCTGGCAGGATCGTACTGGCCAGGCCCAGCCCAGCACCGTTGATGGCGGCTTGCATGCCGCTGATGATGCTTTGCGGAGTGCTATCGGGACCAAACAAAATGGCTCGATTGCCGCTGGTAAATCCATTGCTTAGCGAGACATCGTCGAACTCAAAGGTCACATTGGTCGTGCCAACACTGATGGTAAACCGTTCGCCGTCTGACACCAAGCCACGCGCGGTAGTTAAGCTGCTGGTGCGCTGCGCAAAAGCGCTATCAGGCACTCGCCCCAGGCTGACTCGGCCACCACTGATCGTCTGTGGTGCCAGACCGAGATTGGTAGTCAAGATGGCAGTGGTGATTGCTTGGGCGATTTCGGCAGCCGTACTGGTGTTTGAATAGCGCACCAACACGTTGCCAGTTTGAGCTGGGCCGCTGAAGTTATTGTCGAATTCGAAAATTACCGTTCGGCCATCGTTGGTCAAGCTGAACGTCGTTCCATCGGTGATGCCGCTGGCACCACTGGAGGGTACCTGCAAAAGCAATGGGCCGAACAACTCCAAACGCGTACTGGAACGTACGCCTGGACTCCCAAATAGTCCTAAATCGCTTGCCCCGCTGATGTCGATGCTGGTGGTCTCGTCGCCGCCGACCACGATGTTGCCCGATCCTACCAAGGTCGGAGTCAGTCCCAAGTCACTCCCCCGAATCGCTTGTACCATCCGGTTGGCTATCTGATTCTGCGAGTCGGTGGTGGTAATCGAGATGGGCACTCGGCCCGGAGTAAAGGCGGCGTCGGTGGTAAATTCAAAGGTCCGCGACTGACCTTGATGCGTGATCGTAAAGAACTGACCATCGCGTAGTGTCCGCGACGTTCCCACCACGGTCAGAGGTGACGTCCCAGCGTCAACCGATCCATCTTCGGGCAGACCCAGGTACAGCAGATCGTCGGCGACGATGGTTGGCACAAGACCTAGAGCGCTGCCGGCGATGGCCTGCTGCATCAAACTAGCCAATTCACGCAGCGATTGAGCTTCTGAAAAGTCGATACGCACGTTGCCGGATCCAACCACACCATCGGTGTCGAACTCGAATACCACAACACGCCGTCCATTGCTGAGCGTAAAGCTATGGCCGTCGCGCAGGATGCCTCGTAGGGCGTTGGCAGGGATTTCGAAGGCCAATGTACCGCGCGGCTGATCGACGATCGTGGCCGTAGTATTCAAACGTACGCCCGACTGAGCGCCCAGCGCAATACGGCCATCGCCTGCATCGGAAGCCGTCACACCGATAGCGGCTGAATTGATCGCACTTACCAATGCAGACAACACCGCCTGCTGGCTGGCACCGACGGTGATGGGAATAGCTCGGTTGCCGGCTAGGACGTTGGCGTTCGTATCGAATTCAAACGTCGTGCCGACAGCGCTCGTGTTGGTTATTGTCAGCCGTTGGCCGTCTGTCACGCCACCAAAGGCGGCGCCGGCCAGCGGTACCAACAAGTTTAGATTCTGTGGTACTTGCAGGCGAAACATACTATCGAATTCAAATACCACCACGCCGCCATTGTCGTCGATGATCGAGAACGTATCGCCATCGGAGACTTGATGACCGGCAGAAGCAGAAATGACGAATCGATCGCGATTGTTGATGACGATTTCGTATACATTGCCCTGCTTCCAGACCCCAGCCAACGGCGTCAGGATGATTTCATCGCTGGTCGTGTTATAAGCGAAACGATAGTCGAAGCCTTCTGTCAACATGCGGCCATTTTCCAGCAGCACGACCGCAGCCCCTGGTGCTCGCAAACCTTCGATAGTGCTACCCGTTACACTAGTATCGTCGATACCCATGCCAGCCAGCGGATTGCCCGGTTCGAACCCGTCTTTCAATTGAATCCGGAATTCTGGGTAAACACCAGAGGTCAATTGCACGACAGCGTCTGACGGATCTTGATCGACACCAGCCGAGTCATTGTCAATCGGGCTGAGCAGAATGGCTGCCGGTCCAATGGTATCCGAGCGATCCAAAGCACCGCGATCCTTAAACACATTCTGGCCTTGACCTTGAGGTGGCGCCACAGCCGGGTCGTCCACCCGCAACTGACCAAAAAGATCCAGCGCGGGCGCAATGACGGGAGAGACGGACAGTCCCACCGTGGTTTTGACGTTCGCCAAACCCGTGCGTTCGGGCAACGAGTCGATGGCGCTGTCGATCAGCGGTGATCCTGGCGCGGGCAGATAGTTGCCTGCTTGAGCATTCACAAATAGCCGAGTGCTGCCGGGAACAACTGTATTAAAGTCAGCCGCCGTGTTGGGCACATTGGTCGGAGAGACTTCGATGCCCGTCAAGAAGCGATTGATGGAACTGCTGGTTTCATGAAATTGGTAGATCGAACCAGCTAGGATCACCTGACCAGGCTTGATCGGCGTGTTGGGATTGTTGGTCCCGTAGGGTGCCGGACCATTAGTGATCGGAAATCTACGCGATTCTTCATTGATTACCGGTGTCTGCACATTGAAGAACACGTTGTTCAAGATCGTTGGACTGGCGCCGCGCGAAGCCAGAACACCTGTTTCTGGAATCAGTTGGTTGACGTTGTTTGGCGTGAAAACATCGGGACTGACCAGAACACTGCCGTTGCCTTCGATGTAGGCAGCATTTTTCACCACCACAAACTTCTCGGTCGTGCCATCGGCCAGGGAGGTCAGTGAGAGGGGTGCTGTCGATACTCGATCGTGGCCGATCCCGCGAGCCGAGTGAAGGGGTGGGACACCATCGTTGCGTCGCGGGAACATCCTCAGGCCTTGATTGACTTCCCAAAAGTCTCCGCTGATCAGGCGACGGATCTCCCTGTCGGGTACCGCGTTCGTGCCCAGCTCATCCACCTGTGACATCAGACGAAGCACTGCCGACAGATCACCTTGAATTGTATTGAGCGGTGCATCGAAAACACCGGCCATACCGCCCAACGCTCGGGCGTGCACGGCTGGCAGGGGGCTGGCTGTGCCAAAGGAGCCGTTAGGCAGTTGTTGACTATTTGGAATTGCCGGGTTGCCGGCATTGCCTTCATTGATTGCCTTGGCGATCGCCCGAGCCACATCCGGAAAACGCCAACTGGAGTCGATATTGACTGGCACGTGTGCGGGATCAGATGCAGGCCCGAGGCCAAAAACGAATTCGAAAGTCACTCCGGAAGAGCCCGAGCGTACATTGTCACTGATGCCATGAATCGTAAAGGTTTGGCCCTCGCTGTAGGCACTGGCATCTTGAGCCGTAATCACAAACTCTTGCAACGTTCTGGTGACGATCGTAATGCCGTACGGGCCTGTCGAGGTGCCGGGTAGCCGACCGGCTGTCGAGAGAGGATCGTAGGTCGTATTACCCACTGAACTGATAGCTGCGTAATACACCCCTGACTTGAGCGCGGTGAAATCGGCTACGGGATCACGCCCGATCCACGTTCCACCAGGTCCTTCATTGCCGCTGACCAAGACCGATTGTCCCAGGAAATTATTGAATGCTTGAGGGATTCCCTGACTATCAAAAATCTGCAATGCGGCCTGAAGACCGCTACCCGCCGAATCCAGATTGATAATGGCCCGTTCGCCTACCCCAAGTTTGAATTGAAACAAATCGACATCCGAGCTTGGAAGTCCGTTGGCCGAGGAGTCGCCGATGAGTCCCTGGCTGATATAAGCCACCGGATTTCCGCTGGTGCCTTGCCATGTTTGCACAGCCGTGGCGATGGTATCGTTAGGCTCGTTGAGCGCGGATCCGCCATTAAAGGCGGCACGGCCATCTTTGCCGATGATGGTATTATTAATAACCCGTGCATGCGGTTGTGGCGACGGACCGAGATCAAGTGTACGGATATCAAAAGGATTCGGGAACGTGCCGCCCCGGTTTAGAAACTGGATGTTGGTCACGCCCTCCAAATACAGCGCTGGGCGATTGAAATATTCGGGGTATCCAAAGCTCAAGGCTGTGCTGGGAGCTCCCGGATCTGGCCCCATCAAGCTTTCTGCGATGGTGGGCTTGATGATTTGGGTTGTTCCATTGGTGACAAAAATGCTGCCTAGAATGGAATCTCGCAGCGCATGCATGGTCTCCACAGCGTTCGTGGCAAACGCTTGAAGTTCACCACCTTGAGCCCGCAGGTAAAAAGAGCCGCCCATGTCGCGGTACCAAGCAATGGAGGAATCGGCGGCTACGCCGTTTCCTTCGACTTCCCCACTACCATATACAGGGCCGCCTGCTCCGCCACCGGCCATGTCTTCAAACTCAAATCTCAGTCGCGTGCGATCGGAGTCGATAAGCAACACATCTCCATCATCCAAGTAAAAACCGAAGTGAGTACCATCAGCATTGACAAATGGACTGTTATCCGAGCTGGACATTCTGCCGGTCAGCGGCGAAATCATCCAGATCGGGTTCTCGCCCGAAATATTCACTCCGCCCAGGCCGCCTTCCTCCAGCACGTTGTTTTGAATCACCACACCCGGCAACAAGCCGCCCATGGCACCGTCGTTGGCAACTGGCAGGTGGCGGACTGCTTGAGTGCCTACAATCGCAGGCTTGCGTTGCATCAACAGTGCCCTGGCGTTCGTGATCGCATCGCGTGGATCGAGCAGCCTGCCGGCGGGCTCGCTCCACACCCCATAATCTCGCGACTGGCGAATAAAGCTGTTTTGAATCAGCACCTGGCCTTGTTCGCGAGTGACATTGCGATCGCTGCGACCTTGAGTCTCCACAATCTGAATACGACCGGACAGGTTGGCTGAGCTAATGATTTTGACGCTGGCGTTTCCAAACAAATTCAGCCGAGGATCGCGTCCCAAAGTGCCGCTGGCGATGCCACTGGAGCTAGCTGCGCGAACAGCCAAACGCGACTGGACGGTCGAACTGTTGATGGCATCGCGGATCGTCCGGGCAACTACAAAGTCTTCATGGCTGGCATTGAATGGCACCGCAATATGCGCGGGATGGGAGACCGTGCCATTCTGGGTGAATTCAAAGACGACTACATTGCCGCCGGCGGAAACTGAAAACTGATCGCCAACCGTGATATTGGCACCACTAGGCGCGATGATACTCACGCCGTCCGCCAGCCGATCGTTGGTGTCGAATGAGCGAGTCAGCAGTGGTGCGCCGAATGCTTGTGATTGGAAGAAATTGTCACCCAGGCGCACTTCCAATTGATAGTTGCCAGTGGTAATTGCCGTCGACGGAACCGTCACGCGCGAGAAAGTTGAATTTGCTTCACCATTGGCAACTTGGGCTCCTGACGCCAGCTCGATATACACGTTTTGAACTAAACTAAAGCTCTGTTCATCGTCGCGCGTGCGAAATTCAATTCGCAAGCCTGGCTGATTCGCCCAGCGGTTTAGGCTGATCAGCCCCGTTTGGGGACCTTCGTTGACGAGTTCAACGACATTCGCATTGATCTCGTCGTCGACGGAAGTAGCAATTAGTATCTCAGCGCCACTCTGCGTAATGACATAGGCATCCAACTCGCCTTCAAAAATCTCATAGGCGAATGAGAGGGCCGGCGAGTCTACATTCGTGTACGTTTCCAATGAAAAAGTGCGCGTTGAACGCGTATCCAGCGGGCCCTGCAGGAATGCGGCGTTCAGCAAGATGGCTTCGGTGTCGGCTAAGCGACTTTCACCGCGCTCGGCAAAGCCGATAATGGTGCGATTGAGTACAGTGCCCGAGCCGGTGCTGCGGAACACCAGTTGTAGTCCGTCTTGACCTGCAAAATTTGCCAGCGAGAGTTTGGCTTGGCGATTAACCCCGGCAAGCAAAGTGGGGTTGATCCCGCCGCTGGTGCCAATGAGCGTCTCGGTGCCAGCAGAATTCCTGACAAACACCTGAAACGTACCAACCGAATGCGTGTACGTGAGATACACATTGGGTTGGTCCGCTGCTGAATACGCTCCCAGATTGAACGCAGCCGATACCAGGGCCTGGTTGGCCACGATGTTTTGTTGCGTCAAGAAATTGGTAACTACCGGAGCGGCGGCCGTAGTAATGCCCGGCTGATGCGCTGTATCAACAATTCGTCGTAGCGAGTTGATCGGCTGCAATGCGCCAGGGTTTTGTAAAATGGCACGCGGTTGAAGAGCGGTGGAGGATACGGATACTAGGTACGTACCGATGGGCAAGGCAATCGGTCCAATAAACGGATCGCGCGCACCTGCTGAGCCACGGGACAAATCTTGCAGGTCATTACCAGCTAGCGGTCGGGGTTGGTCATCTGCCACCTGACTATCGCCACTGGTATAGATCAAACGATACTGGAACCGTTGTGCGCTCGAGGCAATCAGAGAGTTGGCTACAAATGCAGACGTCTCTTGCTGGAAGATGTTTAAGGTTACGTCGGGACGATTCAGACCATCGGCATAGTCGATATCGAATACAACCGGCGCATACCCACCCGACTGTCCGGCTACCAGATTCTCTGGACGGACTTCGAACATGTAAAAATCTAGATCAAACGAGTTCGATAGATTGCCTGCTACGCTGATTGCGCCCTTGGCGGTACTGAGGATGTTGCCTAAATACTGCGGGCGATTACCAATTTCGGCATCTCCGAACTGCGGAACGCCTATAAAATTGCCAAAGCCAGGCAAGCGACCGTTTCCGGTAGCCACTCCATTGTTGGCAGTGGTGGCACCACTCTTGGTGGTCAAACTGCCGTCGCTATCGACGCTCTCGTCTTCAATGGCCTCACCGATCAGGGGCGATTCACCGGGCATGCCGCGCAGGTGGACGCCATTCATGGCGTAACGTATGTCAGCGTAGTTGACGGTCGAACCGGCCCACTCCTGGGCTTCGCGCAGGCGAACTTGAACTTGATAGGCTCCGGCGCTCAAACCCGCGCCTACTTCGGACACATCCTGCCCGCGACTGCGCACCCGGAAATAAAAGGTGCTCCGCGCGCCGGCAGTTCCAGGCAATCGTACCTTCAGGCCCGGATCGTTGATGTTGATCGTGCCATCCTCTTTGAGCAACCCTGAAATGTTGGTGCGCTGCTGGCCGGGACGCGCATTGAGCGGAGCGACGTAGCTGGCCGGGATCAAGCCGGTGGTAAAAATGCCCAACTGGCCTTCGGATTCCAGCGTGCTGCTAGTGCTGCGGGCCAGTAGATTACCTTGCGCATCAAGTAACTCCAAAATCATATCCATATCGTGCCGAGTGTAGTCCACGTCCAACCACACCTCGCTGCCAGACACCCCAGTAAAACTGTAGACATCCACATCTTCTGGCTGACTGAGAACGCCTTCGACCACCAACCCCAAACGCAAGTTCTCGTTGCCACCGGACGTACTGCCCGCCAAATCTCCCAGCACCTGAGCTGTGGCCGTGGTCGCATTGGAGCCAGGTGCCGCTGCCCGGGGGCTCTCCGCTTCCAAAACGATGGCCACGTTGCGATCGTTGGCATATTGGTCGATCAGTACGCCGCGCCAATCAGCCGCTTGCGGAATGGAACCGATGCCATCGTTGTTGGTGTCAGTTTGCGGGGCACCGTCGGGCCGTTGGCCCGCCCCCACACTGTCGTCTTTCAAGCTGGTCAGGATCACTGGATAAGCAGGATGTCCGACGATATGTAGCGTGCCGCCCACGCGGTCCGGTGCCGACGTCAACTGGCCATTGGCGGTGATGCCAGCCCCCATATTGCGATTGAAATTCGAGCCATAACCGTCGAATTTGACCACCAAAGATTCGGTCGGAGAACTTTGTAGCCGCAAGCCACCCGAGTGCTGAATGTTGCCGGTAAAGATGGGACCACGGACCACATGCACGATATCGGTGTCATCCCACACGCTGCCGACAGTCAGCGTGCCACTACGGATTTCTAATCCATTCAGATCATTGCCCTGGGCGCGATTGTTGCGAATCAGCGGACCACGATTCGCAATGAAACTCACGTCACGATCGGCAGCTCCGGTTTGTCGGCCAGCGTCGCGGATGATTTCGTCGGTCAAGCTATTGACGTCGATGCGCATGATGCTGCCGGCGTTGTCGACAAATGTATTGCCGATAAGGGTGGGCTGCGCACCGCGAACAAAGATGGTGGCCGGTGAATTGCTCAATCGACCGTGTCGCGTCCCCGGACCTTGCCCGCCCATGCCATCAGCGTTGTGAGTGAAGGTCGAATTGGCGATGCGCGCATCGGCTTGCTGAACCTCGATGGTGTTGAACGCGCGGAACGTTCCTTCCAGTCTGGTCACGCCGCCAGCATACGATACCCGGCTGTGATCCATGCTCAGTCGCGATGTGGGAGCCACATATATGCCGCCCCAGTCGCCGGGGCTGGCCAAAGTCTGTGATCCATTGTTGTTGGTATCAAACGTTCCACCGGCGCCGATGGTGTCATCCATGCGACTGGTAAAATAGATGGGCAGACCATCCACGCCTTCGGCGATGATGTTGGCACCCATCTGAGCCTCAATGCGCGCCGCTTCCATCTTCAGCACAATCCCGGGATCAATTACCAGCGACGCGCTCAAGCGCGGGGTCTTGATTGGATTGACTTGCGTGTTGTCCAGAAAAGCTCCACCCAAGGCCCCGACAATGATCAGATTCTCAGTCAGCACGTGAACGATATCGGTATCATTCAGTCGGGCTGGCACGGTCAGCGTGCGCGGCGTCCCATCGACTGGCGTTTCCACGCTGATGAACAGAGCGTTGATCGAATTATTGGTCAGTCGGTTGCCATGAATACTGGGACCAACGCGATCGTAGTCACTGGTAAACGCACCGGCCGCCTGATAGCGAGGTTCGTTGAAAGTCGTCTCTTCTAAGGCACTGGGATCGGCGCTGATGGCGGCGCTAGAGGCATAGCGAATTGAATTGTTGGTGATGGTCGGCCGATTGGCCAGGATGTGCACCGGGTTGATGACCTGCTGGACCGAGTCGATGTTGACGATCCCGCCACCGTAGCGAATATCAGCATAATTGATATTTCGGAGGAAGATGGCTTCGTCTTCCAGGTCTCCGCGACCTGCCGAACGATCTACGTCGCGGCGAAGCATAATTCCGCCCCAGTCGCCGGGTGCTGGAGTAGTCGTGGGGGTGTAATTGTCCAAGCCGATTCGTTCATCCAGCCAGGATGTGAAGTACACTTGGCCACCGGCCAGGCTGCCGTCGGCGCTGCGCAGCGGATTGCCATTTGCGTTCAACAGGACAGGTGTTCCCAGAATTTGCAGGACCGCTCCGTTGCGGTCGATGTTCAGATTGCTACTACCGGCCTGAATGGCAGCTTGTCGCAACTTGAAGACCGCTCCAGCATCCACCATGGTGATCACACCTTTGGGGATGTCCATTGTCAGTCCATCGGACAACGTCGAACCAGCCAGCACACCGCGACCGATTTCGTAGGCAAAATTGTTCTCGACGGTGGCCACGTTATTGTCCGTACCGCCGTTGGCAACAATCCGCACGATGTCACCCGGCAGTGCCGCCGCAAAGGCATTGGCCGCAGTCGCTGAGATATTGTTGAATGGTTTGGCCAAGCTGCCATCGGCGTTTGGTCCAGCTGCCTTGTCGACGAAGATCATGCGATTGCCGACTGTGATCACATTCAACTGCTGTAACTGAACATTCAGGGCAATGGATCGTTCGCCGGACAGCATCATGCCTATTCCGTTGGCGCTGGCGGTAACACCCAATTCGGTGCGCGCGTTAATGGCATTGGCCACTGCGGTTGCCAGCCCTGCGGCTGTAGTGTTGTTGTCATAGCCGATTCGGATTCTCCCAGGTGCCACACTCAGGTCGCTGGAGAACTCGAATACACGCTGCGTGCCGTTAGCACCGACGATCGTCACCGTATGCCCCTCAAGCGCTGCCGAACCACCGGCGTTAAAAGTTAGCGTGCGATTGAGCGGTCGAGTTTGGAACCAGAAGTCATAGGTACCACCGGGCGAGCCGTCCAAATTGCCATCCAGGCCCATGGAACGATCACCCGCAAATTGGCCAGATGTATCTTGCAGCGTATCGCTGGGATTGACTCCGGCGCGAAAGTCTAATCGCAGTTCGTAATCGCCTTGCGTGCGACCGCCAAAGCCGCTGTCCTGGACCGAACCGTTGTATTGGTTGTTACCGCTGGCACTGACGCCGATGTAGTACACGCCCGAACCCAACGTCTGACGAATCAGCGAATCGCGGCTGAAATAGTCGTCGTTTTGCGCGATCAGTTCAAAGCTTCCGCCCACTAGGCGAACTGGGTTCTGTGTCAGTTGTCTTCCACCGACCCTGGTCGCCGCGTTGCCCGACATCAGCCGTGCTTTTACCAATCGACTGGCCTCAGGCGAGCCAGCGATGGCGTCTAATATCTCTTGTACTGTCGTTTCAGAATCTTGGGTCGAGTTCAAGTCGATGCTGATGGCGTTATCCGAGACCAGTATTCCCGGTAGCGTACCGGCACCCAATTCGGATTGTGTAAAGAAGACTTGAAACTGATTGCCCAGAGCACCCGGTCGCAGCGATTCAAATTCCACCAGCAGACCACCTACGTTGAACGTAGTTTGCCCCATCGCGTTCCGCTCGCGATACAGTTGCAGCAGGGTGTCCAGCTGGCTGCTATCAGCCAAACGTTGTGCGTACGTTTCCGCTACGAAGCTCCCCACCCGATCGGCCGCGCCCAGGTTGATCTCGAAGCGGTAGAAGTCGATGTCGGTGCTATCGGGACGATGAATATACTGGGCATGCAAGATGTCCTGATTGCCCGGAAATACCGGTTCGTACCGCTCGTCGTTGGCGTTCAGTTGAGCGTCGTTGCCATCGATCAGCGGATCATTGCCCGCCAGAAAGATCGGATCGAAGCGCATCAATTCGCTGTTCGCCAAGTCGCCGCCGTTGGCTAGTCCCAACACCAGACCGACCGACGCCGCCATCACGCGCGAAAAATTCTCGCCGTATTGATTGCTCCATGGGCGGCCTGCCGCCGGTTCGGCCGACAGCACAATCAGCGAACTATTAAAGGCCGGGTCGACGCGCACGCTACCCGGCTGTGCCAGTGTCGTATTAGGCGCAGTACCAACTTGTATCAATGGCAGCGTTACCTGCCGCGTGTTCGGCACCACGTTCAAGCTATTAAAGGCCCCCACGGCGATCGTCAGTCCCAAATCAACTGTTTCGACGAATTGCACGCCGACGTACCGAGACCACAGCGACAGGATTTCTCGAGCCCGCTGCTTCTGCAGATCGTTGATGGAATTGGTCAGCGGAGTCCCAGACAAGTTCTGCGCATACTGACTGCGGAAGTTATAAAAAATCGTCTTCACGCCATCGGTTGCGTCAGCTCCAAAGGCAGGATTGATGTGATCTTCGAAATTATCGAGCAGTCCCTGCAGCATGCGGCGATGCCCCGGATCCGAGCTATCTCCCAACAGGTCCAGTAGCAGCGGCTTGGGGTCAATCGATGACGACAGGATCAGGCTCGTCTGCGCCAGCGATGCTGAACCGATTTGGCCTAGGTTCAGGCTGGTGTCGAACGTGCTGCCCATGCCCACCAGCGTGATTGGTGAATTTGACAAGCTGGTTCCACCAATCACCGTAGCCAAACTGCCGCTGGCCAGCTCGACCCGAATCAGGGCCGCAGCTTGCGCCGAACCTTCCAGTAAGTCTTTCAATTCCCCGGCTGTCAGATTGCTGCGGCCGAGATCGACTTGAATCGTTCGGCCTACCACATTGACCGTCGGATTGCCACTCAGGCTATTGGTGAACTCAAGCCGAATGCCGTTGCCAGCCTCGCCTGCCTGTTTGGCCGTGAACCGCATTTGCACACCACTACTGCCCGTATTCAGGTCGGTGATCGCTGTAGCAGCCGCATCCATGCGAACGGGAGCGATGGGCTGAGTTTCACGCGTGCCAATCCGCAGACGATAAGTTACCGGTCCATGGCCGGCCCCCACCAGATCATTCAAATCGCCTGCGAACTTGAGTGTCGCCGTGTTGGTCAACGCGTTGTACTGCACCGACTGCGGACGCAGGTACTCGTCGTCGGTGTTACGTACCGTATCCCGAGTGAATATCAACTGATAAAACTCTGGATTCTCTACAGAGCGACTCGTAGGAGTGCCATTTGGTCCATTTTCGACCAGCATCTTATCGGAATCAAAGTAGACAATAATCGTGTCGCGCTGCTGCTGCAGTTGAGTGCCCACTCGCACCACCGGTTGAGGCACAACGGCGGTGACTTGTGGACCCAAATCCAGCCGAAAATGGATCGTATCCTGGCGAGTTCCAGCCCGAGTGGGCTGGAACAGGTCTCCAGAACCAGGACCGGCCGGACCGACATTGCGCAGGCCCACAATGTTCCGCGCAGGATCGTCGAAGCCGAACACGTCGATGCGATACAGGTCGTCCTTGAGCGCCTCGGCAAAACGCAAGGTCACTTCATTTTCATTGGGGCTGCTGCCGACCAGCACGGCCCCCGGCGCAATGACTCGGTCGTGTGACGTGTCCACACGGATCGGAGAATAGCTGGCGGGATCAGCATGGCCCAGAGTAGCCGTTGCCAGACCACCCTTGAGCCGTGCGCTGAGACGACCGGCAAGCTGAGGTGAACTGTTGATTGCTTGAATCAACTGGTTGGCGGTAGTTCGCGCGGTACCGTTCGTGTTCAGTGTGACAGTGAGCGTGTTGCCGTTGACGGCTAACGTCGGCGGCGCGGCGTTGCCTAAGTTACTGCCAGCGACAACCACGTTCCAGGACTGACCTAACGATTCACTGGTTAGTTGAATACTGGCTGTACCATGGCTACCGAAATCGCTCTCAGCCGTCGCATGGTCGAACCGGCCATCGCCACCGGCTGCCGTCAGTCGAATTCCGGCTAACGTGCTGGTGTCGATCTTCTGGACATCATCGAAGCGGAAGACGAGTTCGCGCGGTGCTGAGTCTCGGACCGCACCTTCCATCAACAGGTCGCTATTATTGGGCTGGATGCCAATTAACTGAGGACCAATCGCCAACAGTTGTCGAGGTTCCAACTGTTCGGCCAGCAACTGCCGAACCTGATGCCGCGCGGCCTGACGCCGGACGGATCTGCGCGAAACATCTGAGCTTAGCGCTCTGTTTGTTGACGCAGGAGCCGACGGTCTTGTAATTCGCTTGCGATTGGCCATTAAAACTTACCTGACATGAGTAGAATGCCCACTGGCCGAAGGAAGGGTTTCTGCGCAACAAAGGCGGCATCGCCGTCGCAGAACGGCGACGATTCCCGCTATCGATGTAGTACTATTGGGTGGTTTGATTGCCTCTGTGCGCACTGCTTGACCCAGTAATTGCGACTCAAAACACGATTATAGTTGCCCCGGAATTTGTTGCAAACTTGACGCAATATGCCTATGTGCCCCATAGTTACAAGGCGTTTTAGGCCTACTGTCGGCGAACCGACTGAGTGGCGGCACAGGCAGGTGGCCTACAACCGGCAGTCAATTCATACAGACCGACGGCTGACGCTTGGACGTATCGCCGTGAGGTAAGTTCCCGACAGCCGGACTGATCCTCAGAATCGGAACCCCGTTACGGTAGAAACCGTACGCTTTTCTCGTTCCTCTTGTAGCTACCGTCGCCAGCCGGTGGACCCGCAGTAGCCACCCAGTGGTTCCAAAGTTGGATAGTTGACTCAGCCCTTCGTGCCTGAAGTGAAGGTTTTTTTTGGGTTCGTGGTGTAACAGGAAGCCGAACGATCCGGCAGTACAAGACTGCGGGATTTGGAAGCTGAACAAACCGCAAGTGCAAGCCTGCCGGACTAAACGACCCTGCGCCGCATCAGGTACATTGAAAGCGCGACTGACATCAGCACCGGTCCACTGGCCTCGGGAACGGCAGTGGTGCTGAGGCACATGTAGCCTCGTGTACCGCCATCGTCCCAACGTATGGCGACGGTTGTTGCAAGAAGCCATTGCCAACGGAAATTGCAGAAATCGGATCGCCACTACTAGCCAGCGGTGCGCCGGCGCCACCGGTCGTCGATGGATAATACAGCAGTGCTGAAAAACTTCCATCACCGACCGGTCGTGTTACCATGACCGTAGCTGTTCCCGTAGCGTACGGACCAGGCACTGACAAATCCGCGCGGACGGCCTGCAGGTGCGTCGACTGTAGGCTGATTGTTCATCGCCGATGACTTGAAGTTAAGCAAGCCAACAGCAAAATGTGGTTCAAGCCGGGCACAATTCGTACTCGCCAAGCAACCACGTCCGTCCCTGACTTCGAGTCTTTGTGGTCGTTATTCCGCAGCGAGTAGGCAATAACCCGCAGTCACAAATTGTAAATCTCTGGGAAGAAATGCGGCTTAATACGAAACAAGAGCTGGCGCAGCGTTTGAACGTTTCGGTAGCGTCGTTTGCAGAGTTTGTGACCGAGGAAGATGATGGAGATTACGTTTCTCAGGCAACGCCGAGCAGTAGACTTGAGTACCTCGGCCCGTGGGATCCTGAAGGGAACTAGTGGACTTCAGTACCCAATTGGCGCAGTGTGCAACAATGTAGGCAGTGAATTACGAGTGCCGTTTCATGGGGATATTTCTTTACAATGTACTGTTTGGGATTTCGGTGGCACTTACCTTCTTGATTATTGGTTGGCCGCGAAGGTGGAATTGGTTTTGGCGTCCATTTTGGACAGCCTGGGCGTTAGCGACGTTTTCTATTTCTGCCCTTACTAGCGATAGGTCATGGTGAGACTGAAACCCCGCTGGACTGGTTCCTTATGTCGTTAATGCACTCGATGTACGGGCAATTCTTAGAGTTTCCGTTTACGGCAATTCCAATCTTTCTCGGAACAGTGCTTGTTCGTGGACTTTGTTGGATTGTGTCGTCAAGTTCCACTTGAATAGCCAATAGGAATCGTTCGCACGCGAAGAAACCAGAAGCTGTAAGCAGCCAAGCTTATTGGGCGTTTGCGATTTGTCTGTCCGTGTTGGCGGTAGTAAAGTGGCATTATCCATACTATTTCTTTTAAGTAGTTTTACGGAAGGAGTGTTATCGGGAGTAAGGTAATCTATCTTCATTGCAGTTGATAGATTTAATAGCCTTAACGATGAATAACTGCGTGGAACGCTGCACTCGTAAATGCAAATGACTACGATGTATCTTACGTATGTGTACCTGCTACTTGGTCAAGCAGTTGCTATTGTGTTCTTGACTATATCTAAGCAGAGAAGGTGGGGATTGCTTTGGCGTCCATACATCGCGGCGCTAACCATCAATGTGATTGGCCTCTGGCTTGGTGGGCTGGCATATGGCTTGACCAATTCGGAACCGATCCATTCAGACGAGTCATTGTTGGTGCTTCCATTGACGGTTATCGCTGGCTACCTCATGCAATTTTTTCTATTTCCAGTCGTTTCGGGACCCATGTTCGTCGGGGTCCTGACCGTAGCCATATTGGCATGGTTTGTTCGAGGAGTGATGGCTTATCGTAAGGGTAAGTTTATCAGTCCATTTGAGGAGCCACTCGTAGAAGAAGATGAGATTCAGCCAATAAGCGAGCTCAGATATGCGGTGTTTGTATTTGGTCTACTAACAGTAACTGCTTTAAGTTCCTACGCCACATACACGTTCATGCAATCGACGAGTGTGCCCGGACTCAAGTGACCTGGTTACAGCAGCAAAGGACTTGTGGGTAATTGAAAGGTTCACGGAACGCTCACTTAGCTCTTACGGACTAATTGGCGGCCCATCGAATGCAGATGACGATCTAAATCGCAGCAATCTTCAAGACTCCTCAGGTCAATATGTTGTGCATACAACCATCGACGATCACCCAACCATTTTGAGCTTTCTTCTAATGAGGTTCAGGCAAAGAGTGACTAAAAGATGAAAGCTCCACATGCCTTGACTCGCGTCATACGGATGATCAGTATTGCATTCGCAGTTAGCTCGTTATTCTGGGCAGCGTTTTGTGTAACGTACTTCTACGTAATTGCCTTCGTTTGGGTCGATTTTGCGTTAGGCCGCAATATGCTGTGGACAGCCGTGATTTTTTTTGTGCCTTCGACTATTGCAGGCGTGTATCTCCACTTCGTCGTCACGAGAAATGTTCGCTTGCGATACCTTATGATTCCGCCAGTGGTGGTGCTGTTCGTAGCGTGCCTAATCCTACTATTGGATGCCATAGGATAGTACCATGGAAGATTGCTGACCATTTCTGGCAGGGAGGCCCGAACTAACTGCGAGGCCGGACAACACGCGTGCAGAGCTATAATCAACCACAGATAGCAACTGAACCGTAGGAAAATAATGAATCTGGTTGGGCAAGTCGTGCAAGTCACCCAATTGTCGAATGAGGATCGCCAACGGATGCTGGCGCTGATGGAGATGTATTATGAGGGCGTTTGCCCGCGGGCGTTTGAGGAGGATTTGGCGGACAAGCGGTGGGTGATCCAGTTGTTCGACCCGAACACCGGCGAACTGTGTGGGTTTTCTACACAGACGATTATTGATGTAGAGGTCCAGGGCCAGCCGGTGCGAGCGCTGTTTTCGGGCGATACGATTATCGATCGCAGCCGCTGGGGTGATCAGGCGCTGGCTTATGCGTGGGGCGAGCTGGCGCTGCGGCTGGTCGACGAGTCACCCGACCAGGAGCTGTGGTGGTTTCTGATCGCGTCGGGCTACAAGACCTATCGCTTCCTGCCGGTGTTCTTCCGCGAATTCTACCCGCACTACCATCGCCCTACACCCGAGCGCGAACAGGCAATCATCGACGCACTGGCTAGGCATAAATATGCCGGCAGCTACGATGCGGCTCGCGGCGTCATTCGCGCTCAACCACATCACTATCGCCTGCGCTGCGGCGTAGCCGACATGACCCCCGAACGCCTCCGCGACAGGCACATCGAATTCTTTGCGCGCCGCAATCCAGGCCACACATCCGGCGATGAACTCTGCTGTCTGGCTCGACTGGCCCGCGACAACTTTACGCGCGCTGCTCATCACGTTTATCCGATCAACGGCCCCGCTGAACCAAGCGAACTGGCCGCTTCGTCGGTTGCAGCAAGCCGGTCGAGACAAAACGCCGCGAGCGAGTGAACTTCGACATTACGAAATTCCCAACAATCAGTCGGCTTTCCCACCGATTCAGACAGGCCCTCAGATAGTGCAAGATCAAGGCATAAAATGCAGCTCAATCTGTTGGCGTCCCTGAATCTGCGGGGAAAACTAGCCCAGCGGCTGGATTTGGTAGGCGCGCGAGCGGAAGAGGAAGTCGATCAAATTGCCTTCGTGCGGCTGCAGCCAGTTGAGCCGATTGGTGGGGATGGGTCCGACGTTTAAGCGATCAATGTCTGTGCTTTGCGTCAGTTGATCGATCAATTGATCGTCTTGCGTTAGTGCGGTGCACACCAGTGTCGAACCGAGCTTGCTGACGAAATCCTTCTGAGGACACTGCACGACGCTGACAAACGGGAACATATATTCCTTGCTGACAACGCCGCGATCGACCTTATCCGCTAGCACCACCATGGGGCGCAAATAGGCACAGCGCTCCTTTTCAATCAGTCGGGGACCGAAACCGGCCGTCAGGTCCTTTACGCCAGATTCAGCCAGGTCTTGCTGGATCATGGCCCAGGTGCCGGTGGCCATAGGCGGATTGGTAAAGGCGGCTAGGCCGGAGTTTGGATCTTGAGGCGGTAACACATCGACGGGTCCTAGCCGCTCGGCCAGGGCTTGGGCAATGGCCTGCGTGTGCCGCGACGCCCAGATGCTGGAGCAGTTGATGCAACTGCGACCGCTGTTGGAAAAGACGCTCTCGACCATCAGGTCCAAATGCCGCTCCCATTGATCCACCACATCATCGCCGATCAGGATTTTAGAAAAACCGGGCCCATGCGGCTGGACTCGCGGATTGCCATGGTACTGTTTGACGGTCTCGGCGCTGCCAAAGATCATCGATCGCGCGCAGCGATTGAGCAACGTTCCGCCGACGTCGTGACCGCCGGGATACAATCCAAAAGCTTCGCTGGGCAATCCAGCCTGGATCATGGCGGCCACCATGCGATAGGGCGTCCACGGCTCTTGACTACCGGGCTTGAGCAGCAATCCGATCTGCAGCGCCACGGCGGGTAGCCACAGCGTATGCACGCCCGGCGAATTATTGGGCAATACCGCGCCTAACACCGGCGACTGCACTTGATAGCTGACCGTTACCCCGCGACTCTCTTGGCCGTAGCCGCGACGAAGAATCTCCAGGTCCAGTCCGCGAGTCAGTGCGTCCAGAATCTTGTCGATATTTCCCAGCACAAAGGCGTTCTTCTTCATGTTGGCCAAACACATGTGCTCTGGCAAACCAGTGCTGGCCGATTGCTGATGAATAAAATCGGCAACCGACTGAACACCATCGCCCATCGGCAGCTCCGCCGACTCGAACAGTTGAGCAGCCTGTTTGCAACGCTCGATCAGTTCGGCGGGCGCCAAGGCGCGCAGCGCTTGACGAGCGCGCGATGCATGGCGATAGTCCAACTGCAATACGCCTCCGCCAACTTGCGAAATCTTGGCGATGGGCTCGCCGTTGTCGAAGTGGAAGACCTCTTGAGTCTCTAGCGAATGGTAGGGCTTGCCCCACCGCAGAGCGGGTAAATGCAGCACGGTTAGTAGACTCCAACAGTGGTTTGTGAGGCCAGTACGTGGTAAGGTCTGACTCCGCTGACGCCATCCCAAGGATATTTTTCATACGCCGGCTCGCGCTCGCCTTCGTCGCGTTCCAAGAAGCCGGGCACAAAGAATTCTTTGGTCATGGTATACAGCTTGACGCGGCCCGTCGCCCCGTAAGGGACGACGCGAGTGTGATCGTCGAAATCCACGACTTCCACTACGGCTCGTGGCTGCGGTGCGTAGTAAGTGATCTTGTAGTCATCGGCTGAGGAAATCGGCTTACTACACGCCAGCCCCATAAGCGTGTTGCCGTAGGTCGGTGTCATATACACGCCGCTCTCAGTAGGTGAACCGCCCAAGAGTTCTTCCACGCAAAAGCGAGTCCACTGAGGCGTGAATTCGGTGCCACCCGAAAAAATGCCGGTAATGCCAGTCTCTTGAATACTGGTGCCACGCTCGGCTAGTCCGTAGGCCAGCGCTTCCAATAACTTGGGCGTAGTGAACATGCACTTGATGTCGTGGCCAGCCGTCAGGATGGTTATGGCTTGGTCAATACAGTGCTGCTTGTAGGCCTCCAAGTGTTCCATCCAGCCTTTTTTAATCAGCTTGATAACCCAGCGCGGATCGAGGTCGATGCAAAAGCAGATGCCGCCACGATATTGGCACAAGTGCTCGACGGCCAACCGCAGCCGCCGAGGACCGGATGGTCCCAACATCAGCCAATTGGCGCCGCGAGGGAAATAAGAGTCGGGCAACGTGTCGCTAAACAATTCGTAGTCAATGCGAAAGTCGTCGATCACCACTCGGCTCTTGGGGATCCCGGTTGTGCCGCCGGTTTCGAAGACGTAAGTGGGCCGACCCTCCAGCCCCTTGGGAACCCAGCGACGAACGGGACCGCCGCGCAACCAATCATCTTCAAATAGCGGAAATTTCTTGAGATCTTCGAAGCAACGAACTTCAGTCAGCGGGTCAAAGCCGAGCTGCGATTTTTTCTCCAGCCAAAACGGCGATCCGCTGCTCTCATGAAAATGCCAGCGGACCATCTCGATCGTATGCGCGTCCAATTGCTGTTTAGCAGTGGCAGCGTCCAGTTGCGGTGCGCTCATCAATCAACCTCGTCGTGTACAACGGCTAGTCAATTCCAGGAAATAAACCCGCGTTTATAACCGACCGGACAAAATTCGACTACCGACCACCCTGATACTCCAGCTCAATCGAAAGGGCCGGATTGGTCTGACGCAGCAGGTCGGCACCGGCCCCAGTCACTGCCGTGCGGGTCACCACCAATTCTCGCAGTGCACCCAGGCCGATCAAGTGAGACATACCACTGTCCGTCACAGCGGTTAGCCCAAGATGTAGAAAAGACAATTCTTTCAAGCCGCGCAGCGCTGGTAGACCCGCGTCGGTGATGCGGGTATTGTCCAAATTTAACCAGTTCAGATTCGTCAGCCCTGCCAAGTGCGGCAACCCCTGATCGCTAACCGGTACACTGTACAAATTCAGTCGGTGAAGGGTCGTCATTGTGCCAATGGGAATCAGAGCCAGATCGTCCAGCCCAGGGCACTGACTGACGTCCAGCTCCTCAAGGGCCAGATTCGCCAGGGATTCCAACCCCCGCGAGCTGATTTCAGTTCCGGCCAAACGCAGTTTGCGCAACCGGGAGCAACCGGCGAGTGCCGACAGTGCCGAGTCCGTGATCCGTGTGTGACCCAGATAGAGTTCACTCAATTCGGGACAACTCTTCAGGACTGGCAAGCACTGGCCGGTAATCGGCACGTGGTCAGCTGCTAGTACCTTTAGGCGCGGCCAGCCAGGCAGCAGTTCCGACAGACTCGAATCATCGATTGCGAGCGGATGATTTGATCCTCCTACTCGCACAACGCGCAGCGCCGACATCCCGCCAGCCACAACTGACAATTGTTGGTTGTCGATCCGGCAGTCGCGCAGGTCCAGCTGTTGTAAATTCCTTAGTTTCGACAGTTGCTGCCAGCCGGTCAGCGTTAACCGTGAATCGCGAATCGTAAGACGTTGGAGACTGCGAAGCGCGGCAAGCTGCCCGGCTGTGAGATCGCTGACGACGATGTTGCGACAGTCAGCCGAGGTTACTTGGCCAGATTTCTCGTCGACGGTTAATTGAACGCCGAGACCAGTCAGAATGTCGACCACCGAGTTGTCCTGATCTGCGCCTGGATCAGTACTAACGCGCGAGCCAGATGCAGATGAATTTGACTGCAGCTGATCGATCGTCGACGGCGAGCAGCCGCTGAGAGCCGGTAGGCATGCGATCGCTAGGTAGAACAAACGATAACGGTTCACGCGATTCGTAGGATTGCCCCTGCGGGCCCGACGCAAGACTTCAGGCAAAACTCAAAGTTAGCTGGACAACAAAAACCTGGTTTCACTGCGCCATAACTCGCCGTGCAGGCCCACCACTGAGGTGAATGGTAGCTGGCGCGAAACACCGCTTACTTGATAGCGGCGGCTGCTTCGCGTTCACTGAGCCACAGTAAGACGGGAGCTGCGATGTAAATTGAGCTGTACGTTCCAACCAAAATGCCAATCAACAAGGCAAATGAGAAGGCGTGAATACCTTCGCCACCGAAAATATACAACAGGAGCACGGTCAACAACGTGGTGCTGCTGGTCAGCAGCGTGCGGCTGAGCGTTTGGTTGACGGCCGTGTTGAGCATTTCCGTAGTCAATCGCGGGCTGCGACCGCGAATTTCGCGCACGCGGTCAAAGATCACGATGGTGTCGTTCAGCGAGTAGCCGATGATCGTCAAAAAAGCCGCAATTTCGGTGAGACCGATTTTGAATTCCTCGATCATCAAAAAGCCCAAGGGACGAGCCAGCCAGTGGCACAAAGCGATCAGTCCCAGCGTGATCAGGACGTCGTGGACCAATGCTACCACAGCGGCCAGACCATAGGAAATCCGCTGGAATCGGAACCAAATGTAGGCCACGATGAACAGCAAGCTGACCAGGAGGGCTGCCAAAGCGCGTTGCTGCATTTCGCCAGCCACACGCCCGCCGATCTGACTGAGTGATAACCACAGCGGAGTACTCTGAATCTGTTCAGCGACGTGTTGCATGATTTGAGCGCCGGCTTCTTCGGCGACCGGCAATTCAACGTCCCACGTCGAAAACGATTCGTTTTGGTCCTCGCGCCATTTTGCAGGCCGTGGGTTGGGGCTCATGCGAATGAAGGCTGGGTTGAGATCAACGTGGACGGCTTGTGCAGCTTCGACCAACTCTTGCTTGAGTTTGGTGGGATTCCGGCGTGCGATGTTGCGGTCATTCCCTTGGGAGTCCTTTTCGACAGCCCCAGAAAGCTCCAAGCGGAACTTGCTGGAGACTCGGACCTCTGGCTCGACAGCCGGTGCGTCAGTGGCAGTCGCTGCGTCAGTGACGGTTGCCTCGGATCCGCCAGTCGATTGGCCGTCCGATGTAGCCTCACTGGTCGGCTGGCTGTCAACGACAGCAGTGCTTGCAGGGGCAACTTCTACTACGGCAACACCGTCCGAGCTAGAAACGTCAGTGGCAGCAGGTGTAGTGTCTTGGCCGTCTTCAGCCCGCATACTTACCAGACGAACGGAGCGCTGGGGCGGCTGCCAGTGGCTGTTTCCACTTGCATCTAGTCTGGTAACTTTGGCCTTGTAGGTTACCAAGTTCGCTACGTCGTTCTTGGCTAATCCCAAATGAAGTCGTTCGGCCAGTTGATTTTCATCATTCAGCGATGTGACCAACGTATAAACGGTGTTTTGAGGTTCCTTCTCTACTCGAACCAGAGTCGATTCGATGGGCTTGCCCTGATCGTCAACCAAGATTTGTTGCGTGATGCGGCGCATGTCTTCCAGGGCTACCGGCTGCTCAAGCTGAATAGTCACTGTTGTGCCGCCAACGAAGTCGATGTTTAGCAGTCCCTTGCCGCGTATCAACGCTGCGGTCAGTCCCACCGCAGTCAATGCAACGGAAACTCCTAAGCACAGCTTGCTCATCGACATAAAGTTCAAATCACCTTGTCCCAGCAGAATTCGCTTCAGAAATCCGACGCCGTCCATCATTCTCAAGTTGACAAACTTTAGTCGCTCAGCGATTTCAAACAGGATTCGTGAGCAAAACGTGGCGGTGAACATGCTGACCATGATGCCGATGAACAGCGTGACCGCAAAGCCACGCACTTGATCGGTACCGATCCAGTACAAAACTCCAGCGGCGATCAGCGTGGTGACGTTGGAATCCACAATTGTGGTTAGCGCGCGATCGAAGCCGTTGCGAATCGATAAACGCGGAGCAGCGCCTTTGACGATTTCTTCGCGAATGCGTTCGAAGATCAGTACGTTGGCGTCCACCGACATGCCCACAGTCAAAACCAGACCGGCTAAGCCAGGCAAGCTGAGCGGCTGGCGAATAAAGATCATGATGCCGAAGATCAGCAATCCGTTCAGCAGTAGCGCCAGGCAGGCGACAATGCCGGAGAATTGATAATACAGCAGCATAAACGCCAGCGTCACGACGATGCACCACAGGGCGGTGGTGGTGCCTTTTTGGATAGTGATTTCACCCAGCCCAGCCCCCACGCGACTTTCGCTGGCAGGCGTCTTTTCCAACGTGGCCGGCAAACGGCCAGAACGCAGAATGGTTACCAAGAAATTGACTTCTGCCTGAGTAAACCGACCTTCAATAATACCCGCACTGCTAATGGGTGAGTTAACGTTTGGCGCCGATAGAACTCGCTTGTCCATAATGATGGCCATGCGGCGCTTGAAAGCACCGTCAGGTCCAATCGACGTCGTCAGCTCCAACATTTTATTGGCACCCTCGGCACCAAAACGGAAGCCAACAATGGGTTGGCCCATCTTGCCAAACTCGAGCTGCGCGCTGGATAAGTCATCACCGAACAGCTCAGTATAGGGCTCACCGAACACCTCCAGCGCCATCAGTACGTCGACATCTTCAATGTTCTGTGAGGCCAACCACTTTGAAACAGCGATCTCCTTGTCACCCAGCGGTGGAAGATTGATCAATTGTCCAGTAGCCGAATTGCGGATAATGTCACCAGCGATAGGAGTAATAAGCGGATAGACCCCTTCGGTCATCTTTTCTTCTCGGCCCACACGATACCACCGACCAACCGGCTTGCCATCGGCGTTGGTGACGTCGATTAAGTTCTCGTCAGCTTGCTCGCGAGCCAGTCGAATGATGTCCTCGTGGTCACGGGTGTTGGCCACCACGCGGAATTCCAACTGACCAGAGGTCGTGATGCTTTCTTTGATGCGCTCTAGTTCAAATTCGTCGGTGCTGGGCAAGGTGATTTCAACTTGCGAAGTACCGCGCGGACGAATGGTGATTTCCTTGGTACCCGAGGGGTCGATGCGACCGCTGAGCGCGGATGCCAACGCCGATGCATCGATCTCTTCGCCACTGGGTTGATCGACGATGTTGTAGACTAGCGTCGTGCCACCTTGCATGTCCGGTCCCAGCAGCAGTTTGCCGTTGACCACAAACAATGCAGCGGCCGCAATGGCGGCGAACACGGTGCCGATGCGACCGGACAGGGCGGGCAATCGTATTCTTTTAGCAATCCAATTACCGATTACAAACGGTAGCACAAAAATGATCGCAATGTACAACAGTCCCATGACTAAGGGATGCCACTCGGCCCACCATTTTGCAAAGCCGGTCAATTCCGGTGCGCCTTGAACAGCCGTTTCGGCCTGAGCCAGCAGGAGTTGAAGCAAGTTCCCGTCCATCGAATGTCCCTAAGGAATGATATTATTGTGCTTGATTGGCCAGTTACGAAACTCAGTCACAGGCCAATCGATTGTATGAATTGAGTAAATGCCGTCTCTATTTTGTGGACTCGCCTGCATCACTGCCCAGCACTTTGGCGATCGACTCGCGATTGACCGTCATTCTGGCGCCAGAGTTTTCGTCGATGCGAATGACAACTGTTGACTCGCCCGACGCGGCTTGAACCACCACGCCATGGATGCCACCGCTGGTCACCACGCGATCGTTTTTTTTCAGACCCGCAAGCAACTGCTGCATCTTGCGCATCTCCTTGCGCTGCGGGCGAACTACCAGCAGCATGAATAGGATCACACTGAACAGCACCAAGTTAATTGGATTGCCAATAAACTGCTCCAAAAAACCGCCAGCCTGACCGCCTTCTGCGGCTCCACCACTTTCGTTGGCCGTACCCGTCTCGGAAATCTGCGCCAACAGACCTCCGACCGTTACGGTCGTCCAATTTGAGAGTTCGATCATCGAGAACCAACTACTATCAACAAAGTCAAAACCCCACCTTTATGGTGGTAGGCGTGATGGAGATTAACCCAAGATGATAAGAGTCGCCAGAAGAACTCACAAGGCGTATTCTCCCGCGAAAAAATTGAGTCGCAGTCACTACGCAGAAGTGGCTACGGTCGCCAGGCAGAAGTAGCGGCGGTCGCCAGACCGTGGAGTTGCAGGTATTTCCCGTGCCCTTGCCAGCGCCACGACGACCGCCGGTAAGAGGTAGCGTTTGAGAGTCTGGGGAAATTCGTACCCAACCTGAGTCGCCGGTCAAAGGCTGGTTCAGAAATGCATGCAATGGAAGCGACATTGACCCTCAACGCCGCCAGAACCTACTGTTCGGCTGCGAGGTGATGGATGCGCGGAACCGTCGTCTATCGTGCGTAGTCGTAGGTCGGCATCAGGCGGCATGCCTGGCGGTAGACCGCTGCTGATCTGACGAACGGGATTCATGGACGAGGTAATATGGCCTGGCGAGGCTGGACAATCTATCTGCTGATGGGGCTACTGGTAACGGCCAGTGGTTGCGCCAGCCAGCGTTATTTGGTGCGGCGCGACATGCCGGTCAATCCGCTGGCCAACCAACTGCGCATCGCCAGTCGTACTGGGCCACAGGTTACCAATCGTACAGCGCTGGTCCTGCGGCGGTATGCGCTGGACGACTTATATCAATCGCGACCAGCCGAATGCCTGCTGGCGATGCAGAAGCTGGTGCAGACCGAGTCCGATGGCGAACTGGTGTATGGCATCAGCGAGGTGGCCTATGTGGAAGCCAAACGACTGGAGCGTCAACATAAGCCCGCCGAAGCGTTGGACATGTATGGCGTGGCGGTTAGTAACGCTTACATGTACCTGTTCTCCATGGAGTTCGATCGGATTCGCAATCCCTATGATCCCGTGTTTCGCGGTGCCTGCGATTTGTACAACCAGTCGCTAGAGTGTTCGCTGCGTTTGGTAAACGCCAAGGGGCAGCTTCAGCCCGGCACCAGCTATGAGGTTATCTCTGGTGACAAGCAGTACTACGTGCAGACGCTCATGAAGGGTGGCTGGCAAACGGCAGACTTCGATCGCTTTGAATTCGTCAGCGATTACCGCTTGGAAGGATTGACCTCGTCGGGCATGACCTACGGATTGGGCGTGCCGTTAATTGCCGTTCGCAAACCAGGGCCAACCGAAGATCCGCGCGAGGCCTACTATCCGCGCGGACTCAGCTTTCCGGTGACCGCTTTGCTGCGCGTGGTGCCGACAGTACCGGACCAGTCCAATCCGCATCGTCGCCACGAGTGTGTCCTGGAGCTACACGATCCGCTAATTTCGTCGGATATCAGTTTGGCCAATCGCCTGGTGCCTTTGCAGTCCGACTTGAGTACAGCCCTGGCGTATTTCCTGGACAACCCCGAATTCCAGGAGAAGAACAAGGCTACCTACGGACTGGTCAATCCGCACAAAGCCGACAAGTATCGCGGCATTGTCATGCTGGAGCCGTTCGATCCACAGCGGATTCCGGTGCTGATGGTGCACGGACTGTGGTCTAGTCCCATTACCTGGATGCCGATGTTCAACGACTTGCGGAGCTTTCCCGAGCTGCGTCGCAACTATCAATTCTGGTTTTACCACTATCCGACCGGGCAGCCGTTTTGGATGAGCGCCACGCAAATGCGCCGGGAACTTGACATGTTGCGTGAGCAATTGGATCCCGATCGTCAGTATGAGGCGCTCAATCAAATGGTATTAGTTGGCCACAGCATGGGCGGGCTGGTAAGCCGCATGCAAACCATCGACAGCCGCGATGACTTTTGGAATATCTTGAGCGACAAGCCGTTCGATCAAGTCCAAGGAGCACCGGAAGATATTCAGCTCCTGAAGACCGCCGCATTTTTCAAACCTTCGCCTGACATTCGTCGAGTGATTACGATTGGCACGCCGCATCATGGCAGCGATTATGCCAACGATGTCACGCGCTGGGTCAGTCGCCAGATTATCCGCTTGCCATCGCGGATGGTGTCCACGGGACAGAAGTTAATCACGCTCAACCCTGATGTGTTTCAGAATGCAGACCTGCTGACCAACAGCACCAGCATCGACTCTCTTAGTCCTGACTCGCCGGTCTTCCCAGCCATGATTCGGGCGCCGCGTGCCCCCTGGGTGACCTATCACAATATTGTGGGTATGGTGCCTACCGGTCGCTGGCCCAAGGAGGTTAAGACCATTGGCGATGGCATCGTTGAATATGCCAGCGCCCACATGGACGATGTAGCCAGTGAGATCACCGTCGCTGCCGAGCATCAAGACATTCATCGCAATCCGCGTAGCATTTTGGAAGTCCGTCGCATCTTGCAGTTACATCTGAAATCCGTTCAAGATGAATATCGAGTCGCTCAGAGGTTGGCGCAACTGCAGCAACCAATCGCCTTTCAGCCGGTGGCCGCTCCACTGGCCAGCCACAACGTGCAGTCGCCAGATGCCAGCGCCGGACACGAGGGAAATGGTTTAGCGCTTGACCAAAACTTAAACTCGGCCACTGCGGATTTCGAGGCGGACGTGCAGCCCAGTCCCCCAGGCACCAACGGTGCGCGCTTAGAATAACCCAAGGCGTAGTGCAACGCTGCAGACCAAAAACGCACGCCTTGATTAACGCCACCCGCGCACTGCTTCCAAAGTACCAAAAGTGCACCGCCAGTATTTCCAGCAATATCATCAATCCTACGGCAACGCAGCGCGACTCATTGGTCCAATCAGAAACGCGGCACCGCCACGGCCGCAATACTATAAAACGCAAAGACGCTGAGAGCGCCGAGAATATCAGGCCAGCATCCTCTCTGCGCCTCAACGTTTCAAAGTGGCTTTTTACGCGCACCCCGGTTGGAACATTCAGCCACTACGCAAAACACTCGCGCACCTGAGCCTGACCGCGATGCCAACGCTTGCCATGACGCTCAGCCTCTGCCGACATCGAACCGGGCGAACCGGCACAACTGCTCTTGCCAAAGTACCTCTTGAAATTCCACACCAGGTCCCGCCACATCGAGGCTTCAATACCCAGTTGGCTCAGCACCGACTTTAGCGACTCCGGCACCGCTTCGGTAAACTCCTTGACCCGCTGTCTGGCCGTCCAGCTCAACAGCTCCAGGTACTGCCTCCAACTGATATTCAAAAACCCCTTGTCGCTGGCTCGCAGGCCCGTCCTACTGGTCTGTGCATCCTGAGCCAACACTCGATCATCCATCGTCAATGGCGATAACCAGCTATCGCGCAGCACTCGGCGGCCTGTCGGACTACGCCGTTTGGCTTGGCGCGCCTTCCGCAACTGCTGGACCGGTGTTTCCTTGCGTGCCTTGGCCACATCGGTTTGCGGTATCGCCTGTAGTTCAAAAGCTGTTGACTGAATCTTCACGCCCAGCTCGGCTTGCAGCCGATCATAGGCCGAAGTGTGTACCGAATCTTCAGGCGAATCGGCCATGGCGGCTCGTACCGGATTCAGGTCCACATACATAGCACATGCCAACAAGCCCGCCTCATCGGTAATGCGCTGCGCCTTAAAACGGCCTTCCCAAAAGCGCCCCGTGCATTGATCCTCCGCATTGGCCATGCGCGCAATCGGCTCGGCCAGAGCGCGCATAAACCACGAGATATCCGATAGCCGCCGCCGAATCTTTTTAACCTCATCCTGATTGCCCACCAGCGTTGCCACTTGAACATCGGTTGGCTGAGCCAAATGCAGTTCTTCCAGCCGTAGACCTGGGAAGACGCTCAGCCAACGCAGCGCCACCTGCTCATCCGTCCAGCCCGCCACCACATCGGGTCGGCTGCGCAAGATAGTATGAATGTGATTGCTCATTACAGCGTAGGTCAGTACATCAATCCCAAACACCGAAGCCAGCGACTCTAGCCGCCGACGAATCCACTCACGCCGATACGAATAATCCTTGCCCGACTGCTGATCCTGCCCTGCCAAAAAAGCCCTGCGCACACACCGCTGTACCGTGTGCACGATGGCTACTTCATCCGGGCTGAACTGCTCGCTTCGATTGGGTCTGACCATGGTTTGCACTCATCATTTCACTCGTTTCCCACTCCCCATATTATGCCAATCCCAACACCCTCTGTCAATAGATGGTGGGTGGCACCTTATAGCACCGAGAGCGAGCATATGTCTCTCAGACACTCCCTGTTTCCCCTCGCTCCACTGTTCCATGTCCCGCACTCTGACCAGTGCGGGTTCCCGGTCAGCATCCAGAGACCGAGGATCCACTGGAAAAATTACCTGTTTTCCTGGATTGACCACGGGACGGCTTTGAACCTTGACTGGTATCTAGGCTGATTGAAACAGTTATTGATGTTTCATCATCAAGGCCAATAGGTCACGGCCTTCGCGGAAAGAAGCTTGTCGCGCATGATTACGGTCTACCAACGAAAACAGTATCGCGCTAGACTACCTATCGCTTTAACATCGCGAGCTGCTCGTGATGGCGGGATGGATTGCATTGACCCAAAGCGTTCTTTGGAACGCATGATAAAAGCTCCAGGTAACGAGTCACCAGAACACAATGGCTAAGTCGCGGATTGGACCGTTTGCACTGGAAGCACCGCTAGCTCCGCCGACCAAGTCGGGGCAGTGGTTTCGCAGCATTCATGTTGAGCAAAGCAAGCTCGCAGCGCTGCGTGTGTTTTCAATTCCACTGGGGATGACGCCCGAAAGTCGTCAACTATTCGCTGACCAAATTGAACGGCTCAAAGGGCTGCGGCACCCTGGTATCGCGCGGTGCTATGGCGGAGGGTTTGACACCCGTCGCGCGTTCTTGGCATATGAATTGATTGACGGCCAATCGCTAGAACAACTACTGTGTCGGCGCGGGCGATTGTCTTGGGAAATGGCGGCCGACTTCGCCGCTCAAATTGGTCAAGCTCTGGAATACGCTGGCCAACAAGGTTGGACGCATGGTCGATTACAACCCACCAAAATCATGATCACGGGCGAATCGCATATTAAGCTGCTCGATTGGCGACGTCCAGAGATCGCGACCTTCTTGGGATCGCCGCCCACGCTGGAGCAACTGCAGTGTACGGCCCCAGAACTGCTCGATGGTGGTCAACCGACTGAGAAGAGCGATTTATATTCGCAGGGTGCCATCCTGTATTGGATGCTCACCGGCGCTCCACCAGTTGTCGCCGAAGATTCACAACAATTCTTGAAACAGGTCGGTCAAGCAACAATTCCCAGCGTCGCTTCGCAGGTCCTGGATTGTCCGATTTGGTTGAGTGCGATTGTGGAGCAGTTGTTGGACAAATCGCCCGAGCAGCGTCCGTTCAGCACCACCGCATTTCTCATGGCACTTCAGGAGGCTCAGCGGCGTCAGAGCGAAGGTGTTGGAGTGTTGCAGCACGCTACGGCCGGATTTAGTCCGTTGAAGCTGAACGTCGATCGGCGCGAAGCGGAAAAGTTGTTGGGAATCGCCAGTGATGATCAGCCAGCCGGTGCACGCCGATCGCCATTGGAAAGCCCATGGTTGCTGTTGGCGGGATTGTTATTGGCGGTGTCCGCAGTCGTGTGGTTTTTGTTACCGCCCAGCGAGCGCTCGTTGTACCACAGCGCGCAGAAACTATTGGCCAGCCCGGAGTGGATCGACTGGAATCAGGCGCGTGATAGTTATCTTTCGCAATTGATCCAGCGCTATCCGGATGGCCAGTACCGACAATGGGCCGAAGAGAAGATCGACTGGGTCAGCGCCCGAGAAGCCGAGCGACGCATGGAGCGTGACGAGCGGCTGGGACGTCAGGAGGATTGGACGCTAGCACAAGTAAAATATGCTGAAGCGCGCAGGTTCGAGCGTTTTGGCGATTACGCGACGGCTCGCGAGAAGTATCAGGTGCTTCACAAGCGGTTTGCCGGTCAGGCCGATGCGCACTCGATGCTGCTGTTAGCCGCTGAGGGCTTAGACAGATTGGACAAATCATCTAACAGCCAGCCCTTGCATGAGTTACTCACAAAGAAGCTGCAGGAAGCCGATCAGGCCGCAGCCGATGGTCGCGTCACAGAAGCCAGGTCCACTTGGCAGGCAATTGTCGGGCTGTACGCTGGAAACCAGTCGCTGGCCCAGCAGGTTCAGCAAGCACAATCGCGGCTCGACGGCTTAACCTCTCAGAGATAGCATTGCACATGCAACAGCACTGGGCCTGTCGCTTGACCGCGCCGTTGCCGGGAGCCATCGCAACGATCGCTGTGCGCGGGCCGGCAGCCGTAGAATTAGTTGCATCATTGTTGCGTGCGGCGGGAGATGCGGGCGCGATGGGGCCACGCGCTGGCGCGCGTAGCTACCGCCTGCCAAGCCATGGCACGAGCAAACTGAAGCTAGGTCGCGTTCGCGTCGCAGCTTGGCGAGTGTTAGATGGGCAGGTGGCCGAACAGGTGGTGGTGTGTGCTACCGGTCCGGACGAAGTCGAAATTCATTGCCACGGCGGCATCGCCGTCTGCCAAGCGATCCTGCAACAGCTTCAGTCTGCTGGTTGCAGTTTGGTTGATTGGTCACAATGGGCCGCGCAGCCATCCCCAGCGCCCGGCACTCAGTCGCCCACCGCGCTGCGTTGCCTGATTGAGCGGTTGTTGCAGGACACCACCTCGGAGCGGTCAGCGGGCATTCTCTTGGATCAACTCGGGCCCGGACTAACGGCCAGCGTCGCCAACTTGCAGCCATTGATCGGCCACGGGCGATTCTGCGAGGCTCAACAGTTGATTGCAGCAATTCTGCGCTGGAGCGACCTGGGGTTGCATTTGGTGACGCCTTGGCATGTTGTACTGGCGGGGCCACCAAACGTCGGCAAAAGCAGTTTGATCAACGCCTTGGCGGGAGGGCAATCAGCCATCGTGCATCATCAACCAGGGACAACGCGCGATTGGATCGAAGTGCAAACCCAAGTCGATGGCTGGCCCATGTGCCTAACCGATACCGCCGGTCTGCGCGAAACCGATGATGCTATCGAACGGCAAGGCGTCGCCCGCGCGCGACAGCGCATTGCGACGGCTGACTTGGTGGTGTTGGTGGTGGATGCCACCCAGGGCTGGACCGAACAGCATCAAGCAATTGTCGATCAAATACCGGGACAACGCCTGCTATGCGCCTGGAATAAAATGGATTTAAACGATGCAGCCGCCCCAGCCCTTCCCCTTAACCTACCCGTCGTGCCCTGTTCTGCTCACGGAGACATACAGCATTTATTAGCCAGCATTGCAGGCGCGCTGGTGCCCGAGTGTCCGCCGCCTGGGGCTGCTGTACCGCTCGATCGGCAGCAGTTGGCTCTGCTAGGTGCAATGGCTGAGCATTTGTCACTGCCTGTTGCCCAGGTCGATACCCGTCAGCTACAACATTGGCTGGCACAATTGTCGTTTGGCGAGCACTCAATACGAATGTACCACTAGCCGCCGTCTAGCGGCGGTCGCTAATAACCAGGTCATTCGCCATAGGGCAAGCAGCGCCTATGTTCAATCTGAAAGTTGATGGTTTGTTGCGATTTGAGGTTTCAGAAGTGATGGTGAGCCAGTGATGTGCAAGGATACTCCCATCGCAGCGACTGTGCAGCGATACAATCAGTCCCATGTGCTGGATTTTGTTGACCAGCTCACGCAGTCGCAATGCGACCATCTGCTCCAGCAATTGGCGCAGGTCGACTGGCAGCAACTCGATGAGCTGATTCACCGTTGTGACCAAGCAGCCATCGACTGGCTTGCCGTAGCTGATCAGATTCAGCCGCCCCCCGCAATTCTCCTGGACGATGCGCAACCTCGGATCTCGCCTGTGGAAGCACGCGCGGCCGGCGAGCAAGCCCTGCGCGCTGGGCGCGTGGGCATGATCCTGGTGGCCGGTGGTCAGGGAACCCGCCTGGGCTTCGATCAACCCAAAGGCATGTTTCCCATCGGCCCGGTCAGCGGTCGGACTCTGTTTCAGATGCATTGTCATCGACTGCTGGCAGTTTCCAGGCGGTATGGAACGCAGATACCACTGTATATCATGACTAGTCCAGCCACCGACCAGCAGACGCGGCAGTATTTTGCTCAGCATCAAGAGTTTGGTCTGGCACAGGATCAAGTGTCCATTTTTTGCCAAGGGACGATGCCGGCCGTGGACGCCAAGACCGGTAAGGTGCTGATGGAATCCAAGTCCTCGCTGGCGCTCAGTCCAGACGGTCATGGAGGACTGCTGCAGGCTCTACAACGCGCCGGATGCCTTCAGGCGGCTCAGGAGCGCGGGATCGACTACTTGTATTACGCGCAAGTTGACAATCCGTTGGCCCAGCTGTGCGATCCGCTGCTGATGGGCTATCACATTCTGACCGGCAGCCAAATGACCACACAGGTGGTGCAGAAGCGGTTCGCTCATGAAAAGGTGGGAAACGTCGTCGCGCTACAGGGTCGAGTACACATTATCGAGTACAGCGACTTGCCCGCTGAGTTGGCAGAACGGAAGTCGCTGGACGGACGGCTTGAGTTGTGGGCGGGTAACATAGCAATTCATGTTTTCGATCGTCAGTTTCTGCAGAATGTGGCCGCCAGCCCAACGGGCTTGCCCTTCCATCGGGCCATCAAGAAAGTAGCTGCTGTTGACTGGCAGGGCTGTGCGCTTGAGCCAGCGGTGGCCAACGCACTCAAGTTCGAGCGGTTTGTATTCGATCTACTGCCCATGGCCGACCAGGCAATCGTTGTGGAAGGTTGTTCCAGCGACGTTTTTGCTCCGCTCAAGAATGCCAGCGGCGCCGAAGTCGATACCCCTGAACATTGCCAAGCGGCCTTGTTGGCCCAACATCGCCGCTGGGTCGAAGCTGCCGGAGGAACAATCGCGCCCGGCGTGAAGGTGGAAATCAGCCCAACTTGGGCGCTGGATGCGGCCGAAGTAGCCGCCAAACTATCCGAGCCCGTTCATTTTTCTGCTGATACTTTTTTGTGTTAAAGAGAGTGTGTTGAAGTCGTCAGAAGCGGGGCCGAATCGTGCCGGATTCAAGCCGCTGTTGTGGGAGATGGTCTAGAAAGTCGCTTTTGTCAGGCAATTCGTTCGATTTTGAGCGGCAGTCTGAGAGCCCACAATCGAGATATTGACAAGTTTTCGACCCGCCTGGAGTCGGGTAATGCTCTGAGGCTAAGGTAACGAATCCGCCGCAACTGAGCGTTTGTGAGGTCTTTCCCCGCAAAATCGTTGTAATGTATTCCCGTTTCGGCTATACTCGCACCCGTAGCGGGCGCGCGCCGCCCCGCTTTTGCGTCCAAATAGCCTGAGCACGTCACTTGTGTAGCTGGTCTGCGTTCGCGTTTGAGGATGTCTGCGAACTGCGGTCAGGGAGTTGGTGTTGTTTGGTTTCCCCTCACGCTAGAATCAGCCCGCAAGGTAAGTCAGAAATATGCATCACTCGCTTCGTGCCCTTGGGCTTGTCCTGACTGTGCTACTGCCCGCCGCCAAAGCTCAGGTGCCGCCAGCGAACTTTGTCAATTACGAGATAGCGCCGATTCATGCGATGACCATGAGTCCGGATGGCAATTTGCTAGCTGCCGTCAACACGCCAGATATGCGGGTTGAACTATTCACGCTGGATACAAATGGACCCGAAAAGTGGGTTAGTATTCCAGTTGGGCTAGAGCCGACCAGTGTGCGTTTCCGCACCAACGACGAGTTGTGGGTCGTCAACAATGTTTCGGACACGATTTCGGTGATTTCCGTTTCTCAGCAGCGAGTTACGGCGACCTTGGCCACTCTGAACGATCCCCATGACGTAGTCTTTGCCGGTTCGCCGCTGCGAGCGTTTGTGTCTTGCGGATTTCCGCGCACGCTGCAGGTATTCAATCCTGCGAATCTAGCCGCTGCACCCACAAGCATATCGCTGCTGGGAAATAATCCACGCGCTCTGGCGGTTAGTCCTGATGGCTCGAACGTGTATGTGGCTTTCTTCCATGCGGGCAACAGAACCACGATCCTGTCCGGTGGAATGTCTGATCCCGGCAGTGCGATCATCAATTTTCCGCCCGATGTGGTTCGACGAGTTGAGGGGCCCCACGGTGGTGTGAATCCGCCGCCCAACGCAGGCAATGTCTTCAGTCCGCCTCGCAATAACGGCGCTGGAACGCCCCCTAAAGTTTCAATGATCGCCAAGCAAGATAGCCAGGGCCAGTGGCGCGATGACACCGGTGCCAATTGGACGCAGTTTGTCAGTGGCGCAAATGCGGACTTCTCGGGTCGCTATCCCGGTTGGACCTTGCTGGATCATGATGTGGCTGTCGTGAATGCCAATACTCAGGCTGTAACCGGCTACATCAGCGACTTAATGAATCTTAATATGGCCTTGGACGTCAATCCTGCCTCTGGTCAAGTCACCGTGGTGGGTACTGAGGCGCACAATGAGATTCGATTTGAGCCAAATATTCAGGGAACATTCATTGATGTCGTGGCCGCTTTCGCCAATCCCAGTACTCTCCAAGCTACCAGCCGCACGGATTTGAATGCCAGCTTGGTAGCGCAGTTTACGGGTACCGCTTTGTCGCCAGCGTTGCGAGCCACTGCGCTGGGCGATCCGCGTTCAATTAAATGGTCGTCTGATGGCTCGGTCGGTTATATCGCCGGCATGGGTTCAAATAACGTCCTGCAGATCAATGCGAGTGGACAGCGCATCGGCTCGGTCATTCCAGTTCGTACGGGACCGGCAGGTTTGGCATTGGATGAAGCTCGCGGCAAACTCTACGTGCTCAACCGTTTTCACGGTTCGATCTCGGTAGTTGATCTGGACTCGAGCAGCGAAGCTTCGCTGGTGACTTATTTTGATCCGACTCCGACTATTATTCGTACGGGGCGTAAGCATTTATATGACACGCAGCACAGTTCGGGAGTTGGGCAGATCGCTTGCGCTTCGTGTCACATAGACGGTCGCATGGATCGACTTTCGTGGGACTTAGGCAATCCAGCTGGAAACACGGATAATCTTGGTGCCAGGTATGCTGTTAACCGAAATGATAGTTTCACGATTCCGTTAGGCTTGGGCCTAAACCAAAAAATCGGCACGGGTAATCTGACCCACTTCCATCCGATGAAGGGGCCGATGCTGACGCAAACGCTACAGGACATTATTAATCATGAGCCTTTGCACTGGCGCGGCGATCGTTTTGGTATTGAGGACTTCAATGGTGCCTTTCATGAGCTACAAGGAAGGTCTACCGGTTTGACCACGACCGAGATGGCCGAGTTCAAGGCGATGTTGGCCACAATGACTTTCCCGCCGAATCCATTTCGCACGCTCACCAATCGGTTGCCTACGAATTTGCCACTGCCAGGGCACTTTGCCACTGGCCGCTTCAATAAAGCTGCCGGTGCACCGCTCGATCCAGGCAACGCTGTGACTGGATTGACGCAGTATCGCAACAAGACTATCGGCAGTCGCCTGGATCAGCAGGCATTCGCCTGTGTCACTTGCCACGTTTTGCCTACTGGTGGCAGTACTGACCGGCGCTGGGCTTCGAACGCTTGGCAGGCTATCGCCCGCGGACCGAATAACGAGAACCGCCTGTTGCTTATGGGGGTCAGCGATGTATCCGGCGTTATCAACAATACTTTGAAGGTCGCCCATTTGCGCAACATTTATGAAAGGGTTGGCTTTCATATGCGTCCTGGCACTCCCAGCCTGCATGGCTTTGGTCACATGCATGATGGAAACGTCGCTTCGATAGCTGACTTTATCGGTAATCCCGCGTTTCTCTTCAATACCGACCAAGAGATCTCCAACATGGTAGCGCTGATACTTTCGTGGGCCGGTTCGGATTTCCGGCAGACGAATGGAGCTTTGATCGTCAACAACAATAGTGATGCGCTTGAGCCGCCTGGCGTTCCGAGTAAGGACAGCCACGCGGGTGTGGGCCAACAAGAAACGATTCTCAGTCCGACCCAAAGTCAGACACGGTTGAATGCTTTGGTTTCAGCGGTCGGCGACTCAAACCGCTTGCAGTTGATTGCCAAGACGCAGGGCGGTGGACGACCTCGTGGTTACCTGTTTCAGAGCGGTAGTTTTCTACCGGATAATGTGGGGGAATCATCGCTTAGCCAGGCTCAGTTGGTGGCGTTAAGCGGTAATGGAAAGTCAATTACATTTACGCTGGTACCGGCTGGTACCGGCCAGCGACTCGGTCGCGACCGAGATCTAGACGGCTTTCTGGATCACCAGGAGTTCCTCAATTGTACCGATCCGGATGATGCCAGCAGCTTTGGTAGCTCAAGCGTCTGCTCAAGCTTTGTGGCCAGTAAGGCCCGTCACAGCGGATGGTCCGGAGGTGGCCCAGCAGTTGATGCCGGCAAGTCAGCACATCGCGCCAACGGTACTCCGGCCACGTTAGGTCTAGCTAATTTGACCAATTCAGCGGCTGGTCTCAATGGGATGGAGATAGAGGTAGCTGGCTTGGCTAGTCCTGGCGCAGTCAATGCTGCGGATTTTACGTTCCGCATTAGTCCACAGGGGGTGTTTGACGAGGGTGCCAATCCGCCCAGCGGTTGGGCTGCTGCTCCAATACCAACGTCGGTGGTGGTCACGCCGGGCTCGCCGGATCGAGTGGTGATTACGTGGGCAGATGGTGCGATCACCAATCGTTGGTTGCAAATCACGGTCAAGGCGACTCCAAGACAGGATTGCAGAGCGATGTGGTGCTGTACATTGGGCACTTGTGTGGCGAGGTGACGGGTCCGTCAGATGGTTCGTTCACGGTGTCGTTTGCGGACATCTCGCCGATCCGCGCAGCGGTGGGCCAAGATGTACCATCCAGTAGCATCTTGGACATCAACAAAGATGGCCTGGTATCGTTTGCTGACATCACAGCCATGCGATCCAATGTGGGGACTCAGTTGCCCAGCATCACGGTGCAGTAACGCCGGGTTGGTGATAGCACAGAGGTGATTCGCAGCGTCAGTCAACAGGTGTGAATTCCTGTGGCTGACGCTGTAGTTTTAGTATTTGTAGGGTGGGACAAGCAGAGCGAGGTAAGCTAGTCTGGCACGGATCAGAATATACAGATACCACCCAAGAATCTTGGGCGTGTTTGATCCGGTTTGCGACAGCTCACCAGAATTGCAGCGGAGTTAGTTTGGCAAACAACAATCCACGCTCTGGTGAGCGTAGCTAAAAACTAGGCTCTGGCGAGCGTAGCTACCAAACGTCAGCACGTGTTCCGACAAATTGCTTATGTCCAATTATTAGTTTAAGGAATCAGCAGAATGCGTTGTTCGATATGTGCCCTGGGGCTTGGCCTGATAGTAATGTTGCCTGTGGCGCAAGCGCAGGTGCCGTTGGCGAACTTTGTCAACTATGAGATCGCGCCGATACATGCGTTGACCATGAGTCCCGATGGCAACGTGCTGGCGGCGGTCAACACGCCGGACATGCGGGTGGAGTTGTTTACGCTGGATGCGGGCGGACCGCAGAAGTGGGTCAGCATTGCGGTGGGCATGGAGCCGACCAGCGTACGTTTTCGCAGCAATGATGAATTGTGGGTGGTCAATAACGTATCGGATACGATATCGGTAATCAGCATCTCTGAGCAGCGTGTCACGGCGACGTTGGCGACGCTGAACGATCCTTACGATGTAGTGTTTGCTGGTTCGCCGCAGCGTGCATTTGTGTCGTGCGGCTTTCCGCACACCTTGCAGGTGTTTAATCCGGCCAATCTAGCTGCTGCCCCCAGCAATATTGTGCTACAAGGCAATAATCCGCGGGCCTTGGCGGTCAGTCCCGATGGCACCAAGGTGTACGTAGCCTTCTTCCATTCCGGCAATCGCACCACGATTCTGTCCGGCGGTGTTTCGGCTCCCGGTAGCAACATCGCCAATTTTCCGCCAGACATCGTGACCAATAATGCTGGTCCACATAGTGGAGTCAACCCGCCGCCCAACGCCGGCACTGTCTTCAATCCACTGCGCAACACCGCCGCCGGCACTCCTCCCAAGGTGTCGTTGATTGTACGCCAGGACAGCTCAGGAGTATGGAGGGATGACACTGGCGCCAACTGGACACCCTTTGTCAGCGGTGCCAGCGCGACTCAGTCTGGCCGCTACCCTGGCTGGACAGTATTGGATCACGATTTGGCTGTGGTCGATGCCAACAGTTTGAGTGTGAACTACATCAGCGATTTGATGAATATCTGCATGGCGGTAGATGTCAATCCGGCTTCCGGTCAGGTGACCGTGGTTGGCACCGAAGCGCATAACGAAATACGGTTTGAACCCGTGATTCAAGCCGAGTTCATTGACGTAGTAGCGGCCACGGCCAATCCGTTGACATTTCAAGCTACCAGCCATACCGATTTGAATGCAGATTTAGTAGCTCAGTTTACCGGCACTCAGTTGTCGCCAACCTTGCGGGCCACAGCGTTGGGTGATCCACGTGCGATCAAATGGTCGGCCGATGGAGCGGTGGGATACATTGCGGGGATGGGCTCCAATAACGTCGTGAAAATTGACGGTAGCGGGCAGCGGATTGGCTCGGCAATTCCTGTTCGCCCCGGTCCGGTTGGTCTGGCGCTGGATGAAGCTCGTGGCAAGTTGTATGTGCAGAATCGCTTTCACGGATCGATCTCGGTGGTTGATTTGAGCTCCAATACCGAAACGTCGCTTGTCAGTTATTTTGATCCGACGCCGACTGTGATTCGAACGGGTCGCAAGCACTTGTACGACACGCAGCATAGTTCGGCGATTGGCCAGATTGCCTGTGCGTCATGCCATGTGGATGGGCGCATGGATCGTCTTTCTTGGGATCTGGGCAATCCTGCGGGTAACAAAGTTTTGTTGTCATCTCGCACCTTGAACACCAGTATTTCCGGCGGTGCCACCATGACGGATTTTCATCCGATGAAAGGTCCGCTGCTGACCCAGACGCTGCAAGACATTATCGATCATGAACCGTTGCACTGGCGCGGCGATCGCTTTGGCATCGAAGAGTTCAATGACGCCTTTCATGAGTTGCAGGGTCGAGCGACGGTCTTGACGAACGCCGAGATGGGCGAGTTCAAGGCGTTTTTGGCGACGCTCCACTTCCCGCCCAACCCTTTTCGTAACATCGACAATACGTTGCCCACGAGCCTAAATCTGGGTGGGCATTTTGCCACCGGTCGCTTTTCCCTTGAAGCTGGAGCGCCTCTGCCCGCTGGGAATGCCGTATCGGGATTGGCGCAGTATCGAAACCAAGTCAATCGCCTCGACCGAGGTAATATTGCTTGTGTAACTTGTCATACTTTGCCCGGTGGCGACAGCACCGACAGGGTATTTTCGAACAACGTGTGGCAACTAATCCCTCGCGGTCCCAACAATGAAAATCAATTGGTGCTCATGGGTGTCAGCGATGTTGCCCCACCGGTTCAGAACACTTTTAAAGTTCCGCACCTACGCAATATTTTTGAGCGGGTTGGATTCAATGTGCGGCCCGGTACCTCCAGTCTGCACGGTTTTGGTCACGGTCACGATGGGAGTACTCCCTCCATCACTGATTTCCTTAACTTATCAGCATTTTTCTTCATATCGGATCAGCAGATAGCCAATATGGTTGCCTTGATGATGTCCTGGTCCGGTTCGGATTTTCGCGATAACAGCGGCAATTTGATTGTCAACAACGGTACGGTACAGTTGGAGCCACCGGGAGTCTTTAGTAAAGATAGTCACGCGGGTGTGGGTCAGCAGGAAACGATCACCAGTCCAACGCACAGCCAAACACGACTCAATTCCATGGTCGCTGCAGTTAATGCCTCGACTCGTGTGCAGTTGATTGCCAAGACGCAGGGCGGCGGACATCCCCGGGGCTATTTGTTGCAGGGCGGCAACTTCCTGCCGGATCACCCTACGGAGTCAGCGGTCTCACAGGCGGCGTTGGTAGCCAACACGGGCAGTGGCAAATCGGTAACGTTTACCATCGTACCGGCTGGAACCGGCCAGCGGTTGGGCCGCGACCGGGATTTGGATGGATTCATGGATTACCAGGAGTTGCTCAACTGCACCGATCCGGATGATCCCAGCAGCTTTGGCAGCTCCAATGTCTGTTCGAGCTTGGTTGCTAGCCACGCTGTTCACAGCAGTTGGTCTGGCGGTGGATCGTCCGTAGACGCCGGCAAGACAGGGCATCTCGCCAATGGCACGCCGACAACATTGGGGCTGGTCAATTTGACCAATTCAGCGGCGGGGCTAAATGGAATGGAGATCGAGGTAGCTGGTTTGGCCAATCCTGGTGGAGTCCAGATTGGCGACTTTACGTTCCGTATGAGTCCCCAGGGCGCGTTCAGCGAAAGCGCAAATCCGCCCAGTGTCTGGGCAGCTGCACCAGCGCCATCGTCCGTGGTAGTCACGCCGGGCTCGCCAGACCGAATTGTTTTCACGTGGCCCAATGGTTCGATCACTAATCGATGGTTACAGATAACAGTCAGGGCGACCTCGAGAACGGGTTTGCCGAGCGACCAAGTGCTGTATATCGGACACCTGTGTGGCGAGGTGACCGGCGCGGCTGACGGTGTCTATACGGTATCCTTCGCAGATATCACACCCATTCGAGCGGCGGTGAGCCAAGTTGTGCCAGCCAGTAGCGTTTTGGATATCAACAAGGATGGGTTGGTCTCCTTTGCTGATATTACGGCCATGAGATCCAGTGTGAGCACTCAGTTAACCAATATCACGGTCCAGTAAGCCGAGCAACCCCTTGGTTGCTGCTGTCGCCAGGCGGTGGTTGAGGTGGGCTGCCACACTCTGGTGAAGGCAGCTATCGGTATATTCGTCTTGGCCGCCCGCCTCAGATCAACTCACTTACCTGAAGTCGGCCACAAATCCGGGACATCTGAGCCAGCGGAATGACGAAAACTTCCCACGTCCAGGATGCATTGATTATCATGGACAATCCGGGATGTCAGCCTGCCGTGGTCCACTTGTTCACACAGGGAATGCGAAGAGTGTCTTATTCAGTACGTGCTTTGGGGTTGGCTCTGTTGGTAATGCTGCCTGTCGCTCAAGCTCAAGTACAACCAGCCAGTTTCGTGAACTATGAGATTGCTCCGGTCCATGCCATGGACATGAGCCCCAATGGTGGCTATTTAGCCGCCGTCAACACGCCGGACATGCGCATAGAACTGTACTCTCTCGCGGGCGGCAGTCCGGAATGGAATGCCAGTATCCCTGTGGGTCTGGAACCGGTTAGTGTGCGATTTCGTACTAACAACGAACTATGGGTGGTAAACAATCTTTCCGACAGCGTGTCGATCATCGATGTTGCTCAGCGCACCGTCAGCGCGACGCTGTTGACGCGCGATGATCCACAGGATGTGGTCTTTGCTGGGTCGCCGCAACGCGCCTTTGTGTCCTGTGGCTTTCCGCATTTGATACAGGTGTTTAACCCAGCCGACTTGGTAGCGGTTCCGACAGAGGTTGCGTTACAAGGCAATAATCCTCGGGCACTGGCGGTTAGTCCCGATGGCGGGCAGGTGTATGTGGCGTTTTTCCATTCGGGCAATCGAACGACGATTCTATCTGGCGGCATGTCGGACCCCGGTAGCTCGATCATTAACTTTCCCCCCGATGTGCTGCGCAGAACCAACGGACCTTATGGCGGAGTCAATCCTCCTCCCAACGCCGGCGGCGGCTTCATCCCGGCTCAAAATCTGGCTGCCGGTACGCCGCCCAAAGTGTCATTGATTGTTCGGCAAGATAGTCAGGGCGCATGGCGGGATGATACGGGTGCCGACTGGACGCAGTTTGTTAGCGGTGCCAATGCGGATATGTCGGGCCGGTATCCTGGCTGGAATTTGGTGGATCACGATTTAGGCGTGGTGTCGGTTAATACGCTGCAAGTTGGTTATGTCAGCGATCTGATGAATCTGTGTATGGCCTTGGATGTCAATCCAGTGTCTGGCAATGTAACTGTGGTTGGTACCGAGGCCCACAACGAGTTGCGTTTTGAGCCGAACATATCGGCTAAGTTCATTGATGTCGTCGCGGCGTTTGCCAATCCGATCAATCTGCAGGCGACGGGGCGCAGCGATCTGAATGCCAGCCTGATGGCGCAGTTCACGGGCTCGCAATTGCCGGATCATCAGCGAGCCACGGCTGTTGGTGATCCGCGCTCAGTCAAATGGAAGTCGGATGGATCAGTGGCATACATTGCCGGTATGGGTTCCAACAACATCGTCAGCATCAATAGCAGCGGTCAGCGCGTTGGTCCGGTGATTGCGGTCCAGCCTGGTCCTGTGGGCTTGGTATTGGATGAAGCACGTGGTCGATTGTACGTGCAGAATCGTTTCCAAGGGTCCATTTCTGTGATCGACATAAATTTGGGCAGCCTAGTGGATACGGTCGATTATTTTGATCCGACGCCTACCGCAATTCGCATCGGGCGCAAGCACCTGTATGACACCCAGCACAGCTCCGCCGTTGGGCAGATTTCTTGTGCTTCTTGCCACGTGGATGGACGCATGGATCGACTGTCTTGGGACTTGGGCAATCCTTCTGGAGCCAAGGTCTCGTTAGCGACTAGAAATCTCAACCGCAATGATTCATTCACCGTTCCATTGGGATTTCCACTGGGTAACCAAAAGCTGGGAACCGGCATTCTCACGGACTTCCATCCGATGAAGGGACCGATGCTGACGCAAACTTTGCAGGACATCATCGGACATGAACCGTTGCACTGGCGAGGCGACCGATTTGGGATCGAAGAGTTTAATGGCGCTTTTCATGAATTGCAGGGGCGAGCCAGCTTGCTGACTACTTCAGAAATGGCAGAGTTCAAAGCGCATTTGGCGACGATGCACTTCCCGCCCAATCCGTTTCGTAACATCGACAATACTTTACCCACAAATCTTCCGCTGACAGGACATTTTGCAACTGGCCGCTTTACGCTTGCGGCCGGTGCTCCACTGCCGGCTGGAAACGCGGTTGCGGGCTTAGCGCAGTATCGTAACAAAGATCTCGGTAGCCGTCTCGATCAGCAGCTGTTTGCCTGCGTATCCTGCCATGTCTTGCCAACCGGTGGCAGTACCGATCGTCGCTGGGTGTCGAATGCTTGGCAGCCCATTGCGCGCGGTCCAAACAACGAAAACCACTTGTTGATGATGGGGGTCAGCGACGTTCCCGGACCGATGCAGAATACGCTCAAAGTTGCGCATCTACGGAACATTTATGAACGCGTTGGATTTCGCATGAGACCTGGCAGCACAAGCACGCATGGCTTTGGTCACATGCACGATGGCAATGTGGCTTCGATCGCCGATTTCATTGGCAATCCAGCGTTTCTGTTTACTTCCGACCAGCAGATCGCCAATATGGTGGCGCTGCTACTGTCGTGGGCTGGCTCGGACTTCCGTGAAGCCAATGGGAGTTTGATCGCTAACAACGGAACAATAGCCCTAGAGCCGCCGGGCGTTCCCAGCAAAGATAGTCACGCAGGCGTAGGGCAGCAAGTAACAATCACCCATCCCTCGCACAGCACTACTCGAATCAATTCATTGATCTCAGCGGTAGATGCGACATCGCGACTGGAGTTGATCTGTAAGACGCACGGACCGGCCGGGTCGCGAGGCCTGCTGTATCGTGGCAGCAATTCTTATCAGTGGGATAACATCGGCCAGCCCAATGCGACGCTGGCCGAGATCCTCGGCGGTACCGGTAATGGCCACACAGCGACATTCACCATCGTGCCCAGCGGTACCGGCTATCGCTTGGCGCTTGATCGCGACATGGACGGATATTTGGACTATCAGGAGATTCTCAACTGTAGTGATCCGAATGATCCGACCAGTTTCGGCATCAGCCCTTGCACCGAAGTCGTGGGCGGCTTTGTCGTTCACAACGGCTGGACCGGCAGCGGATCGGCCATCGATGCTGTCAAGACGCTGCATCGTGCCACCGGAACGCCAACAATCTTGGGAATGAACCATTTGACCAATACCGCCACAGGTTTGAACGGTATTGGATTTGACATAGCAGGCTTGGCAATTCCCGGTGCATTATCGTCAGCAGATTTTACATTCCAGGTCAGCCCACAAGGGGCGTTCAATCAGGGCACCAATCCGCCGCCTCATTGGACGATTGCTCCTGCTCCATCGTCAATAGTCGTTACGCAAGGTTCGCCGGATCAAGTCACTATTTCCTGGACGGACAATGCGATTGTCAATCGTTGGTTACGCATTACGGTTCATGCCACAGCCAACACCGGACTTCAGCATGACGAGGTGTTTTACGTCGGGCACCTACTCGGTGAAACAACTGGGCCCGAAGACGGTATTTACACCGTCTCATTTACGGACATTACCCAGATCCGTTCACAGTTGAGTCAAGTTGTAGCGTCGAGCCACAACTTAGATATCGACAAAAATGGATTGGTCTCATTCGCAGACATTACCGCCATGCGCAGCAATATCTCGGCTCAATTAACCAACATCACGGTGCCATAGTCATCAGTCAGCGGCTTCGATGCGTCGAGTGCAATCGACCATGAGCCAACATAGTCCGCTAGCCAAGTACATCGCCGACAGTAGATAGAACAGTGGCTGCCAGTTGGTAGTGCTGACGATAACTTGATGGACTTCGGTCGAGGTCGTAAACCAGTCCAGCAATCCTCCGAAGACGATGGGCATGGTGATTCCGCCCGAAGTGCCTGCAGTGTTGATGATGCTAAAGAGGGTCGCGCTAAAGCGCCCTCCCATGTCCGTACATGCTCCCCAGGTGGTCGGCTGACTCCAGTCGCTGAAGAATTTGGCGGCTAGCAAACACAGGGCGGCAGCCTGGCTGGTAGTTTGCGCAGAGACCAATAGCAACATCAGGCAGCCCAGAATTTTGCCAATGCAGCCCACGCCGCTCCGCGACCAGCGACGACTGCCTGTAGCATGGATCAGTCGATCATTCAGCCAGCCACCGACAATGCCTCCCAAGGCACCACCCCATAGTGGTAAACTGGCCAGCCAGCCAGTTGTGGCAATGTCCATTCCGCGAGCCTGCAGAAAGTAGGCTCCAATCAATGATACAAAGGCCACATCAGAGCCTGCATCCAGGAATTGTTGAACCACAAAGAATCGTAGGCTGACATTCCGCGCGGCTACTTTCAGCGGCAATACTGTGGGGCCAGGTGAAGCTGAGTTTTCGTCCGTTGGCGCACCTTCGGAGATCAGCGCACATTCGGAACGGTTAACACCGCAATGTTCGGCGGGTGAATTGCGAAACAGTTTCCAAAAGACGAGTGCATAGATCGCGCCTAGTCCACCTAGTACCGAGATGGCCGTTTGCCAGTTTAGACCGCACCAACCCATCAGTAGCGAGCCAATGATGATCGGGGACATGGCTCCACCGCTTCGGCCAAACGTGGTTGCGATCCAGCCTTGCAAGAGCGTGCGTCGATTGGCCGGAAACCAACGTCGCGTCACCTGCGCCAGCGCCGGATAGCAACCCGCCTGCGCTGCCCCAAATGTCAAACGACATATGCCCAGCAGCAACATATTCTGCGTGTGCGCGATCGCCGTCATGGCTGCAGACCAGGCTAAGATCATGAGGCTCAGGAAGCGATGAGGTCCGAAGCGGTCGATGATCACGCCACTGGGTATTTGTCCGCTGGCATAGGTGTAGTAGAACAATGAAAACAGTAGGGCGACTTGGGTGTGGCTGAATGCGAACTGTTCCTGCAATTTCGGGCCGACCACATTCCAACTATAACGATGCAGGTACAGCAAGAACGACGCACCGCAGGCCAGCGCAAAGATGTGCCAGCGGATGTTCGTAGGCGCAGACGTCGACCCTCCATTGACGATTGTCGTTGGTTCGGATTGGTACGGATTGCGTCTAGTGCTGTTGGTCATCAATTCCCTGTCCACTTGTATTACTCACCTGTTGTCGGATTGGTCGACGCAGGATGCTGGAACACTACATCCCAGTCAACGTCGATTCCCAACCCAGCCTGCCTGCTCAGGCTGGTCCGTGGACCTTCGATCGTTAGCGGCTGTCGTACGATTGAATACGCGTGGTAGCTTGGCCCTAAGCAGTCGCCCGGAATTTGTTCGACCTGCAGATTGGCAGTAGCGACGACCAGATGCAGCATTGCAGCCGTCGCAATGTCCCACTCCAAATTGGATCCAATTGTGCAGGGCAGGCCATGCTGTTCTGCCAACAGAGCAATCTTCCGTGCCTTGCGAATGCCACCGTTCTTGCCAGGGTATATCGAAAGTGCATCACAGCAGCCGCCGGCTATCAGCTCGCGGGCTTCCACTTCATCAAAGCAACTCTCGTCTGCCAAGATGCGGCAGCCTGTCTGCTGGCGAAGCTGCCGCAGCTGATTGAAATTGCGGCGCGGCAGTGGTTGTTCGACCCACTCCACATGGCAGTCTTCCAAGCGCTTCAAGCACCACAGCGCCTGTTCCAGATCCCAACCACCATTGGCATCGACTGTCAGTGTGATTTGTGAACCGACAGCCTTGCGTACCGCCAGCACGCGACTGACATCGGTGAGTGGATCGGTGCCGACTTTGACTTTGATCGTGTCAAAACCCGCCTGAACCCTTTCAACAGCTCGCTGCGCCGCAATCTCGGGAGGATAGGCCCCCAGAGAGAAGCGACTGCGGATCGTGGTCGATCGAACCGCTCCTCCCAGCAGTTCATATACCGGCTGGTGGGCTGCTTTGCCAGCGATGTCCCACACAGCCATTTCAATGGCCGATTTCGCAAACCAATTGTCGGCTGCCAGGGCATCCATGCGCCGGTCCAGTTCCTCCAGGTCCTGGATGTCGCAACCCAGGACAACCGGCGCTAATACGCAGTCGATGAGGGCTTTAGCCCCCCACACCGTCTCGCCGCTCCAGCGCGGCATTACTGTCGCCTCACCAACGCCAAATAGACCGCTATCGGTAGTTACTTTGACCAACACATACTGAGAAACATGGTGTTGTCCCAATGCCGAGATCATGCGGTATTCGGGCTTAAGTGGTATGCGTGTCGCAAATGTCTCGATGGCCGTGATGTTCATCAATTCTTCAGTGCGGGTAGCTGAATGTGAGTCAGTTAGAGGGCGCCATTACATTAGTTCGTCAACTTGGATGCACAGAGTATGCCACATCGGTGCGGGAATTGCAAAACGACTGGGAGGCTGGACGGACTGGCATACAATAAAATGCCTTGCAACCCGCAACGCATATTTTTGGCACTCGGCACATGCAGCCTGTACAAATTTACTTAGACAACAATGCCACCAGTTATCTCGATTCCGAGGTGGCCGGTTGTATGTCGCAGCTTCAACTGCCTGGACTAGCCAATCCGGCCAGTCAGCATCGGCTCGGACGGCAAGCCTTGCATCTGCTAGAGAACGCAAGATCAACGATTTTGCAGTATCTCGGTGCGCCATATCAAGGAATGGATAGCCCCCAGGTAATACTCACCAGTGGCGGGACCGAAGCCAACAATCTGGCGCTGCGTCTGCAGGCTCCGTCAGCCCAAGACCTGGTGATTGTCGGTGCCATGGAGCATCCCAGCCTACTGATGGCCGCTGGTCAGCCCTCGTTGTGTGCCAATCCGGTGCGTCTGTTGCCTGGGCTGGCCAGCGGCCGTTATGATCTGCCACAACTGTCGCAGTGGTTAAACGATATTTACAGCGGTCGCGACCGGTATCACCGGGTGGCTTTGGTCAGTTTGATGTTGGCCAACAATGAAACGGGTGTGCTGAATGATTTGGCGGCGATCGTGCAATTGTGCAGCCAATACGACGTGCCGGTACACAGCGATATCACACAAGCCGTTGGCAAGCTTGACTTTGACATGACCGCCCTGGGGGTATCGTCGATCACGCTGGCGGCACACAAAGTTCACGGTCCCGTAGGCATCGGTGCGCTGGTGACTCGATCGCCTTCCCAGCTTCAGCCGATCCTGGTCGGTGGCGGACAGCAGTTGGGTTGGCGTGCCGGCACGGAACCGGTGGCGCTGGCTGTAGGAATGGCCAAGACACTGGAGGTCGCCGATCGGGCTCGGCGCACCGGGGTCTACCAGCAAGTAGCGCGACTGAGAGATCGGTTCGAAGCGAATTTGCTTGCACAGCTCGGTCAAGCCCAGGTCAATGGTCAGCCTGAATGGCGATTACCACAAACATCCAACATTGCCTTCGTTGGCATCGATCGCCAAGCCATGCAGATGGCCCTGGATTTGGCGGGTGTAGCATGTAGTACCGGTTCAGCTTGCGCTAGCGGCAGCGGTCGACCTTCGCCAACGTTGCAATCTATGGGGTTAGATGCATCTCGCGTTGATAGTTCATTGCGATTTAGCTTGTCACGCATGACGACAGCCACAGAGATCGACCAAGCGGTGGAGATCATCGTTCGCGTGGCGCGAAAATTATCGTTGACTCGGTAATTTTCACACGCTCTGTTGTAGCTGCCGTCGCCAGACGGTGGATCTGGCAGTACCGACCGGGCTGCCACCACGCTTTGGCGCATAGCTACTGTGCGCGGCGCACTAGTGTCGGCGAATGGCGATATTACGGAATTGCACGGGGTCACTGTGTCCGGCAAATCCGAATTTGCCGGTGGTCAAATCCTTGCCGGGATGTGGCTTGCCCTCCAGGTAATCGCTTATCTGGCTCAAGTCCGTATCCAGGATGACGGTGCCATTAAGTTCCACGCGGATCATCGTTCCGTGAACGCTCACATGCTGATAGTTCCACTGGCCGGTGGGGCGTAAGTAGCCTCGATGGGCGGCAGCCATACCGTAGGCTGATCCGTGGTATTGTCGCGAGTCCAACTTATCATACTGAGGCGCGTCGTTATCCAGAATCTGCAGCTCGCACATGCCTTGATAGGCAGCATCGCCGGTACCTGGATAACGGATAGCCAAGCCATTATTGCCGCCAGCAGGCAATAAAAACTCTAGGTGGACATCGTAGTCGGCATAGTCATCCACGGTATGTAATACCCCACCCCGCCCCGACTTACAGCGGATGGTTCCGTCGATGACTTCGTAGTTACTTGTTGCTCCAGCCCAGCCGCTGAGGTCCTGGCCATTAAAAAGTGCGGTAAATCCTTGGCCACTGCGTTTGGCCAAATAGTTGTTGGCTTCGTCAGCCCCAATTTCGCGTACAAAGATGTTGCGCCACTGAATCTCGCCACCGTGAGTTTGTAGTTGAATTTTGCCGCTACGCATCAGAGGCAGCTTACGATCCCAGAAATTCTCCATGATGGCATGATCGACAACCAGATGATCATTGAGCCATACGCTGGTGCGGGCACCGATTTGCAGAATACGGAATTGATTCCATTGCCCAAACGGTTTGTCGGCTAACGTCAACGGGTCTTTGCCAGCAGTTCCGGGGCTGTTGTTCCACAAGCCACCGCTACCTTTGTTGGCACCAATGTTGAACTTAGCTTCTTCTGTGCTGTCCCAAATCTGCACCTGCGGGGTGGCTCGCAGATAGATACCACTGTCGGCCAGTGGCACCGTCTTGTATTCCAACAGCAATTCAATGTCGCCATATTCTTTGTCCGTGGTTAGGTACACTCCATGCCCATCATTGACCAGTGCATTATCTCGTATCGTCCAGTGCTGCCGCATATCCGCATTCCATTGCGAGCGCTTGTCTTGGTCGATCGAATCCCATTTACGCGGATCTACATGTGGGCAGCCATGCCAACCATCCAGGTTATGACCGTTGAAAATCGCCGTGAATCCAGTCGGTGGGTCTTGAGCCAGACTGGCGTTGCACAATATCCACACAATTAGACACAGCGCCAAACCGCGCAGTGCAGCAGACATCCAGCCAACGTCGAACCCCGCAGATATTGCCTCGGCCATCTTACACGGTCTGCCACCCCATACAGCGGCCTGCTCGCAAGAGCACGAGATTGACATTCCAGGTGATCGAGCGAGCATTAACGGTGTCCTTATAGTAAAGTACTTGGGGGTGATGACTCTTGCAAAAGCCGCCCGCCCTTGCAATCGCTAGGGGTTGTCGTGGATTCTGAGTGGCTATGGCGCGCCACCGACGACCGCCCATTATACTCGCAGAATTCCGGTCGTGGCCTGACCACAGGGCCTCATGGCGGATAGCCAATTTCGTAATCGTCACCAGATTGGTAAGGTGGGACCAGCCGCTCCAGCGCCGGTTGGTTGTAATATCCGAAGAGTCTGAAAACGGCCAGCGGTTGTCCCCATGCGACTTGCTCAGCCCACGCCGACCCACCACCTGTGCGAATAGCGTTTAGCGCGAGCAGCGATCAAATTTCGACGAGTCGACCCAAGCTACCGGGTAGGAGAATCGCCGCGCAAGATGCAATGCTTCCTGACGGCTGCGGACAAAAACCAACACGCAGTGATGGAGCGCAGCAAATCGAAAGTCCAAGTCTCCAACGACTCGCCACTCCTGTTCAATGCTCCAGTCCTGCACTCCGTCGACCGGCTGAAAGAAAGCCTGTTGGGCAGGTGCCAAGTTCTCATAGTCGGCTTCAGAACCGTAGATCACCGGTTGGGCATGGGGCAGCCCCGTTCGCGGGAACAGGATTCCATAGGGTTCCCAGTCCCAGCGACCAAGGTGGGGTCGAAACCGACGTCGCTCGAGCAGCTTGTGCAATGGCACGGCACTCAAGCTGACGGTTGGATGTCCGGAGCGGTTCAGGCTCGAAGCGGCTCGCAGTCTTCCTTCACGCAAAATCTGCATGAGTGTCTGCATCGGATGAACGGGTTGGCTTCTACCGTTCTGCCACAACCTGATAATGTGGCTTTCGCGAGACTCGTCCGGCATCGGTCCCGCCGTGCCGCGCGTGCAATGCGACAAATAGCGCCAGCCCACATCACACTCGCCACTGCTCAATTCGCTCAGTGGCAGGCATAGTTGATGCACCGAAGTATTTTCTAGCGACTGTGCTACATGACAGCCGGACCAAGCTTGTAGATATGACACGTCAGATTGAGGCACCAGCCAACCCACAGCACCTCGATCCAACCAACCAGCCCAATCAGCGTCACTTGCCTGAAAATTGTTGTCACGATTGGATTTGGCAATCAGCAGGAAGACGCTACCAGTTGGAAAGCGACCATCTTTCAGGCGTCGCTCCAGCAAACTGGCCACATGGCCATTGGGGCGAATATGAAATACCAGCAGACGATCTGCCAAGCACATCACGGCTCGATCTTGCACAGGCAGGCATTCAAAATCGGCATTAACTTGCTCACAAGATATCTCAGGTGACAGATAGACTGAATTCCCGCATATACCATCAGCAGGTGCGCGCGATAACTGATGTAAGGTCGCTGCCAGCCAGTTGGCGGTCGTAGTTGTTGATTTTCGCAAAGCAGTGGGCAGAACCAGTTGGATGGCTGGAATCCCCGCAAGACGCGCGAACTGTTTGGTGGCCTCGAATAGCGTGGTTCCCTTGGCAAGCAACACCGGCTGTTGATCGCGGGCGACCCATCTCAGGCCGCGATCTAAAAGTTCTGGCCAATCAGGCAATCGAAGTTTGTTCCGGCCGAGTTGCGAGCTAACGAAAGTCGTATAAGCTACCGGAATCTGCAACAAGCCAGACTTGGCAATATAGAATCGCTCTCCCAGCCAGCACTGAGCCAGTCCGTTGACCGTGCGCGGCCAATCGTCCGCAACGATCCAACCGCATTCGCACAGCAATGCTATCCGCTGTTGACCGAGCGGCGTGAGGATGCATTGACCATCAAGTTGCCACTGGGTGACTCGTGCTAGCCAACAGCGATTGGCTAGAGAAGGTGTCGAGTATTGGTTGATGCCAGCGGGCTCAATCGACTCCGGTATTGTTAGGAGTTCGGCAAGCTGTTCTGCACTGATATTTTCAGCCCAGCCCAATTGATGTAGTGCCGCTAAGAACACCGTGGCAGGTCGCCAGTTTTTGCCCGGCGTCTTGTCAGATTCAGCGATGTCCAATTGTGGCACGCCGTAATCTCCCCGCTGTTGGAGGTCAGCTTTGTCCACCGGGCGATTGGCCAGCGATCGCCAAACACTTGTCTTAGTCGATTAGATCGGGCAGTGAGCGTCGGGACAATTTATTGGTAAGTCGAAACAGTGACTCGGCTAGAGTTGTCAGCTCAGGCTGGGCGCCTTTGCGAGGTCGAACCACAATCACTAGTTCGCTTGGAATGTGAGCATAGTTTAACCGAAAGGCTTCGCGAATTAGCCGCTTCCAACGGTTGCGAACCACGGCATTGCCAACTTTTTTGGGGATGCTGATACCCAGACGAGTCATGCCCGAGTCCCGCAACGCGTGAACGATCAAGGTCGCGTCGGTTGCAACTAACCCCCGGCGAAAAATGGATTGAAATTGGTGCTGCTGACACACGCGAGCAGCCCTCGAAAAACCGTTCGACTTGCGCACGCTCAGTTGTGTAGTGAGGGGATATCAGTGTTCATGCACACCGCCATTGGATTGCAGCGGCTATGTGAGTGAGGTTGAGCAATATGTTCATTTGGCGAATATCTACCAAAAAACTCACCACTGAATATGGCCACGGACCGGCTCCCGATACATGGATTCTAGTTCATTGGCAGCTCGCAACAGCGTATCGGAACGGTTCGTTGAGTCGAGCAATTGATCGGGTAAGCGGATTTGAAGCTCGACGTACAAGTCGCCGGGCGCGCCAGACGGATTCAGCACGCCTTGGCCTTTGACTCGCAATCGTCGTCCTCCGCTGCTGCCTGGTGGAATTTTTAGCGCTACCGTACCGCTGGGTGTTGGGACATCGACTGTAGCACCTTGCAGTGCCTCCTTGAGCGTGATGGGCAGCCGCAATTCCAAGTTCATTCCGCTGCGTTGAAAAAAAGGATGCGGTGCGACCTGCAAACTGACGATTAAATCGCCATTAGGGCCACCACCTGCACCGGGATTTCCCTGTCCGCGGACGCGCATCTTTTTGCCAGTGGTAATGCCGGGTGGAATCTTTAACTGGATCGTCTCTTCTTTTCCGCCGCGAATGATGTTCAATCCAGCGGTGCCTCCCAGGACGGCGGTATTGAACGACACCACTAGTTCGGCGCGGAGGTCCGTGCCTTGCGCCATGGCTCGGCCACCCCGTGCTCGTCCGCGACCTCCGGCAGCATTACCACCGGTGAACTGACGCATTAAGTCCTCAAAGCCACCAAAGCCAAAGCCGCCGCCTCCCGCGCCGTCCCGACCAAACATTTTTTCCAAGTCTTGTGGGCTGGCACCCTGAAACGGTCCGCCTGCACCAAACGGACTACTACCGCCAAATGGGGCACCACCCATGCGCTCAAAATCTGGTCCCAGCTGGTCGTACATACGGCGTTTCTCAGAGTCGTTCAGCACTTCGTAGGCGTGCTGGACGTCCTTAAACTGCTGTTGAGCCGATTTGTCGTTGGGATTCAGGTCCGGATGGTACTTGCGCGCTAACCGTCGATACGCCTTTTGAATCTCCTCCGGAGTCGCAGAGCGGCTGACTTCTAATATTTTGTAGTAATCCTGAGCCATGGTCTTGGTCATAGGCGATTGCTCAAACAACACACATTTGAACCATCAGCATAACTGCCCGACTGCCATGATGACAGTCACAATTGTTACCAAGCAACCGGTATGCCGACTAGAACAGGACTAGCCCAGACGGCCAGCCGCACCCTGTACGTTCGGTCCAAAGTACAAAAGTAGCGATTAGACAGATCGGCCAATCCGGAACGGTAGTCGCCTGGCTGCACTTTCCTGAGCCGCGAGTTTAATTCCATTTTTGGTTGCAGATGGTAAATCGAAGATACCGACCGAGCGCCCAATGGGGCACCCTTACGGCACTTTTCACAGCCAAATGGTGGTTAGACGAATAACAGGCCCGCATAGCCGACCACCCGGGACTTGTCCCCCGAGACGTCAGCACTGGTTGCGTAGTCCAGCTCTACAACCTGCGGTTGATGGCCGAGTTGCCGTAGCGTTTCCAAAATCAGCGCGGCGGGAATCAAGCCGCACATGCTGATCTCGTGTCGGCGGCAAACGCTCATCAATTGTTCAGGCTCGCCTGCCGCCAAGGCATCCAGCGCCAGACGATCGCGGCGCCGGTTTTCTTCGTCATTGGCATAGTGATTCATGTCGCTGGAGATGACCAGCAAAGGCGGGTCGTCGAGCAGGCGGATGAAGCCCGCTAATTGCTTGGCCGCTTGGAAGATTTCCGGCCAACTGCCACCGTGCATGGCCACGCCGACCACTTTTGCCGTCGGTGCGATTCGTTCCAGAAACGGCAATTGAACTTCGATCCCATGTTCGCTGACGTGTGCAGCTGCATCCAGCTCAAAACCATCAATGCTCTGCGCAAGACGCTCAGACAACTGCCTGTCGCCGGCGATCGTGGTGGTGTTGGAAAGCCCCCATGCATCTTGAGGACATACCGCCCAATTGACACCTTGCGCAGTATGCTTAGGCGAGACAATGATCATCGTTTTACCTGGAGGCAATTGAATACTTTGCCACACCTGGGCAGCGATGCGTCCGCTATATTTCAGTCCAGCGTGAGGAACCATAGCGGCCAGGACCGAACGCTTTTCCGGAGCCGGCTGGCGGCACAGAGAATTGACCAGCGCGCGGCGCGCGGCATCTTCGGCTGGATAAAAACGTCCAGCGACCGCTGGCGCCCGTACACCGCTCGCAGGCTGCGCATTGGGGGCCGAGATACACAGAAGTTGAGGTAATGTTGATAGACAACCCAGGCTATGCACCGACGACTGACGACTGCCAATGGGCAGGTCGCTTTGTAAACGCGCCAGCAGTTGCTGGGCGGATTGTTGTCCGTCGAACACAAAGCCGCAATGGTTGGCTTCAGATATCACCAGGGCTCGGGCCGAAGTATCGACTCCATTCAGGTCAGCACTGTCGCCGTAACCGTGCATGGCTGGATCGAAGCCGATGGTCAGTCCGAGCGTCAATTGCCCGGAGAATCGCCGTTGAACGAACAGCTCCGCTGCTCGCTGGCACATCTGAAACAACGTTGATTGCACAGGAAGACCCGGGCGAAAGGAAACTTGAATTGCGTTACCTTGCTGAACCTGCATGTCGGCAGAGTCAGTCGGCGTGCCTTCGGCAATCCACTGTAACGTCATAACGATGGCGTTAACTGTGGTATCTGGCAAGTGCGGAATGACATAGCTGGGCGTTCCGCCAGTCGCCATCGCGGCGATATTCTGACAGGCGACTTGCGCGTAACCGGCCAACTGCTCTGCCGTCAGCGGCGCGGGGCTGCTAGTGGGCAAGTCGCTGGGCAGCAAGCCTGAGAGCTTGTCTGACATCGTTTTGCCCTCGAAAATCATGACGACAGCAGCATTGTCCTGCCAAGCATCCATAGGCAATTGCGCTTTGTTGCACACGGCTCGCAAGAACTGTACGGCATCCCAACCGCGCTCGATGGCTACCGATGGCAACAGCAGTCCGCTACGATCGGCATGTTGAATCAGCAAACCATGCTTGCCGACGATGACAGCCTGGGCTCGTTCCGAACTTGGGCCTTCAATCTTGCGCAGCGGGCCCAGGAGCGTAACATCAAGGTGCAAATGAGGCAGTTCACACACGGAAATGGGTGCCATCCGCTGATCTTCGCGGGCCGTGCGAATTGCGGCACTGCTGATTGCCGAGCCGACGCCCTGTGGCTGACCTAAAACTCCACAACAACCACGCAGGATCGAGCCACGTTTTAGCGTTACAAACGCCCCCGTCACGGGAGAGCCGGCGATTTCGTGAATCGCTTCCGCCGGCGTCTTGATCGGTCGGCCAGTGACGGCTGCGGCCACGCTGCTGGCGGCCAACTGCAAGCACTGTTGGCGCTGTTCGTCCGTTAGTCGATCCAGTCGCAGTAATTGTTGACCGACAGGAAACCCAGCCGACGGAGTTGCCGAAGCTGCTTGTGATGTGCCCATGTCAAGTTCCTTGGCAGACGAATCTGTCATCGTGTTGTGACGAAACGAAGAAATGGTAATGGGAACCGTGGGGGGAACCCCGGCAATTGCCTGGGCCGCAGGCGATGCGTCGGCAAACTGCGCCATCCGAACCGGTTGTCGTTGAGCCCCCCAAGTGCCTTTGCGTTCGTTAAACCATCCAGCGACCGACGCCTGACAGTGTGGGCATCGCGCTTTGTTGGCTCCCTGCGATACGTCGATGTGGTACGCGCCCACTTGATACCAGTCGCGCTCAATTAGAAGGGCTGAACAACCAGGACAATAGGTGGCTTGCCGCTGGTCATCGTGAATATTGCCAACGTAGGGGAACTTTAACCCCGAGCTGCGCGCAATGTCATACGCAGCAAATAAAGTTTCAGGAGGAGTTCGTCCGCGATCTCGCATGCGAAAGTCAGGATGAAACGCCGAAAAATGAATCGGTACTCGGTCGCCCAGCTGCTGGACGATCCAGTCGCAAAGCCGACGCATTTCATCTGGACCGTCGTTCAGATCGGGAATCACCAAATTCGTGATCTCGACCCACACCTGTGTTTCGCGTACCAAGTAGCTCAACGTGTCCAACACCGGCTGCAAATGGGAATAGGTGATTTTGCTGTAGAACTGTTCGGTAAAGGCCTTCAAATCGACGTTGGCTGCGTCCATCCATGCAAAGAATGCCTCGCGGGCAGGTGGCGAAATATAGCCCGCCGTAACGGCGACGGTCTTGATGCCTAGTTGGCGACAGTAGCGCGCCGTGTCGATGGCGTATTCGGCCCAGATTACCGGGTCATTATAGGTAAAGGCGACGCTGAGACAGTCCGTTTGCTGAGCGGCTCGAGCAATCGCCTCCGGTTCAGCGGTCTCGCTCAATCGCTCGATTTCGCGCGACTTGGAGATATCCCAGTTCTGGCAATACTGGCAGCCCAGATTGCAACCTGCCGTTCCAAAGCTCAGCACTGCCGTGCCGGGAAAGAAATGGTTGAGCGGCTTCTTTTCAATCGGATCGATACAAAAGCCGGTACTGCGTCCATAAGTGGAAAGTACCATTTGGCCGCCGCGATTTTCGCGCACAATACAGAAACCGCGATCACCGTCAGCCAAACTACATTGGCGGGGACATAGCAAGCAGTCCAGCCGCCCCACTTTGCTAGCAGGTCGCCACCAGGACGCCTCGGCAGATCCATCGGGCAGTCTTCTGCAATCGGATATGTTGCTAGCGCTGGTTGGCTGCATGGCAGATAAATGCTATGGCAGATAAAAAAGTGCTGCGGACGTGAAAGTTCGGCAATTGGCAGGTGGAGGCACTACTGGTCATTGTATCGGCGCGAGTAGCCAAAAGTTAACAAGCCACTCTAGTGCGTGTATTTTCGGTTCAGACGGCTACCACCGTAGTTGCCCGTAGACTCTTCCCAGGCAAAAAAGTCGCCCCATGTTAACCGGCTGTTAATCTGGGAGGTCCGTTCCGTCATTTCTTTGGCTGGTCAAGCCATCCATTCCGCACGACCGATTCAGTGTGCATGACCAGGACACCCCTGAAGGGTGCAACGGTCCGGTGCCGTGTCAGCGGCCCGACCCACTGAAACCACGACCGTCTCCAACCGATCTCCCGCTCGGGAAGGACATCTATGACGCGGACCTTGATGAGTAGCCCTGGCAAAGTCGATTGGCGACGAAGGCTAATCGCGCTGGCGCTAGTGGCTAGCTCAACCTCGCCCAACTGCGCCCTGTTAGCCGATCAGACGCCTTCGATGCGACACAGCCCGGTGGTGCGAGCGATCCAGACAGCCGAACCGGCGGTGGTCAACATCGAAGGTAACAAGCCGTCACGACCTGGAGCCGGGGCATCGGCCGCTGACTCACCGCAAGTCAATGGCATGGGGGCCGGGATCATCATCGACAGTCGCGGCTACATTCTGACAAACCAGCATGTGGTTCAGGATGTCAAACGCATTGATGTGACCCTGCATGACGGCACCAAGTTCGTCGGTCGGTTGATTGCGCGAGACCCCAATACAGACCTGGCGCTGGTTAAGGTCGAAGCCGATTACCCGTTGCCGGTGATTCGCTGTGGAACCAGTTCTGACCTCATGCGCGGCGAGCGCGTGATCGCGATCGGAAATCCGTTTGGCTATCACCACACGGTGACCGAAGGCATTATCAGTGCGCTGCATCGCGACATTCCTGTCAATGGCGTTCACGAATATCCTGATCTGATTCAAACTGACGCCAGTATCAATCCAGGGAATTCCGGTGGACCGTTGCTCAATGCAGACGGCTACATGATTGGTGTCAACGCAGCTGTGCGAATTGGCGCGCAGGGAATTGGCTTTGCGATTCCTATCGATCGCGCCATCGAAGTTGCAGCCATCATGATTGCCGAATATCGCCAGCAGGCGAAGTCTTCAGTCGAAGTCAAAACCGAGTATCGCGACGGCCAATCCTGGGTGCGAGTCCTCAGTTGCTCCAGCGGCCATCTGCAGCGCAACGACATCATCCAGCAAGTGGGCGATCGCGTTGTGGCAAATCGACTGGATTACGAACTGGCCTTGATTGACGCTGCGAGCGATCAAGAACTGCCGCTGGTCGTCGAGCGTCAAGGCGAAGTGATCGCGGCCAGCCTGAAGCTGCAAACCACTGGCCAGCCGACCAAGCCCGCTGCCAATTATCGCTTCGCATCAACAGGCGGCGAGTCGATACAGGATCGCGTGTACCGGGATTTGGGCGTCAAATTGGAAGTTGTCGACAAGAATCGCGTTCGCGCAGTAGACCCAACCTACCGAGGCGGCATGTTGGTGACAGCGGTTCGTCCCGACAGTCCAGCTCGCAAGCTGCCTCTACAAAAGGGGGATATTGTGGTTGGACTGATGGGTTGGCAAACCACCAGTTGGAACGATCTGGCGTATATCCTCAACACCGACGAAATGGCAGTGGAACCCTCGCCCGAACTGCGCATCATCCGTGGCAATAAGTTGTATTGGAGCAGATTGGAGCTGGGAGAATCACAGGTGCGCTGAGCGTGCCGCCGAGCTTGACCAGACAGGCTCGGAGATATGCCACTGAAAGAGCGGTGGCAACACTATGACTTTCCAGGAGGGAATTGGGAGGGGAAGCGCTGCCATCGCGCTTCCTCTCCCAACGCCATTTCAGCCGTACCGGTCGTCATTCTCATCTACATGTAGCTGCTCGCCAACTCCTGGCTACACTTGCCAGAGAGTGGAGCAAGGCAGCCTCCTTCGATTTCTGAGCTGGGCGTAACCGCGGCAGAATTAACGTTCAGACACTCCGAAGTGACCTGTGCGAATGAAGCGAGCGACAGCCGCTTGCACGTCGCTACTGTCCATCAGGAAGCTGTGCAGCACAGGAACTTCCAGCATGTCCGTGGCACCCTCGAGCTTCGTTTCGTCCACACTGACTACAAAGTCGCCTTGCCCGTCCACCAGTGGATTGAGGGGCAACGCTTCCGGCAATCGACCTGCGATAATTCCAAACGGGCAAGTGGGAGTTGCCAACCGAGCGACAAAGCTCTGCCAGCGGGAGCCGAGCTCCATGCCCGCTGGTCCCGCCACCAAGCCAAATAGTCCGGTGCGCGATAGCTGCTTGGCGATGGACGCTCCTTGATTGGGCGGCCCCAACATGACAACACTGCGAATGCGATCGACTGTGGCGGGATCTTGATGACGAATCAGATCGCCCCAAAAATACCTGACTACGATGTTACCCAAACTGTGTCCAACAAAATGTAGTGGCAGTTCGGTTGGCAACCCAGCGACCACCTCGGCCAGCGCCGCAGCGTGATGGGACACTGGGTGCCGCGTGCTGGCATACTCGAAACACACGCACTGACATTGCAACTGATTGGTCAGTCGCTCCGCCAGCCCGCGCATTGAGGCTGCAGAACGCATCAAGCCATGCAGCAGGATGACGATCTGGCTGGATTGGACAGTCCGATCTGGCACAAGCCGCTCTAGCGCTTGCCGGCACTGCTCGTGCCGACCCCAGGCCCAGCGAACGTTGTCAGCATCCAGCAATCGCCAGTGTTGGGTTACTGCGTTCTGCTGGATGCGCCACCCACGGCGCCAGTGATGGTCGGTCCAAAACTGTTTGCCACCCCAGGTGGGTAACTTGAGATTGAATCGCTGCTGGGAGGTCATGTGCTACCCTGTCTATTTTCAAGAGCGCGCTTACAATCGCCGTCTCGTGCAATCGGTCGTGTCAACACAGCCTCCACAGACAACTAGAACACCGCGATAAGATCACCGCCAATTGACTCCAGGATAAAAGCCATGAATCGCCCTGAAAACCCAAGCTCATTGTCCGAACCGGCCATTCAGCCCGCCAACGGTTGGCATTGCACCCACATGTATTATCGCCTCAATCGCCACGTGTTGAGCCAACTCGGCGCGACCCGGCGTGCTGCTGGACTAATCGCGATGCAGGAAATTCTCTCACCGGTTGATTCGCAGGCACCCGTCCGATTGCAAAGCTTCATTGTCAGTGGCCACAAAGCGGATTTCGGTTTTGTCGCTTTTGATCCCGATCCACTGAAGATCGACTTGGTGCATCAGCGCCTTTTAGCCTGCGGAATTGGACCTGCGCTGGAAGCTGTCTATTCGTTTGTTTCGCTGACAGAGATTTCCGAATACGTGCCGTCGGTCGAGCAATATGCTCAGCGGTTGACGGCAGGCGGCGAAGACGCCAATTCGCCTCAATTCGCAGCCAAGGTGGCTGCCTACGAAAAGCGTTTGCCCGCGATGAACGCTCAGCGCTTGATGCCCGAACTGCCGCCTTGGCCGGCGATGTGCTTTTATCCGATGAACAAGAGCCGCGTTGTCGGAGCCAATTGGTTTACGACCCCATTTTCCAGTCGTAATTCGATGATGGCCGAACATGCGCAGAGCGGTATGGCGTTCGCTGGACGCGTTACGCAAGTTGTCACCGTGTCGGTTGGACTGGACGACTGGGAATGGGGCGTCACGTTGTGGGCGCGGCGTCCTGACTACCTGAAAGACATCGTTTACAAAATGCGATTTGATGAAGCCAGTGCCAAGTACGGCCAGTTCGGCCAGTTCTTCGTAGGCTATGTCGCGTGTGCTCGGCGCATCGCCGAGCATTGTGGTATTGTGTAATGGATTATGAAAGCGCAAGTAGTGGTCCGGCGCGGGGCGAAACTTTTTGCGTTTGAGCGAAGTTTGTTGCCGATAGGCCACGTTAGCGCTCGCCTGTCCAAGCCTGATTGCGCCGCTTGCTCCACCCTAGCACTACGAGCAAATGGACTCCAGTACTTGCCCGTGTACGTCGGTCAAGCGATGATCGCGGCCACCGAAGCGAAAAGTTAAACGCTGGTGATCGACGCCCAGCAAGTGCAGGATCGTAGCGTGAAAATCGTGCATCTCCACCGGATCCTGCACCACCTTATATCCGAATTCATCGGTTTCTCCGTAGGTCATGCCGGGCCGCACACCGCCTCCAGCCAGCCAAATCGAGAAGGCAAACGGATTGTGGTCGCGACCGTCGGAGCCTTGAGCAAACGGAGTGCGTCCAAATTCGCCTCCCCATATCACCAATGTTTCGCCAAGCAATCCGCGCTGATTTAGATCCTCCAGCAAGGCGGCAATCGGTTGATCTACGGCCAACGCATTGTCGGTGTGGCCTTTCTTAAGGTTGGAATGCTGATCCCAGCGATCATGCGTGGTGGCCGGGCAGGTCAGCTCGATGAACCGCACGCCACGCTCGACCAAGCGCCTTGCCAGGAGGCATTGGCGAGCATAAGTGGCGGTTTGGCGATTGGGATGATCCACGCCGTAGGCGCTGCGCGTCTGCTCGGATTCGTCGTCCAGGTTGGAGGCGGCAGGAACGGATTGCTGCATGCGATAGGCCAATTCATAGTTGCGAATAGCACTTTCCACCGCATCGGCACCGGCCGTGCTTTCCAGAAAATTCTGATCCAGGCTCCGCAGCAAGTCGCGTCGCGCCGCAATCTCATGCGGCTGGCGTGGGGGTGAGCGCAAATTGGCAATTGCATCGCCGGAGGGAGAGAATGTCGATCCCTGAAAGGCGGCCGGCAAAAATCCACTCGCAAAGTTGTCCAGGCCACCGGGCGGAGTCAGTCCGCCGTTGATGACGACAAATCCCGGCAGCTCTTGTGACGGGCTGCCCAGGCCGTAGACGACCCAGGCCCCCATACTTGGTCGGCCGACAATGCCTAGTCCGGTATGCAGAAAATAGTTAGCGCTGGTGTGCTCTGAGAATCTGCTGGTCATCGACCGCACAACGCACAGCTTATCGGCGTGTTTGGCGATGTGTGGGAACAGATCGCTGATCCACAAACCGCTCTGACCGTGCTGGGCAAACTTCCACGGCGATGCCAATGTAGCACCATTATTATCGAACTGAGTCGGTTCCATTTTTTTTGGAAACGGCTGTCCATGGAGCTTCTCCAGAGTCGGCTTGGGATCGAAGGTATCCATCTGGCTTGGACCGCCGTCCATGTACAGAAAGATCACACTTTTAGCGCGCGGCTGATGGTGAAACCGCTCCAGCACCCCACCGTCTGACGGAGTTCGCGTCAGCGTTTCGGCACGAGCCCACTGCTGATACAAAGCGCTGAGCGCCAGTCCGCCAAACCCCAGGCTCCAGCGCTGTAAGAACAATCGACGAGAAAGAAACGATGGTCGCGGTGAAATTGCCATAGAGTGCATGGTCAGTCAGCTCACAAAGCCGCTTTACCGTTGCCCCAAAAAAAACCAAGATTGTCGCGGGCATGGAACAAGTATAACCCAAGATTCCTCCACGAGAGTCGCTGTGACGACTACTCCGTTTTTTTATCACGCGCTTCGAACGTAGTAGCCACACAGCGGATTGCATCAAACGCCAAAGTCCGTAGCAGACTCTAACGTCTGAGCAGCACACTTTCGATCCACAGAATTCACGGACCGAGCCCCGACGAGTCCAGTCTGTTACAAGTGTAAGCCTTCAGCGAGAACCGAGCGCCAAAACATGTCGGAACCTGAGCTATTCGGACATGCTTCACTACGCACGATCTGAATGAAGTGAGGCTTGAGGACTAATCAACGGTAGGTTTCCATGGGTGCTAGCGTTGGATGCTGAAGCCGATGAGCACATTGTGCGAATCGTAGCCGAATGTTCCAGCGGTATCGTCGGTATCGACGTCGGTTAAACGGGCTCGGCTAGTGCCAAAGTACCGGTATTCGGTCAGTAGGCTCGTGCGGCAATTCAGCTGCGTGCGGATACCGGCGATTCCTTGAAATGCGAACACCGTTTCGTCGATTTCATACGTGGCTGCCGGCGTTTCGAATTCGCCATCCAGAAATGCTCCACCGATCCCGCCACCGGCATAAGGAATAGAGCGTCGTACGCTGAGTTTCCGGAAGTCGTGCAGCAAATTCGTCGTGGTGGAAAAGCAGTTCAATCGCCCCGACCAATCGAAATTATTGTTGGGCGTGATCCAGGCGTCGGCACCATTGTTGCGGTAGAAAAACTCACCCTCTAAACGGTTGCAGTTCGACAGGCATTTGCCGATCGCGCCGCCTAACAACCAACCATCCGAAAAAGTTCCGGTGCGCGCATCGTTTGCAACCGCTCCCCGGTAATCGTTTAGAAATACCGCTCCAGAATAAGCGCTGACATAGTCAAATCGCTGTCCGTAGGCCGACGGAGCAAGTGCCAACAGAGCCAGGGGGATCAAGACAGAGCGGTAACAAACCATGGGAAAGTTCCTTCTTTCGTGGGTCATAAGTTACGGCGTGCATCCGAGCACGCAGGCCACTTGCCGAGTCACTATTCCGCCAGCGGTCTTGGGCTTCAAGTTTCGATGAGACAGCTTGAGAACGTGTGCCAGCTTGGCATACTTGCCATAGTGTCATCTTCGGAATACACCCGCACCTTCGTGCAGGTTAGTTCGCTTGGGTGCTACAACCGCTACCTTCAGTAACATTCGGCGAATTTCGTAATCGACTTAGTGTGTCGATCGCAGACTTGCCTGACCGACATGCTGAAAATGCCGGAACGGGGCCAGCGATTCGCCTAGTAGAGCGCAACGCGAATCGGATCCGTGCCAGTGGCCGGAATGGGCACCTAAACCGCCAAAGTGAGTAGTTTTGACTGGAATTTGAGGGTGTTGGGAGTTCCCGACTTGCACGACGGCCGGGGTTTGAAGCACAATGGTGGCTTATTGGGTCAGAAGATCCAATCCCTCCTGTCTCCCTCCCGCCTTAATTCATAACTCCAGCCGAAAGCGCTGCCATGCTCACCATTTTTGGGAAGTCTGGTCGTTATTGCGATGGCGTGTCACGTCGCAGCTTTCTGACCATCGGTGGATTGTCGCTCGGTGCGTTTGGTTTGCCAAGTCTAAGTCTACCGGGATTGTTGCGAGCCGAATCGCAATCGCCGGGCTCCGGCAGATTAGGCCACAAGGCGGTTATCAATGTGTTCTTAGCCGGTGGCCCGCCTCACCAAGATATGTGGGAGATTAAGACGGATGCCCCCAGCGAGATACGCGGCGAGTTTCGTCCGATTCCAACCAACGTAACCGGCATACAAATCTGCGAGGTCTTTCCGAAACTGGCTGGCATGATGGACAAGGCGGCCATCATTCGTTCGGTAGTGGGTCTTAAGGATCGCCATGACTCGTTCCAATGTATGAGCGGCTGGTTGAGCAACGACTTACGCGCTATCGGCGGGCGACCGTGCGTCGGTTCAGCGATTACCAAACTGCAAGGGCCGGTCGATCCCGCCGTGCCTACGTTTGTAGGCTTGGCTGGCAAGACGCAGCATGGACCCTGGAGCGATCCGGGCGTGGCTGGTTTTCTGGGACCAAGTTATTCGGCGTTTCGCCCGGACGGCCCTGGCATGGACAACATGCGGCTGAACGATATCACCCTGGAGCGATTGCAGGATCGTCGGCAACTGCTGACCAGTTTAGATCGCCTGCGCCGTGATATTGATGGCAGCGGGACAATCGAAGGTATGGACGTTTTTGGCCAACGAGCGTTGGACGTTCTTACCAGTAGTAAACTGCTCGATGCGCTGGACCTGTCCAAGGAGGATCCACGGATCGTCGAGCGATACGGCGATGGCAAGCCTTACAAATATCAATACGATGGAGCGCCAACCTGCAACGATCATCTATTGATTGCTCGACGCTTAGTCGAAGCTGGCGCGCGCTGCGTTAGCTTGAGCTATGGTCGCTGGGATAGCCACGGTCAGAATTTTGATTTGGTTCGCGATCACGGACCCAAGTTAGATCAATGCTTGAGTGCACTGGTCGAAGACTTAGACAGCCGGGGTTTGCTCAACGACGTAACCGTGATCGTTTGGGGTGAATTTGGCCGGACTCCCAAGATCAACGCTTCGGCGGGCCGCGATCACTGGGCACCGGTAAGTTGTGCTTGGATTGCAGGCGGTGGCGTGCGCAGCGGACAAGCGATTGGGGCCACCAATCGGCTGGGTGAATACGCAGAAGAGCGACCAGTGGATGTACAGGAGATACTGGCTACTCTATACCACAATCTAGGTATCGATACCGCTACCACCACGCTGACCGATCCCACCGGACGACCGCAGTACTTGGTAGAAGCCAATCCGGTAGCGGAATTAATCTGATGATGCGTCTGTATATTGCACTATTGACTGTTCTGGGTTTGGCGGCCTCGTTGGCTGCAGGCGAATTGAGTTTTACGTTGCCCGAGCACGCGACCTCAGTACAGCTCAAGGGTCAGGATGCTCGTTGGCAATTGCTAGTTTCCAGTTGCGACCAGCAGGGGCAATGGACGGATGTTACACACCATGCAAAGTACAGCATTCAGCCGCCCATCGCGGAGGTGGACGCCTATGGCTACTTGAGACCGCTGGAAAATGGCCAAGCTCAAATTGTTGCCGAGCTGTCCGGACAGCGCTGTGAGGTATCCTTGAGCGTCAGCGGAATGGAGTCGCTCCAGCCGGTAGATTTTCACCATCAGGTCGTGCCGATATTTACCAAACTGGGATGCAACGGCGGAGGTTGTCATGGCAAAGCCGCTGGTCAGGCTGGTTTCAAGCTCTCGCTACTGGGATTTGAAGCCCAAGACGACTACGACCGGTTGGTGTTAGAATCTCGTGGAAGACGAGTCTTCCCGGCGATGCCCGATCAAAGTTTATTATTGCTGAAGGCGACGGGGGCCGCCCCACATGGTGGTGGTCAGCGTATGGAGGTCGATTCGCACGAGTACCGAGTGCTGCGGCGGTGGATCGCCAGCGGTATGCCGTTGGGTGATGGCCAGCAGCGCATGGTGACGCGGATTGAGGTACTGCCGGCGTCACGACAATTGTCTCGACGCCTAAGCCAGCAACTGGCGGTAATTGCAACCTATTCAGATGACAGCCACGAAGATATTACGCGAACAGCACAATTTGATTCCAACAACACCGACCTGGCCAACGTCGACGAGCGAGGTTGGGTTCAGTTGGGTGATCAAGCCGGCGATGTCGCCATCATGGCTCGTTATCAGGGTCAAGTCGCCGTGTTTCGAGCCAGTGTACCTCTGGGTGTCCCGACTGAAGAATTTCCCCCAACTCGCAACTTGGTCGATCAAGCGGTGTTTGCCAAGCTGCAGACGTTGGGAATTCCCCCCAGTCCGCTCTGCGATGATTCGACCTTTGTTCGCCGAGCGACTCTGGATATCGCTGGTCGTTTGCCGACGCCTGAAGAGTCGCAGCAGTACCTTGCGTCGAGCGATGCCGACAAAGCAGAGCGCTTAGTTGATCGACTGTTGGACAGCCAGGATTACGCGAATTACTTTGCTCGCAAGTGGATTCTGATCCTGCGCAATCGCCGCGATTCTCCAGGCCATCAGCTCGGATCGTTCGCATTCCATGGCTGGCTGCGCGACAGTTTTCTGAATAACAAGCCTTACGATCATTTGGTGCGCGAATTGCTAACCGCTTCTGGGTCGGTGCAAACGCATCCGCCCTTGGTTTGGTGGCGTGAGGTGTCCGATACCGAATCGCGCGTTGAAGATGTGGCACAACTGTTTCTCGGCCAGCGCTTGCAATGTGCGCGCTGTCACCATCATCCCTTCGAGAAGTGGAGCCAGTCAGACTACTATCAGATGTCGGCCTTCTTCTCGACCGTCGCCAAAAAGGAAGGTGCTTCGCCGGACAATCCGGTGTTTGTATCGAGAGTCGCCTCTGCGATAGCCAAACATCCCAAGACGGGACAAGAGCTGTCCCCACGCGGCTTGGACGCTCCGACAATATCCATTCCCCCCAGTCAAGACCCACGCCAGCAGTTGGTTGACTGGATGGTAGACCCATCAAATCCATTCTTCGCGCGCTCGCTAGTCAATCGCTACTGGAAGCATTTCTTGGGCAGCGGCTTGGTCGAGCCTGAAGATGATATGCGCGTCACCAATCCACCCAGTAACTCAGAACTGTTGGAAGCCTTGTCGCAGCAGTTTGTCGCCAGCGGATTTGATCTGAAGAATTTGATACGCACAATTTGTACTTCCAGCGTTTATCGACTCAGTTCCGAGGCCAACGACCACAATTTGCGTGATTCGGGTAGTTACTCGCGTTACTACCCCAAGCGACTATCGGCCGAGGTCATGTTGGACGCCATAGACCAGACAGTCATGACAGTCACCGCCTTCGATGGTATGCCTAATGGTTCTCGAGCTGTTGAGCTGCCCGATACTGGATTTGCATCCTATTTCTTGGATGTCTTTGGCCGCCCCGCGGGTTCCACAGCCTGCGAATGCGAACGCATGAACGAAGCCAGTTTGGCGCAGAGTCTGCACCTACTGAACTCCAAAGAGGTCCAGGCTAAATTGACCAATGATGCGGGTCGAGCCGCAGCGATCAGCGCTAGTTCTCAGCCGTTAGACGAATTGATCCATCAACTTTACATGGCAGCTTTCAGCCGTCCGGCCAACGAAGCCGAGTTGCAAACAGCAGCCGAGTATGTGAATCGGCGTGCTGAATCCAGGCGTCAAGCCTTTGAGGACTTGGTGTGGGCGGTCATCAACAGTAAAGAGTTTTTGTTTAATCACTAAGCCGTCGGCGGATCCTAGTTTACAGTAGTCGCCTGACCGTGAATGGGCTATTTGCACGCTCTCTAGCGAGAGCTGCTACCCGACAAGCCCTCCGAATTCTAGTTCGAGTTAGTATTTCAGCATGATGAATCCGCGCCTCAGCATTCAGTATTCTGTGCGACTTGCGGCGTTGGCCTGCGTTTGGGGGCTTGCCAGTCGAGAGTTCGCTGTGGGGCAACTGCCACTTCCCGAACTCCATGTGTTATCCAGGCAGGCCGTGCAGGTTGGAGCGTCCGTCGAGCTAGCACCGACTGGCATTCGTTTGGATGAAGCGGTGCAACTGATCATAACTGATTTTAGCGGCCAGCCGGTGCCGGCCACGATCGCACCTAGACGCATGCCTCCCCTGCCCTTGCAAGAAGATGAGGAAACCACGGGCAGTTTTGATGTCACCATCGACCAGTCGGCTGCGGCGGGGCTAGTGGAAGTTCGATCGCTCGGCAGATTTGGCATCAGCAATCCGCGCTCCATACTGCTTAGTCAGCGACCTGTACAATTGTTGGCAGCTGGGCATGATTCGCCCGCCACCGCTGTTTCACTGCCGGTTGCGACCTTAATCAATCATCATACCTTCCCACGCGCGGCTAATTATTATCGTTGCCAGCTGCCGCCCGGGCACAGATTGCGCTGTGTGGCCTACAGTGGACAAGTCGACTCGCAGGCACTTCTCAATATGAGGTTGCTGGATAATGGTGGGCGCACCTTGGCAAGCTCACGGGCCATTCAGTGGTGGCCTGCTGAGCTGGAATGGCACAATGCAGGAGCAGAAGCGATAGATGTAGTAGTTGAAGTTCGCGATGAGTTGTATCGTGGGGGAGCTGGTTTTGGGTACTTGTTGGAAGCACAGACCGACGGTCAGGCAGATGGCGAAGCCTCACCGCCCTTGTACTTGGATACGTTGCTGCGTCCAAGTCTTGAAGCTCCGTTGAAGGCTGAAAGATTCTGGCAAGCGTCCGGCATCGCTTTCCTACATTCATCAGGAATTGACTGGGATCAGTTACCATCGCATGTTGTTGAGCAGTTCCCAATTCGCGTACGAGGAGACCTAAGTCAGCCACGAGAAGTTCAATTGGTCGCTACACAGGGGCAGCAACTGGCCTTTGATATAGCTTCTAGCAAGCTGGATCAATTGACCGATCCTGCGCTGATGATTTTCAAGAAGTCCGATGGCGACGAGGGGCAAACTGCGCCGCCGTTGGTCGAGCAGGACGACGCTGGCTATGTGGGAACGCCGGAGTTGCGGATTCGTCAGACAGACCCGCACTTGGTGTGGACTGCGCCCGAGTCAGCAACGTATCGCGTGCGTATCGTCGATCGACAGAGTGGCCACAGGCCCCACGACGCGTTGGGCTTTTTGATGGAAATTCGGCCGCCCCAACCAAGCTTTGAATTGATGGCCTATCCGGTATTTCCTACGAACAACCCCGCTGGAGCTCGGCCCGCTGGCAGTGCACTGCAGCGCGACGGAGCCGTGCAAATCCACGTCACCATCTTGCGACGCGATGGATGGGATGGACCGATTGAATTGCAGGCCGAGGGTTTACCCAACCACTGTCAATGCGATCCGGTGATCGTTCCCAGCGGAGCCAGCGAAGCTGATTTGTCTGTTCGCGGTGCTCAGGAACTGCCTTCGGGAATGTGGGTGATTTCGATTGTTGGTCACGCGCAGCAGGGAGAAGAAACGCTGATTCGTCGCGCCGTGGCGAGTACGGTAATGACAGCTGCGTCGCCGATATTCAATGCAGTGATATCGCGCCGCACCGATGCTCTACGCCTAGTAGCCAACCAGGTCGATCAAGCTCCGCTGTCGATTCAGGCCGGCGATGGCAGCGTGCTAGAGGTACCGGTAGGTGGAAAGGTAGCGCTGCCGGTTAAGTTAATTCGTCAGACGGGAGCGGCTGCGGAGTGTACTCTGCGCCCTCAATCAATGCCGCCAAACATCACCCTGGGTGAATTCAAAATCGCCGCCGACCAATCCGAGGCTAGCCCAGAATTGACCGTAGCTGGCAACGCGGCAGTCGGGCAATATACGCTGTGGTTGCAAGCTGAAACGAAAGTCAAGTGGAGTGCCAACCCACAAGCAGTTGCTCGCAAAGAATCGCATCTTGCGCGACTACAGCAAGCCCTGCAGAGCGATACCAGTACTGCTGAAGTGCGCCAGCAACTTGAATCGGCGGTCAGCACGTTAACTGCAAAAATCGAAGAGTTAAAGAAGCAGGCAGCCGAGCAGGAATATACGTATTGGCCACCATCCAATGCTGTGCGAATTCGCGTCGTAGCTACTACTAATCCATAAGAGTTCGGTGCGTTTGCTTCAAGTTTCGCAGACTTGTCCCGAGGGTTATCGGCTCTTGGCTCCACCATCAACATGCTGACTTTATTCACCTGGACTTCGGGTCGCTATCCGAGTTTCTAAAGTCCGATCAAGGTTCGCTAGAGCCCAATCTGCATGAGCGGGCGGTCGCATCATCTGCGGGGCTACCCGGCAGGTCGGCGGTTGCCCTTCCTGGAGTCAACTGCGTTCAGCGGGAAGCCTCGGTTTTTAAGGTGTTTTTGATGATTCTCGCAGCCGGATACAGCCACTCATGGTCCCGCATGGCCGCACTTTGTCGGTCGTTTGAATTAAAATGAAGACTTGTCCAGTTCAGTCCCTCCTTTCGTCGAGTTCATCTGATGTACGTCTTTCTGCAAAGCGTTAAGAGTTGTCGAAATTGTCTGGTGGCTGTATGCATGTGTTGGCTAGCGCAGGTCGAATTGTGCATGAGTCAAGACTCTGTAGAGTCAACGCAAGACCCCGTTCAGCCTCCCACAGTTTCCTCGCCGATCGTTGATTTTGGAAAAGATATCGCACCGCTGTTGGTAAAGAATTGCGTTGCCTGTCACAACGAAAAGAAGGCCGAAGGTGGATTGAACTTACAGTCGCATGACACGTTGATGAAGGGTGGTGATAGCGGAGCGGCCGTCACGGCAGGTGATCTATCCAATAGTCAATTGGTCAGCCGCCTAGTGGATCCCGACAGTCCGATGCCGCCGGACGATAATTCGGTAGGTGCCCAGAGGTTTACTGAAGCGGAAGTCACGCTGGTTCGATCGTGGATTGAGTCGGGGGCAGCGCCGCCGCAACAAATGCAAACTGCTGATTTGAAGTGGCAGCCCATTCCGGCAACGGTGCATCCAGTAAACGCGCTGGCAGCGTCGACAGATGGCAACTACGTTGCCCTGGGACGAGGCAACCAGGCTTTTGTGTTGCGACAGGTTGCGGCCTCAAGTCTGGAGCATGCTTTCGCACTAGTCGACCCTGCCGTTGCCGGAACGCTCCATGCAAACTACTCGAACTCATCCAGTGCCAAGGCCGCAACCATCGCCAGCCAGATTTCCCCGGCAGCGCATTTGGACTTAGTACAGTCGGTTGCATTCAGTCCCGACAGCGAGCGCATTGCGACAGGCGGATACCGTTCGGTCAAGATCTGGCGTCGCAATTTGCAGCCCATCGGTCAGCTGCCAACGGGTGTTAACCTGACATTAGAAAAATCGGTTACCGCCATATCACCTTCGGGGCGCTGGCTGGCGTTGGCGACTCCCGAGAATCCGCTGGAGGTCGTCGATTTGCAGGCAGCCCAATCGCAGCGTTTCTTGCGCGCGTTGCCGGAATCGGTTTCAGCTCTGGTGTGGTTGGATGACGAACGGTTGGTGGCCTGTGATACCGCTGGCACCTACGCTCTGTTTCAAACCGGTTGGACCAAGTGGCAAGTCTTGACCAGTCAGACCTCTCCGGCGGCCACAGAGTTGACACGACTCGGAAATGAAAAGCTGCTGGGCATCGCCAGCGAAGGTCGCTTGTTGCAGTTGTCCATTGACAGCGCAGCGCTGACAGTCGCTGGCCAATACGTAGATGGGTTCGATCAGGTGCAGTCGTTGGCAGCCTCTGCAAATTATGAATTGCCAATGGCAGTTGGCTTGGCCAGCGGCATCGTCCGCATCGTTCAAACCAGCGACTATGCGGTCTTGCGAGAAATCACCACGGCTGGTCCTGTGCAGCGGTTGGCGATGGGCCCGGATGGTGCAACCGTCGCCAGCTCAACGGGGCAGGCTCCAGCTCAGCTTTGGCGTGTACAAGACGGTACTCCTGTGGCAACTTTGGATCGCGACTACCAATTCAGCCAACTTGTTGCGGTTGCCCAGCGTAATCAAACTCGGCAGCAAGGATTGCTCGAACGACTGAACAATCAATTGGGTGAATTGAAAAAGGCAACCGAGGCTGAGCAGGCCTCGTTGGCCAAGGTACAGGAGGTTCGCGAACAGGCAGCTCAGGAGCTGGCCGCTAAAGAAGCCGAACAGCAAGCTGCCGATCAAGCGGTTCAAGCTGGCATGCAGGCGGTGACCGAAGCCGAGCAAGCTTTGGCTGAGGCTATGAAATTGCTGGAGACTCGCAAAACAGAATTGGAAACTAAACACAAGGCGGTGGCTGAGGCAAATGCGAAACGGCAAGCGGCGTTATCAGCTCTAGCCAGTCGTGACCAAGCGTTAGCGACGGCCCAAGACGCAGCGTCTCGCGCCGCCGCACGAGTGCCGGAAATCGAAGGCATCATTCATGCTGAACAACAGCGATTGGAAGGTCTACAACAAGCGTCGCAGTCACTTGCTGCAGATCCGGCCGCCAAACATCAAGCTGTTCGACTCGCCTTTGACACCGACGGATCAAGGGTGGTCGTTGCCGACGAAAAGGGCTTCTTACATTTTTACTCAACGGTCGACGGCAACACCGAAGCTAAATTGAAAGTGCCTGCTGCCGTGGTGCACATGGCAACCACCACTGCCGGAAATTTGGTCAGTTTGACGGGGGGGGGTGTCGTCCAGCAATGGCAGCTTGATCTGCCCTGGCAACTCGAACGAACCATCGGCGATTCGACCAGCGACTTGTTGAGCGATCGCATCAGCGCACTGGACTTCAGCCCAGACGGCGGATCGTTGGCCATCGGCAGTGGCCCGGCGAGCCGATTTGGAGAAGTCAAAATTGTCGATTGTCAGACGGGCGAGGTGAGTCGCGATTTAGGTCAAATACATAGTGATTCCGTCTTGGCATTGCGATATTCGCCAAACGGCCGACAGTTGGCCAGCGGAGGTGCCGACAAGATATGTCGTGTCGTCGATCTGGAGACTGGTCAAGTGGTGCGCACTCTAGAAGGACATACGCACCATGTGTTGACGCTGGCATGGAAAGATGATGGCGTCACTCTGGCCACCGGCAGCGCCGATCAGTCGGTGAAGCTGTGGAATATTGAAACAGGTACGCAGATCCGCACAATTGGCGGATTCAAGAAGGAAGTTACCGCTGTCGTGTTCGTCGGTCAAACACATCAGTTGGCCGCGGTAGATGCAAGTGGTGTGGTGCAATTGTTAGATGCCAATTCAGGTAAACAAATTCGCGCCTTCCCTGGTGCGGATGGCCCCGTCTTGGCGCTGGGCGTTGGAGCCGATGGCAAAGTACTGTATGCGGGTGGTTGGTCAGGCAATTATTGGATTTGGCAGATTGAAGATGCCAAACGACTAAACTGAAGTTCGTGTAGCTTGAACCAGTTGCTAGGTCCAAAGCGGCCCTCGCCCGCTGGCTTGGAAAGCGTGTTTGTAGTGCTTAAGTTTGGGCTGTCCCGCTGAACCGCCCTGCCACACGATGGAGATCACATCGAATCGTGCAGGTTGATTCAGTAGCTTGTGTCGTTTCAAATAGGTTAACGCGGTCCGAGTAATTTTGTCCTGCTTGCTCTGGGTGACAGCCTGTGACGGATCGCCGTCACGGTCGCTCCTCCAGGTTTTGACTTCGACAAATACTATGTACTGACCGTCGACAGCAATGATGTCGATTTCGCCCAGCTTCTGTCGATGCCCACGAGCTACAATGCGGTAGCCTATGCCTTTGAGATAATCAGCGGCCACTTGTTCGCCGGCGGTACCCAGATCCTTTTGTCCAGCAAGAACATTGGGATCAGAGTTGGGAGAGCACCAAAAAAGTAAGCCGCTGGATCGAATCCAGCGGCCCAGTCGTTGAATGCCGACGAACATCGTGAAGTGCCGTTCAATGCCAGGCGATCAGCTGCGGCGCTCTTCCAATCGAGTCGCTTTGCCGCTGCGATCGCGCATGTAATACAGCTTGGCGCGGCGTACGACGCTCTTGCGCTTGACTTCAATCTTGTCGATCTTGGGCGAATGCAGCGGGAACTTGCGTTCGACCCCTTCACCGGCCACTATTCGGCGAACGACAAACATTTCCCGTGTTCCGCTACCACTGCGAGCAATGACGAGCCCACTAAATATCTGAATCCGCTCTTTGTTGCCTTCCAGAATTTTGGTGTGTACATCCACGGTATCACCAATATCAAATTCTGCCACTTCGGCCTTCATCGAGGCCTTTTCAACCAGTTCCATTACCTTCTGACTCATCGCAAACTCGCTCTCAACCTAAAACTGATTATCAATCACACATGCTCTTTTAACCCCGGAGTCACACTCTAGCGAGCGTAGCTGCAGTTTGCCCCATGAGCACTGGCCGGCAAAATTACGTTCTTCTTCCCGGCCGGGACTCACCATGGTGGCGAAAATTCGGGCTTTTGGCTAGGTCAAATCGAATCCGCTAGCGAACAAGCTGGACTCTTAGCGGTCAGCCATACCATTCGCGCACCAAGCCACTCTTGTGGGTGGTGCGGTGTTTTGGGGTATGTTCTTAAAAATCGATGCGGATCGCGCGTCGAATCGACGCTATTAACCGGTGAGCTTTGCAGGCAGGTAATGAAGCTTGCTGCACCAGCACCCAGACTAAGGATTGGGGTACTACTTCGATTTATTTCACCGCGATCGGAGCCGCTCGCCCGGCGGCTCACCCCGATTCTTAGTCTGGTTGTTGCTGCGGCTAACAGTGTGCTGCTTTCAAAGCTGGCCGGCACGGTTCCATCCGGTAGGGTTACCTGGGTGTCGGTCGTTGGCCGTGAGATTTCGGAAAACCAAGACTGGATTCTTCGGCGAATCTGGCTGAGTTGTGACGGTCGCGATCAGTGTTAGAATGCTCACGCTGAATTGAGCCCTGTCAACTTGGGTTGTCGAGCTGCGTGGCTGGTGCAACCTGATTGCTCCTAGCGATGTGACATTGCCTGAAAGAAAGTTCAGTGAAGGCCGCCTTTATTCTAGAGACGGGTTCTCCCGACAAGATTCAGTACGCTGATTTGCCTGAACCGGAGATAGGTGACGGACAGGTTTTGGTCCGTGTTGGGGCGATGTCGGTCAACCCCATTGATACCTACATTCGTGGCGGTGCCAATTATTGGGAGCTGCCTCGACCGTACATTGTCGGCTGCGATTTAGCAGGTACGGTTGTGCAGGTCAGTCCCGATGTGAAGGGATTTCAGCCCGGTGATCGAGTCTGGGGTAGCAATCAAGGACTGCTGGGGCGTCAGGGCTGTTTTAGCGAATTGGCGGCCATCGACGCGCACTGGCTGTACCCCACTCCCAACGGCATCAGCGACACTACTGCAGCGGCCTGTGCTTTAGTAGGCATTACGGCGCACCTCGGCTTGGTGCAACGAGCGCAGCTAAAGGTTGGCGAGACGCTGTTTATTCGTGGCGGGGCCGGTGGCGTTGGTTCGATGGTCGTGCAGATGGCCAAGGCCATGGGGGCCCGTGTGATTGCGACGGCTGGCGGGCCACATAAGGCAGAGCTCTGCCGACGGTTGGGAGCAGATCATGTGATCGACTATCGCTCGCAAGATATCGCTAAAACGCTCATGGAACTGGCTCCACAGGGTGTCAATGTTTTCTGGGAGACGCTCCGCGATCCTGATTTTGACTTGGCCGTTCAGTGTATGGCCCAAGAGGCGCGCATGGTCTTGATGGCTGGTCGTACAGCCAGACCAGCGTTTCCTGTTGGACCGTTCTATGTCAAAGGCTGCACGTTGGTTGGATTCGCGATGTTCAACGCGACACACCACCAACAGCGGCTTTGTGCCCAAGATATCAATCATTGGCTGACTAATCAAAACCTCACACCACTGGTGGATCGCGTTATGCCGTTGAGTCAAACTGCCGAGGCGCATCGACTACAGCAAGCGCATACTGTGGACCAGTGTAGTTCTTTGACAGGAAAGTTGGTCTTACAACCTGATGCCGTTTTGGGAACGCACTCAGTAGTCGCCTAGCATCATGAAAAACAACATCACTGGGGCAGCTTTTGTTCGAGGACTGATAGGCATCGCGGTCGGAGCCGTTGGTGGATATTTTGCCTACGTTTGGCTGCTTCAATATGGCTTGTACGCGCTGGCGGTACCCGGTGCGCTGATGGGACTGGCGTGTGGCTTTCTTTCCAAATGCTATAGTCCGAAGTTAGGGTTCATCGCTGCTCTAGCCGCAGTTCCGGTCAGTATTTACTGTGAATGGACGCAATTTCCATTTACCCAAGACGGCAGCTTGGGCTACTTCGTCAGCAACCTGGCGCAACTCAAGGGTGGTACTTGGATCATGGGATTGGTGGGGGTATTCTTTTCATTCTGGTTTGGCTTGGGGCATCCACCAGAAAAAGTGGGCTTGCGCTGAATGGGTGTGAGCAAGCGACTCAGCCAACCCTGCATAAGAACACCCAGCAAGTGAACTGTAGATGCGAATTGAAGTGACTCAACAGCTTCCGGACAATTTGGAAGCGCTTGTGCTGATGGCCTTTGAAGCCCCTGAGCTTGTGGGGTCGGCGGTCGAGCAAGACCCGTCAATCACAAACTATCTGCGGCATGTGCATAGCAGCGGCGAGCTGGACTGCAAGAAATGTAAAGTAACGGTGCTGCACAGTCCGGCTGGCGTTCGTCCATCGCTGATAGTCGTGGTCGGTGGCGGTTCGTCTACTCAACTGGCCGCCGGAGATGCCTACCGCTGTGCAGCTGCGGCAGCCAAGGCGCTGGCCAAACGCGCCCGATGCAGTGTCGCCTTTGACTTCGGAGTGTTGTCGTCGGATGTGGCGCGGGCCGCCGTCTGCGGGGCGATCAATGGATGTCAGGGGCAGGATATTCTGCGATCCCAAGCGGTGTTGCAACCCATACAGCAGATTCTGTGGATGCGCGTCCAGCAAGCCGATGCACATTGGGGAGCCGAGGTCGGAGAGTCAATGCTGTTAGCTCGGCACTTGGTAAATTTGCCGCCTAACCTACTGTATCCCGAATCGTTTGTTCAGCGAGCCGCCGAAGTCGCGGTCGCCGAAGGACTCGAATGTGACGTCTGGGATGAACTCAGGCTGCGCCGTGAAAACTGTGGAGCCTTATTGGCGGTGGCTCGCGGCTCGTTACGACCGCCACGATTGTTGACCTTACGCTACCCCGGCCGCAAATCCGCACCACCATTAGTCTTGGTCGGCAAGGGTGTCACCTTTGACAGTGGAGGGTTATCGCTCAAGCATTCCGAAAACATGTTGACGATGAAATGCGATATGGCCGGTGCAGCCACGGTGTTGGCAGCCATGCAAGCCATCTCGCGATTGAAGTTAGACACGCCTGTGGTCGGTATGATGGGGCTGGTGGAGAACATGATTAGTGGGGCCAGTTACCGACTGGGCGATGTATTGACGTCGCGCAATGGCAAGACCATTGAAGTGCATAACACCGATGCCGAAGGGCGCTTGGTGTTGGCTGATGTGTTGGATGTTGCGGTCGCACAAGAACCGTGCGGGATTATCGACGTCGCGACTTTGACCGGTGCCTGCGTAGTGGCTCTGGGAACGGATGTCACCGGTCTGATGACCAATGATTCTGAGTGGCAAGCCCAATTCTTGACAGCCGCCCAGCGGGCCGGAGAGCTGGTTTGGCCACTGCCGATGAGCGAACATTTTGCGGAACAGGTACGTGGGGCAGTTGCCGACCTCAAGAATGTGGGAGATGGACGATGGGGCGGTGCAATAACCGCCGCCAAGTTCCTGCAGGAATTTGTCGGCGACGTGCCGTGGATTCATGCGGACATCGCTGGACCAGCCTTTTTTGACACCCCCAAAGCCTATCAAGATGCGGGTGGAACAGGCGTACTTGTACGGTCATTAGTCAGCTTGGCCGAGCGACTTTAGCCTAAGCGATGTCGCTGAGAGTCAGATTACGAAGGCAATTTGCCGGCCGCGATCTCTTCTTCCCACTGGTCCATCAGTGGCCAGTCCACTGCGCAGGTTCCAAAGTCGGCCATGTGCAGGTAGCCACGCAAACGTTGGATCGTTCGGTCCAACAAGGCATTGTCCTTGCGGAAGATGGGGCCGTGGCTGGGAAGCAGCCACTGAACGTCGCTATTGCGAATGCGCTCCAACGAACGGACAAACGCTGGAATATCACTGCCATGATGCGCATCGATGGCCCCTACACAACCGTCTCGATAGATGTTGTCGCCACTGAACAGCAGGTCGCCCATGCGAAATGCCAATTGACTATCGGCGTGTCCCGGAGTGGACCAGACCTCTAGACTCAGGCTGCCCAACTGGATAACGGAGCCTTCGTCGATCATCAGGTCGGTGGTGACACTGGGCATTTCCAGGTGAATATTTTGAGCCTCGATCTCGGCGAACGTTTGCAGTTTGTCGCCCGTTCGCAGCAGTTCTGCCGCTTTGGGATGCGCCGCCAATGGTGTCTTGAGAGTCTGCTTGGCCAAGGAGAATCCCTGTCCATGGTCGACATCCGCGTGCGTGGCCACCAGCATTTTGCAGCGGCTTAGTGGAAAATCCAACTGCCGAATCAGCTCGACAATTTCGTCGACCGAGTCCTCGTAGCCGATGTCGATCAACAACCATTCGTCGCCATCGAAGACTAGATAGACGTTACATCCGATGACGTGACCGGCCTGAAAATTCAGTTCGATAACGTTCGGAAAAATCAGCTTTCGATCTAACATTGCGGTGGGTGTGTCCGGTAATGGCGGAACCGTTGACTACGAAGATGAGCCGTATTCTACAGCAACGACCGTCAGGGACAACGCTGCCTTCACTTGACCAATTGCCGGTGAACATCAGAAGCCATTGGCACCTCCGCTTACTACCGTTGCCGGACGGTGGAAGAACTGAGCGCCGGTTGCCTGTTAGTGTCTGTCGCGATTACCATAGTCAGTCAAGGACAAGTTCCCACTTCGAATGGATATTCTCCCGTACGAGCTACCGATGACCTTCGATCCATCTGATTCACGTGCTAAGGCAGCGGACGGCGTTGCGCCTGCCGTAGGATCGACCAACCGCTATGTGCGTCAAGAACGCTTCAGTCAAATTGGACAGGAAGGTCAACAGCGACTGCGGGACTCACAAGTGCTGGTGGTGGGCTGTGGGGCGCTCGGATCAATGATTGCCGAACGACTGACACGCTCGGGTGTCGGTGCAATTCGACTAGTTGATCGCGATTGGGTTGAGTTAACCAATTTACAACGTCAAACGTTGTTTACGGAAGAGCACGCTCGCACCGCAACGCCCAAGGCTGTAGCGGCCGCAGAGATGTTAGCTAGAATCAACAGCAGCGTGCGCGTCGAGCCGATTGTCGATGATTTGACCTGCGACAACATACCGCGCCTGGCCAAGCATTGCGAATTGATTCTGGACGGAACGGACAATTTTGAGACTCGCTTTTTGATCAATGACTACTGTGTTCGATTTGGCGTGCCGTGGATTCACGGTGGTTGTTTAGGAGCCAGCGGGCAAGTCATGTCGATCATTCCAGGTCAAACCGCCTGCTTCCGATGTCTGGTTCCTGAATTACCTCCGGCCGACACGCTGCAAACATGCGATTCTGCTGGTGTGCTGGGACCGGCCGTCGGATTGATCGCCTGTTGGCAGGCGGCTGAGGCGCTCAAAGTGCTCAGCGGCAACCTGGCTGCGGTTTGCAAGCAACTGATCGTGCTGGATAGTTGGGATACGGACTGCCGCTGCGTCCATTTGAGTCGCGCGCCGGACTGTGCCACTTGCCAACAACGCTACTTCCCATTCTTAGATGGCCAATTGCGTACAGACGCTGCGGTGTTATGCGGAAAGAACGCTGTGCAACTGCAACGCCCCGATGCGTCCAACTCCATGCAGGACTTAGCGGGTCTAGCGCAACGGCTAAGCCCGCTGGGTCCAGTGCAATCCAATGCGTTTTTCGTTCGGCTGCAACTCGCCGAGTTTCAAATTACAATTTTTCGGGGTGGACGCACTATTGTCGAAGGCACGACATCGCCGGCTGAAGCCAAGACAGTGCTCGCCAGAACACTGGGCAGCTAACTAATTCGGATTCGGTCATCCACATAAAGAATTCTTTGATTTGTTAAGCAAAAACCGTGACGGTCGCTAGTCACGCTGGTCAAGGGTGAGTATTCTTGCTTTAAGTGGGTTAATTCCACGGTCACAGTGAAATCAATTTCCATACCGAATTGAGTTTTTGTGGCTGAGTTCGCCGGAGTCTGTAGCTACGCTCGCCCGAGCGTGGAGGGCTACAGCTGAAGTTAACCCCCAAACCCTTCTCAATCAAAGGTGTTCGATGCGTTACGAGTTTAGATTGGCCGAACTGTTGGGGCATACGCCTGATCGGCGAAAGCGACCTGGGACGATCAAAGCTATCGTGGATTATACGGGGCTGGATCGACATCAGGTGGCTTCGCTGCTCAAGAATGAGGCCAAATACATTCCGTTGGATGCTCTCAGCCGCTTGTGCGACTATCTAGTGGAACATGGTTATGCATCGGCCGATGAGTTGCCGGGTGCTTTGTTTGCCGTCAAGCCAGAACATTTTTGGGAGCTGCTTGCGCGGCGTCGAAAGTTAGAGATCTGCGTTGGCGTTCGACGCCCGGATGCCGAGTCAGCCGATTCTGCGTGGGTGGTTGCTTCCGATGCGGTGTTGATGGGGGCTGTGCTGAACGGTGTCAGCACCTTGGGAGGCACCGACAAATTGATTCGATCGCAGGGAACCACATCCACCATCGTGAGCCACCCAGAGTCGCTCAGGCAGACCTTGGTCTGGAGTCCTAGCCATTCAGAAACAGAGGAAGCCTGTCAGTACTCGCGCGAGATTTACGAAACGTTTAGCGCAAGCCAGGGAGACCAAGCTCTGGTCTGTTTGGGTAGCGTCAAGAGCAATCCGGTTGTGGAAATGGTGGTGGCTGATGCGTTTCAAACCGAACCCTTCAAATCGGAAGACCACGTCGCTCGCGCCTCCCAACGCTCCGTACCATTTTTCTTGCGCTATCGTGATACCGATCCGCGTCCGGCCTGTGTGTCGGCGGGCACGCGATTGAGTAAGAGTGAAGAGGCCAAAGAACCAGGTATTTACTACGAGCAGGCCGATGGCACATGGAAATTTGCTGGCGGACAAGACACTGCCCTGGTGTTTTACGTTTATCGCGAGTCGTTAGGGCGCTTGGAAATGGTGCTGAGTGGTTTTAGTGGGCGATCGACGCGCTTGTTGGCTCGCACGCTGGCCAGTCGCGGCGAAGATTTTTGGCCTCCGGTCTATCAAGAAGACTATCTACAGATTGGTGCCTACATCGTCCAGTACTCGGCGTCTGATGAAGCGAACCGGCCCAATGACTTGCTGCGGACTGATCTGGTAGGCATCCCCACCATCATCCCGCTGTCGGTTGAAGCCATACGGCGACGACTGCATAAGTAGTCGCCGTTGATAGCGGATAACAGCGTCAAAACAACATGCAGACGCTAGCTAGCAATTGTCAAAATGGCCTTTGTGCTGAGTGTCGATTCCACGTTCCGGGCGGGTGAAGCGGCCGAGTCGATCGGCAGGCTGGCTGGACTTTCAGGCAGTGATTGGGCGGCTTTGGCGGCGTCGCGGTCGATCAACTCCGACCTACGAATCTTGACGCTGTTTGGCGCCTCGATCCCCAGTCCTACAACGTTGCCACGAATTTTGACTACTTTCACCACGATTTCGTCACCAATCACAATCGACTCCTCTAACTTTCGGCTGAGCACTAGCATTTTAATCTTCCTTGCAGTCATTACCTTGGTGGGACATGTGGGTAAGCCAGTATTCGCTCCCAATCGACTAGTCTTGGCCTGACGACCCAAGCGACTCTGACTTTCGGTCGACGCAACCGGCGAACGCCACAACACGACTGCGAATGGTGTGCCAAATCTAGCGCAACATTCTGCGAAGACACTAATGAGTGGACAGTGAAACGTTTCACAGAATCGAAACTCACCAGGTAACAGGGGATATCAGCGGTTCAGCACGGCCATCGACGACCTCCAAAATATTCAGTCTACAGGCGCTGCAAAACTTGAGATCGAGTAGGATGAGTTGGGAAATTTTTACAATCGAGCTTCGTGACTTTCAATTCGATGAGTTGGCTTGCTATGTCTCCAAGTCTGTTGCCTCGTGGGCCGCGTTTTATTCAGCAACTTGCTCTGGCCGGAGTTGTAATCGGTGGGATGGCCGGTAGTGCTTGGACGCAGACCAGCGAAACGGTAGAGGACAATAGCAGACTGGTTCCGCAGAATCTGTTGAAACTGATGCACGCCTCCGAAGTGCACAGCGAATTGCAACTTAAGCCACAGCAAGTGAAATCACTGGAAACCTTGTTCGCCAAGATTGATGGCGCTTGGTTCCGCGCGCGCAATCTGCCGCAGGAAAAGCAATTTGAAGTGGTCGAGGGATTAGAAAAACAAGTCTGGGACTGGGCACGCAAATCGACTGACGCGCGCCAAGTCAGGCGTTTGCGCGAGCTGCTGTATCGTTCCTATGGCGTGCGGATGCTGTTGGTGAGTGACGTGATCAAAGCCATTGACTTGGAACCTAGCCAAGTCGATACATTTCGCGAGCTAGCCAGGACTTCCGATAGCGCTCAACAGCGACTGTTTCAAGCCACCCTCTCCGGCCAAGGCGTCGAGGAAGCTCAGCAGGCTGTCAAGACAGCTCTGCTACAGGAAAACCAGGCGGTTACCAAACTACTTGACACAACCCAGCGCACTAAAGTGAATCAGTTGCGAGGCCAAGAATTTGATGTTCAGTCGCTGGAGCGCATTTACCCGATGGCACCGGAACTCGAACCTGTTGCCAAGTGGATTAATGCCCAGCCGCTGACTCTGGCCAGTTTGCGCGGAAAGGTGGTACTGCTGCATTTCTACGCCTTCCAGTGCAGCAACTGCCATGCGAATTTTGAACACTATCAACGCTGGCACAAGCAATATGGCGACCAGGTCGTTGTGCTGGGCATTCAGACGCCAGAAACTGCCGCCGAAGCCGACCCGCAAAAGGTCCAGTCGGCCGCCCAGGATCGCGGCCTTGATTTTCCAATCATGGTCGATGTGGATAAGAAAAACTGGAATGCCTGGAACAATACGATGTGGCCTACCGTTTACGTTATCGACCAAGATGGTTATTTACGACATTGGTGGCAAGGGGAACTCAACTGGAAAGGTGCCACAGGAGACAAGCAAATCGAGGAATTGGTCGACAAGCTACTCGGAAAGTCGCAAAAGTCCTAGCACAATCGAGTTTTGAGGCGAGAGCTTGATTTGCACATTCATGTCGCATGCTGCGACAGCATAGCGAGCAGGTTCGTCCATGCTCTGGCGAGCGTAGCTTGCTAAACCAAGGCAACTTTGACGCAGTGAATAGGCGGTAGCGAGTCGAAGAGGCACGACCAGTGCTCACCAGCGTCGCGACCGATCCAGAGTTGTCCAGTTGTGGTTCCGAAGTACAGCGCTGGCGAGTCAAGGCTGTCAACAGTCATGCCATCGCGCTGGACGGTGAAGTAGCTGTCTTTGGCCGGCAAGCCCTGAGTGAGCGCGTGCCACGAAGAACCGCCATCGATGCTCCGCCACACAGCGGGCGCTCCACCGGGGCAGGTGCGAGTCTGTGGTTCGTGCGGCATGACGTACACCATGTCCGGATCGTGGGGACTAGTCACAATGGGAAATCCAAAATCCGACGGCAAGCCTTTGGCGATCGAATACCAACTCTTTCCATAGTCGTCGCTTCGCAGCACGCCGATGTCTGGGCGCGGCCCGCCTGGACCATGCCACTCGGCCCAGCCACCGTGATTCTGCATATACAATCTTCCGGGCGCTTTGGCATGCGTGACGATCTTGTGTACACACTGACCAAATTCAGGATAGGGATCGGGCACAAAGCCGGCGCCTATTCCGGCATTAGCGGCTGAAAAGCTCTGACCGCCATCTTCGCTTAAGTAGTGTCCGCCGGTCGAAATGCCCAGGTGAATGCGATCGCCGTCGACCACGATGGTGTGCATGCACAATCCACCGTTGCCGGGCTGCCAGTGCTGTGCATGGGGATGATCGCTGATGCTGCGAACCAACTCCCACGACTGACCGCCATCGGTACTATGGAATAGAGCAGCCGGTTCGACACCACACCACAGTTCGCCTGGTTGGTTACCAACCTCCAGCGACCAGATATTAGCCAGCGATCGACCGTCGCCTTCAGGAAACGCCGGAGCGGACGCAGTCTCTTGGAATGAGCGCCCCAAGTCGTCAGAAACCAGAACCTTCATACCAAAGAACGGATTGCAACTGGAGGCAAAGATTCTAGGTGACTGGCGGGTATCTAACAGCGTCGAATACACGCCAACGCCTTGTCCGAACGGACCATGCAGGCGGAAGTCGGACCGCGCCAGCCCCGATTCGGCAACGAAGTGCCCCTTCTTCGTACCAATGCTCAACAAGACTCGATCGGCCATCGTGATTGCTCCACAGTTAACCGCCGGAAACCGCTTGAAAGACCGACACAACATCCCCTGGCTCCAGCACCTGCGTCATGTGTGCGGGGCTGACCAGATCATTGTTGATGAACAGGTGGATGTGCTTGCGAAGTTGCCCAGTCTCCTGGCAAATACATTGATACAGTGCCGGGTGAGAGGCTTGCAGCTCCACCAACAGTTCCGCAACCGTCTCGCCTGATAGTTCAACACCAACTTGATAGTTGATGTGTGGCTGTAGAACGCGCGGGACGAGCAATTGCGTGGGCATGGTTGGTGTTGTGATAATCCCTACGGCAGATGCTAACGCAATGTGTGCGGGTCAACTGGCTCGTCGCCGTTGCAGGTAACGAGGGCGTTCAAGGTATTCTCGTCGACTGAATTCGCTACGAACCTTACCGCCCCATCGCCCAATAGCAATTGCCTGCCACCTGAATGATGTGAACGTCCTGCGGAGTTCAGATAATTCTGCAAAGGCAAATCTTGAGGTGCCATCCAAGGTACCGCATCGACTTCACTCGATTCAATCACAGCCAATGTGTTGGAAATGCCATCTGTCACTTCGTTGAGAGAACGCGATTCGCCACCAATTAGAAGTGCTTGAGGGTGTACAACAACCTGATAGCAAGTCAGTCCGCGTTGACCGATCTGAGTTGTTGGGCAACTGTATGCTGATATCTGAAGGCTGTGAAACCGTTGATTGACGGGATCGTCCCAAGGTTTACTAAGATCGATCTGTGTGTATACACTGTTCTGCTCCATGTACGGTAGGATCAGTGTTCGCCAACTGTGCAGTGGCCGACCATTCTCATCAACCGAATATGCTGGCGGAAATTCTCCATGGATCGAGACGTAATTGTGAAGGGCAATCCCAATCTGCTTCAAATTGTTGGCACAACTCAGTCGTCGATTCGCCTCAACGTATGCAGGTATCAATAGTCCCAATCCACAACCGCACAGCACAAGCGCCCCCACAGCGACTAGTGACACGATCAGCACAACGTTGTTGCCACTCGACCTGCCAGCCGCAATTGGATTTAGTGGTTGTGGTGGTAGTTGCGAGTCAGATTGCCGATCGCTGGACATGGCTAGTGCTCCAAAAGGACGGAAAATCGACACACTAATATGGTGCAACCATCGGCCTGCACAACACGGCAGCACATCAGCATCGCCTGACGCTAGTCAGGCAATAGGGGCGCAGGGAATGACCTAGCATGGGGCACATCCACGCGGGTCCCCGGATTGTACTACTGGCCGACGACGCAGTCCATCAGGTCGCAGACGTTGGATTTCTCAAGTCCGTCCAGCGAACCTAACCGCTGTTCCAGGCTCTGGACGGTGCTGGCCGACAACCGGGTTGCCGCATTGTGTCGGAATTTTTCCAGCAGCAGCGGAATACCATCGGCACGTCGCCGTCGGTGGCCAATGGGGAAATGAACTTCGGCGCGCGATGTCGAACTGCCATCGTTGAAGAACACCTGGATCGCGTTGGGGATGCTGCGCTGCTCTGGGTCAAAATATCCTTTGGTGAACTCTGAATTTTCCGAAACCTGCATCAAACTGCGCAGGCGATCGACGTTAGGATCGGCAGCCGCCTGATCCTCGTAGTCCTCGTCGGTCAAGCTGCCCTTGAGCAGCCCGATGGCGATCATGTACTGCAAGCAGTGATCGCGATCAGCCGGGTTCGTCAGCGGCCCCGACTTGTCGATGATCCGCACGCCGGCCTCCTGCGTCTCGACTCGAATCGACTCGATTTGGTCCAGCCGTCCCTTAACTTGCGGATGCAATTCAATGGCTGCCTCGACCGCCGTTTGTGCATGGAACTCGGCAGGGAATGAAATCTTGAACAGCACATTCTCCATCACGTAACTGTCCAGCGGCCGGCTCAACGTAATAACCTGCGATCGGAACAGGACGTCTTGAAACCCCCATTTGGGTGCCGAAAGAGCGGTGGCGTAGCCCATTTCGCCAGTCAAGCTGATCAGCGCGAGCCTCACGGCGCGCGAGGTAGCATCGCCGGCCGCCCAACTCTTGCGGGAGCCGGTGTTGGGCGCATGGCGATAAGTTCGTAGTGCACCGCCGTCGATCCAAGCATGTGATAGTGCATTGAGGCACTGTTGGCGGGTCGCCCCCAACAACCGACAGGCCACAGCCGTGCTGGCCACCCGCACCAATAGCACATGATCCAGGCCAACTCGATTGAACGAATTATTCAGCGCCAGTACGCCCTGAATTTCGTGAGCTCGAATCATCGCGTCCAACACGTCGGCGATCGACGTCGGCTTGCCAAGCACGCGCTGGCGGTAATCAGCCAGGGCTAAGATGGCACCGAGGTTGTCTGACGGATGTCCCCACTCGGCCGCCAGCCAAGTATCGTTGTAGTCCAGCCAGCGAACCATCGTTCCAATGTTGAACGCACCCGCCACCGGGTCTAGTCGATATCGCGTTCCAGGAATGGGGACACCGTTGGGCATTTCTAGGCCAGGAACAACCGGTCCCAACAACTTTGTGCAGGCCGGATATTTTAGGGCTAGCAGTCCACAGCCCAAGCTATCCAGCAAACACAAGCGAGCCGTCTCGCGAGCCAGTTGGTTGAACTGCCCGTCGGCCAAAGCGTAATCGGCCAATTCCTCAAGCAATTTATCGGTCATGATGATCCAATTCTGGTTAGCGGTTTTCGATGGGCACAAAGGGGCGGTCAGCAGGTCCGATGTAGTCGGCACCGGGGCGAATCAGTTTGTTATTGGCGCGTTGCTCAAAGACGTGCGCCGCCCAGCCGGTAATTCTGGAACACACAAAGATCGGCGTGAACAGCGGCGTCGGAATGCCCATGAAGTGATAGGCTGATGCGCTGTAAAAATCCAAGTTCGGGAACAGCTTCTTCTGGTCCCACATCAGTTGCTCGATGCGCTCCGAGACCGGATACAGCCGCGCGTCGCCTACGGAGTCAGCTAGTTTCTTCGACCAGCCCTTAATGACATCCGAGCGAGGATCGCAAGTGCGATAGACTCGATGACCAAAGCCCATAATCAATTCACGCCGCTCTAGCGCGGCCAACAATCCAGCTTCTGCTTCATCGGCAGTTTGGTAGCGTTCGATCACCTCCATAGCGGCTTCATTGGCACCGCCGTGCAGTGGTCCCCGCAAGGTACCGATGGCCGAGGTGATCGCCGAGTAGAAATCGCTGCGTGTGGCCACTGTGACACGCGCCGCAAACGTAGATGCGTTGAACTCGTGTTCGGCATACAGTGTCAAAGAAACATCCATGGCTTGAATCCAGAGTGGATCGGGCTTTCGACCATGCAGCATCGTCAGGAAGTGTTCACCAATCGACTGCGCCGAGCTGGCGGTATCAATTCGCACTCCATCATGATGGAAGCGATGCCAGTACAAGAGCATTCCTGGAAACGTAGCCAACAGTCGAATGGCGATCGCATCTTGTTGTGACACTTCGTGCTCCGGTTCCAGGCATCCCAGCGCCGAACAGCCGGTGCGCAGCACGTCCATGGGATGAGTGCCCGCTGGCAAGATTTCCAGAATCGACTTGAGATCCTGGGGCAGTTCGCGAGCCGCGATGATTTCGCGGCAGAATCCGTCTAGCTCCGCTTTCGTCGGTAGATGGCCGCGCAGCAGCAGGTGAGCGACCTCCTCGAAGTTAGCATGTTGGGTCAGATCATAGATGGAATATCCACGGTAGCTCAATCCATGCCCTTCGGCGCCTACGGTGGCAATGGCGGTTTGACCAGCGACCACACCCGCCAGACCACCCGTCTTACTCTTTGCATCACTCATTCTTGGTTCCTCGTCGTAACAATTGATCGATACGTCGTTCGATGTTTAGGTAGTCCAAAACTTCATACAGTTCTTGCCGCGTTTGCATGTTCTCAAGTTGCGATTGCTGGCTACCTCGTTGTCGAATGGCAGCGTACACCTGCTGGGCAGCGCGACTCATGGCCCGAAAGGCCGACAGAGGATACAGCGCCAGGGCAATTCCGCAATCGCCCAGCTCTGCTGCGGTTAGCAGTGGAGTTTGCCCGAATTCGGTCATATTGGCCAGGACAGGCACGGAGACAGCCGATGTAAACTGTCGCATTTCATCGGGGCTGCGGAGCGCTTCAGCAAAAATCATATCGGCCCCGGCAGCCACGTAAGCCAAACTGCGCTCGATGGCCCGGTCCAGTCCTTCACCGGCAATGGCATCGGTGCGCGCCATGATGACCAGTGACTGGTCGCGGCGACCAGCGGCGGCAGCCGACACGCGATCGCACATCTCCTGGGTAGACACCAGCGCTTTGCCAGGTCGATGCCCACAGCGTTTTTCAGCAACTTGATCTTCCAGATGCACGGCGGCAGCTCCGGCCCGGGCGAGCTGGTCAATCGTCCGTTCGATGCCCAGTGCACTGCCCCAACCCGTATCGATGTCTACCAGCAGTGGCAAGGGACAAGCGGCTGTAATCCGCCGCACCTCTTCGGCCACTTCAGTCAGCGAAGTTAAACCCAAGTCGGGCATGCCAAACGATGCATTGGCCACGCTGGCGCCAGATAGATACAGCGCACGAAAGCCGGCACGCTGCGCCAACAACGCGCAATAGGCATTGATCGTCCCAACGACTTGCAACGGTCGTTCTTGGGCAACGGCCTGTCGGAATAGAGTCCCCGGCGTTTCCTGCGACATGCTGCTTAATCTTTCTTAAACCGGCCGGAAAAATGGATGTTGATGCAACGATGACGGCACTAGGGTCCTGTTGCGCGTTGAATTGTCAGGCTAAAGAACTCAATCCATTATCGGCAAAAACCGCAAACGGCCAAGCTTCGTTGCGTAGCAGAATTCAATGCATCGCGCTAACACCCAAGCCCGAAGGGATTTGAATGCTTTGTAGAATGCACGCTTGCAAGCCGACCAGCATGCGCTTGATTTCCGTGGCCATTTACAACCCTCCGCCCTCTCCATGTTCTTCACCCTCTCCTTCACTGCCACCGCTACCGCTGGCCGGTGGGATCGTGATGTTCGTCAACTGAAAGCTAACATTATTGCGCATCGCAGTGATGTCAGCGAAAGATACTGTACCATTCTTATCGATGTCCAACGTACTGCCCGCATCGACGATGGTGCTTACCGCTGTGTTGATAAGCGAGATATCTGCGAATGATTCAGTGTACACACCGCCAACAGGATCAAGGCCCGTTGTCTCGCCCAACAAGTGGCCTATGTAATAGGCCTGTGGTGCGGCCAGCCCTGTGTTAGCGTTGGCCTTAATCGTTACACGAAGCCATCGATTGGCAATTGCGTTATCTGCCTAGCTGATGACCACGCGAGCCGTTGCACCAGGCACCACCGATATTGAGGTTGGTGTTGGCGCAGTTGCCCAACTGGACACAGGATTCGCAGCTTCGCTACATACACCTTGTGGGCTCATTTGGAACTGAAAGTCTGTGACCTTCAGATTGCTAGGCAGGCCTGCAATGTCAAACCCCAATCCATTGATGCCACGAGAGCTGTTGATCAGATTGTTGGCACCAAGTACCTGAGAGGTCGTTCCTGCTTGGGCCAGCACTTTGACAGTATCGAGGGCGGATTGAACTCCACTTGCAGCAAACGATGAGCCGGCGTAGTAGACATATCTTCCAACAACGGAGGCTGTTGCAGCAACTTTCTGCACCCGGAGTATGGCGGCACCTTGCACATAGGCACTGAAAACAAGGCCGGCTTCATTGTGATCGCTGACCTGGGTCCAGCCCGTGCCAATATCGACATCATCTCCAGCGTTTCTGAGGACATACAGCACGTTGCTGGTACTGGACAGGTTCAACACTTCCCTATAGTTGAGAATCAGCGAATTGTTACCGTCGCCGTCCAGATTAATCGCCTCAATATCGACGATACGACTGTCAGCGATTGCCGGCAAATTCAGAACGTGCCCGGCGCCAAGCACAACCAGCGTGTCGAATCCGTTCCCGCCGTCAATGTGTCTGCGACCAGAAAAATCGGCATCCCGTATCACCAGGGCGTCATCGCCTTGTCCGCCTATAAGTACATCGCTTCCGGCATCGCTATAGAGTTGATCGTTTCCTAGCCCACCGATCAACCGGTCGACTGCGGCTCCTCTGCTGGCAAACAATATCTTATTCGCACTGTTGCCTACCTGCGTGCCGACATCCGGCGTAAAGTTTCCTCCGAACACAACATAGCTCTTGCCAGCATTTAAGCGCGGCGGCGCGTCAGGGAAGGCCGGGGGTGGTTGATCCGCACCCCACGCTCCAATAATTAAATCGTCAAAACCATCGCCATTGACATCACCGACTCCGGAAACGGAAAAGCCCGAGAAGTCCCCAGATTCAATGCCAGCGATTCGGAAGCCGCTTGTGCCGTTGAGAGAGGCCAATGCCAGTGGGTGTGGTGCCGCCAGAACCCTGTGATCCTCCAGTTGTTCAACAAGCAACCGACGAATTGCTTTCTGTCGCCGCACACGAGCCTGTGAATTTGCAAACGAAAACAAACTTGCGCGGCCTGATAAGGCTACTAATGCACGACGAACGGACATATCTACTCCGGATAGAAGCAATCCTAGAAAGTAAATTGCGACTTTCCATTAACGACACCAACCTGCAATATAAGCGCAATTGGCGGGAGTCACACAATGGCGTGAGATACCCGAAACTGGCATTTTAACCCCACCCACAGCATTCGCAACGCAGCCGGAGCTGGCTAAAGAAATACGATTGCTGCTAGGATGGGCAGCATTTCACCAAGCAGGAGCTTTAGAAAATGTGCTCACGCCTGCAAAACGCATGAGACGTCAGAAGATCAGAAATCAAGAGTAAACCGCGTCCTCCAACTCCGCTGCCGTTGTAGCGGAATACATGCCCTCAATACGACCATCATCACTAAGGATGAAGGTTCTGGGATTGCGGCGCCAACTGGCCCGTCCGCCTGTCCGCTGGCCTTAAAAAGGCACATCGTTAATTGCTACAGAAGGTGGATTCAATTTTCTAAAATCCCACTAGATGTGGGATGCTACTCGAACCAAAGATAAGGAATGCACGGGTAGATAAACTAACTGTATCCCGTTCGATAACAGCACCGTCATTCGCAGTGCGGTTAAGGGATAGCATATTGTCGAAGAGAAACTATGCCAAGTTGTCCGAAACCTGGCCAACGAGATTTGGATTGCTGGGCAATTGAATCGGAGTGAGCGAATTCTGCTGAATGTCAAGTGCCGACGAAATTCCCTCAAAAGTGATGGGCTGAGCAGGATCAACGGTGAGTGTACCAAACACTCGCAAAGTGTTTCCAGAAAACTCATCCACGCCCGAAAGGTGGACATTGAAAGTTCTCAGCCCCGCAGGTAGCGGTTTGGCTCCGAAACTCAGAAGCAGACCGATGAAACTCAATACCAGGCATGCGTGGCGGGACATTCAAGCTGCTACTGCTGTTCTGATGACAGATCGGGTCGCCCTCGTTTTAGAGGCTAAAGATCAAACTGTCAGACTGTGGCTTTCGCCTTCAATCAGTCAAGAGCAGTCCACAAGTCGCGAATGTGGCTGCGCAATATTCAAAACCAAATGGTTAACTCGCAGTGTCACCTTGGTGAGCCGGATGGCAATGGTGTGCCAACAGTCGCGGGACGTTCGGCGGTTCTGGCTTGCTGGTTCGATTCATGCTCGACCGCTGTCTGCAGTCGATCGTAGCTCCTCCGCGTTCCTGTCACAACCTCCGCTTACTGCGAAACTGATTGTGCAATTCCAAAACGGTAGACAGTCACTTGCTCGAAGACCTGTCCAGGCACCAGTCGGGTGGAGGGGAAATGAGGTTTGTTCGGCGAATCGGGATAATGCTGTGTCTCTAGGCAGAAGCCAGCGTGGGAAGCAAAAGCGCCGGTCAGGTGGTTGCCGGTGTAGAGCTGGACGCCGGGCTGCGTGGTCAAGACTTCCAGCGATCGACCGCTTTGAGGATCAATGGCTCGCGCACAGCGGCGCATGCTACCGGGCTGACCATCCACTACGAAGCAATGGTCGTAGCCTTTCGTAGCGGGTAACTGATCTAGTCGCTCGCCAATCGCATGGAATTGACGAAAGTCCAACGGTGTGTCCGCCACGCCTACAATCGCGCCGGTGGGAATCAGCGTTTCGTCGACTTCTAAGTATTGACTGGCCGCCAGTTGTAGGAGATGTTGACGGATGTCGCCGTTACCGGCTCCAGCCAAATTCCAGTAAGCATGGTTAGTCATATTGATGACGGTGGGTTGATCGGATGTCGCGCGAAAGGTACAGGTCAATTGCCCTGCTTCATCCCATAGGTACTCGGCGGTCGCTTGCACGGTTCCCGGATAACCCTCTTCGCCATCGGGGCTGGTCAGACTCAATCGCACCCCGGCCGTCCGCGCATCGGGCGCTACCGTTTCAGCGCGCCATACCCGCTTGTCAAAGCCGATCTGCCCGCCGTGAATGTGATTGGGTGGCTTGTTGACAGATAGCTGATACACCTTGCCGTCCAGCTCAAATTTGCCAGCCGCGATCCGATTGCAAAACCTGCCGACGGTGGCACCGAAAAACGGATGGCGTTGGAGGTAGCTAGCCAGTGAGTCGAATCCCAAAGTGATATTCCCTAATGTGCCATCGCGATCGGGAACGACGACGCTGGTCAGGATGGCACCGAAATTGGTGAGTTGCACCATCCAACCCGATGAGTTGGAGATGCTAAATAGTTCGACTTCTTGGCCATCTGGTGTCGAGCCATAGTTGCTTCGGTCGATTTGCATGGCGAATGTTGCCTGGTTGATCGTATGAGTTGCTGAAATAGGACAGTGCAGCGGGTCGAATGCCCTAAACGGGTGGAGTGATAGCCTAAGGCGGCTAATTGTCGCTTTTTTTTGAGCTTGGCCAAGATAGCATAGAAATGTTGCAACAATAGAACTTAGGCGGCAACAGCAGTGGTTACGTTCGCCAGCGCAGAGGGAACAAGTTTGCCCGTCCACCGTCTATGCCCCGGTGGTTACAGAATAGGTGAGGGTAGCTACGTTTTATCCGCCGATTCGCCTGCAAACCTTTCAATCAGAGTCAAATGACAGCCACCGCTGATGGAGACTTATTGTTGCTTGGGTTGAGCCAGCATGAAGCTTGGCTGAGAACCGCAGTGCATTCGCGGTTGGGCAAT